>CAZMBZ010000221.1:0-9099 GCA_964564285.1 uncultured Planctomycetaceae bacterium | reverse complement strand
CCCAGGACCCTGCCGATCTGGCGGTCGGTATGGCGGATAGCCTCGCGGTAGTCGTTGCTGAGCACGCCGTTCTGATAGGCCTGGAAGTCCGGCGCGAGGCTGTAAATCATCGTCAAGGCCGGCCAGCGCCCGCGGCGTCTGGCGAGGTCCGCCATTTCGCCGAGACGATAGAGGGCGATGCGGTCGACCAGATCGTACATTTTGAAGAAGTAGGCCGGGCCTGCGGAGAGGCGGTTCTCGAAGAACTTCGTCGCGCCTCGGTGCGGCTGGAGGAACAGCGAGTAACTCGATCGGCCTGGCAGGCGCTCGTAGATGGACGGGGCTGTGTAATCCCCGTCGAGGGTGTTCTTCTGGGCGATGGTATTGTAATCGCGCCAGATGAGTTGATTTCGGTCGAACCAGTTAATGCCCGTTACCTGGTGATGGCCCGGGAATAGCCCGGTTACCAGGCTCGTCATGTTGGCCAGCGTTACCGACGGGATGTTGGCGCACGCGCGCGGCGCGTACATGCCGCGATCGGCGAAGTATTTCTTAATCGCTGGCAGCTCGCCGGCATCGAGCATTTCCTGGAAGATCTCCGCGTTCACCCCATCCACGAAGAATACCAGCACGCCGCGCTCGCCGGAGAGGTTTGCGCCCTTGAAGTCGAGTGTGAATGAGTTCGCGTCGCCGGTGGGTCCGGGCACGCCGCACCCGCCTGGCAGGGCCATGGCGGCCAGTAGCAGGGCGGAGAAAATCCACACACGCGTAGTTTTGCACTCGGGCTGATCGGGACGACGGCTGGGACGGATCATATTGCTAGGTGCTCCTGATGCGGGAAGGAACTCGCAGGCCACAGGTTACGGCGGCGCAGCAGTATAGCGGATCAGCCCGGTCTATCTCAAGCGTCAGGTGCCCCGGTTCCATGGTTGGACGCACGGCGCCGGAGGCGGCGCAAAAAAAAGTCCCCGGGTTTGGCCGGGGACGGTGGGTTTCGTATTTGGCGGCGGGGTTACTTCTTCTTTGCCACCTTCAAGCCGTTGGCCTCGGGGAGGAAGTCATCATCGGTCAGGCCCGGGTTGAACTTTACATTCTGGTAGACGTATCGGCTGGAGAGTTGCTCGTCCCAGCCATAGCCCTCTATGCAAACGGGCACGAGGTAATCCGGATCGATATAGACGAGCGTCTTCCAGGCGGGGTAATCGTCACTGGGGGGCAGGTAGCGTTCGAGGACGATCGTCTTTCGCCCGGCGACGTCGGCGAAGCCGCCGAACTTCTCCGTCAGTTGTCCAGCCTTGCGGGCGGCGACGTATACCTTGACGAGTTCCTGCATGCCATTGCGGAAGCCGAAGAGGCTCACCGGGCGAAGCGTGTTCCGCATGGCGTCGGCGCCGTCGGGCTTACGCTGCACGGCCCCGCCGGTCAGCAGGCGGAAAAGGCTGTTCGACGGGCGGACGAGCATGTTGTTGTTGAACTTGCCCTCGACGTAAAGCACCCGATCGCCGAGTGGGGCGTTTCGCGTCCATTGCATGGCCACGCTGAAGGGCGATTCCTTGAATTTGGTCTGGATTTCCTGCTCGGTGCCGAGCTTGCCGCCGATGCGTTCCTGCTTTATCAGCGTGCAGGTGTAGTCGGTGTAGCTTCGGCCGTAATTGTCCAGGCAGTAATTCAGCAGGGCGATGTGGTCTGTCTTGGCCAGGCTGAGCAACTTCTGCTCGACGGTCTTTGGGTCCGCATCCTGGGTTTTGGCGATGGCGACGGTGCTGTCCGTGTTTGTGCCGCCGGAGATGCACTGGATGCAGAACAGCCCAACCAGCAAAAGCCCGACGAGATATCGTACGCCGCGGTTGGACGGATGAAGCATTTGCTTCAAAGACATTCGTTTACCTCGGTCAGTTGGACTCTAGTGTCTCGCGACCGGCGAGCAAGCCTGGCGCTCTTTCTCGCTACCGTCATTTATCGGCACATAGCCCGCTAAACATTGGGGTCTTTTGCCGAAAGCAGGCATCACTTGCCATGCGGCATCTCAACCCGATTATCCCAGAGGCCCAATGTAGGGCGCGACAGTACACGTTTTAGGGGGGGCGAATCAAGCTTTTTCTGCACTTCTTTGTCCGATGTTTCCTGGTTCGCGTGTGGCGAGTTGTATGTCTCATTCCGTTGCGGAGGAGGCATTGAAGCCTTGACGCGGCTGGGCCATGTGGCTAACGTCTATGTTTGCGGCCGGGTCCGTGCAGGCCTGTTAGTCGCATAAGCCTTTGCTATTGGAGCGATAATGAATCTTATCACAGGCGCCAGCGGTCTCTTGGGCAGCCACGTCGTGGAAAAGCTCCTCGCCATGGGCGAGCCGGTGCGAGCCCTTGTTCGCCCATCCAGCGACACCCGGCTGCTCGATGAGTGGGGCGTTGAGAAGGTTTTGGGAGATATAACCGACGCCCAGAGCCTCGTCGAGGCCATGAAGGGCGTCAAGCGGGTATACCACGCCGCCGCCCAGGTTGGCGACTGGGGGCCGTGGGAACGTTTCGTGGCCGTCACCATCGACGGTACGCGGAACATGCTCGCCGCCGCCCGCGAGGCGAAGGTCGAGCGATTTCTCCATGTCAGCAGCATCTCCGCTTACGGGCATCCCGACGGAGCGGGTATGGTGCTCGACGAGTCGGCGCCTCTTGGCGTGAATCTCCATAAATGGAGCTATTACAGTCGTGCCAAGGTCGAGGCGGAGAAACTCGTCTGGCAGGCCCATAATGCCGGCGATGTGCCGGCCACCGTTGTCAAGCCGAGTTGGCTTTACGGCCCGCGCGACCGCGCGAGCATGCCCAGGCTCATTCGGGCTATCCAGACCGGCAAGGCCAAGCTCCTCGGCGACGGCACGAACCGCCTGAACCTGACCTACGCCGGCAACGAGGCGGAGGGGTGCATCCTGGCGGCCACGAACGAAAAAGCCCTGGGCCAGTCGTACAATCTTTCCAGTGACGGCGAGATACAGCAGGGCGAGTACACCAACAAGGTCGCCGAATGCCTCGGCTGTCCGGCGGTTACGCGGAAGGTGCCCTACAGCGTCGCCCGCAACGCGGCGTTTTTGATGGAGTTGTTCGGCCATATTGTAGGCCAGAAGAAGCCGCCGCTGGTTACTCGGTACTCGGTTTGGCTGATTGGTCGGCGGTGCTTTTTCTCGAGCGAGAAGGCGCGCAAGGAACTCGGATGGAAAACCACGGTCGGCTATGACGAGGGAATTCGCCTGGCGGTTAAATGGAGCCTGGACCACAACTGATCGTCAGAGCGAGGCCCTGATTTCAGCCAGCAGTTCCTCCATATTCAGTGGCTTGGATAGGCACACCCGGGCACCGCATTCTTTTATCTTCTGCACGTTTTCAGGGGATGGGTAGGCCGTCATGGCTAGCACGTCGGCCTGGCGGGTGGATTCCTGCGATTTTATCAGTCGGCAGACCTCGTAACCATCCATACCTGGCATTCGCAGGTCGAGTATCACCACGTTAGGCTTGAGGGTCGCCACGATCGTGCCGGCGCGGAAGCCATCGTGGGCCTCGACGACCTCACAGCTCGGCAGGGCGGCCTTTATCGTCCAGGCGATCAACTGAGTGATTGCCGGCTCGTCGTCAACGATCACCACTCGGTCGGGCGCGGAATCCAGCTCTGGCGGGATAGGCATCTTGTGTTCGCGGAGAAATTTTACGAGGTCTTCCGACGCCACTCTCCTGTGCCCACCGGGGGTTCGGTGAGCCCTCAGCAGGTTTTGGTCGATCCAATTCGCTACCGATCCTGGATCCACATGAAGCATGCGGGCAATGGCAAACGTAGACAGATTCTTGTCCATGGAAACTTTCCTGCTCCGAACTGCATGAACCTATGTTCGTGCAGTCACTCATTATACATCTAATCCCACAGGTGTGGGGATAAAGTATTGGGAGAATCTATAGTAATCCGATTCCGACTTACCTCTGAAACGCCTGTTAGCGGGCAGGGAGGCGGAAATTCCTTCGCTGAATGTCTATATTGTCTAATTTACAGGCTCGACCCAGACGCATGGAAGACCCCGGTTTGGCGTCTGAGCTTTGACAGCCCGTTTAGAAAGTTGTCCTTGCTGCTCGACGTTCTTGCTCGCTCTCGCTGGCAGACCCATTTCTAAACGGGTGGTTGAGCGTCCGGCACCCAAAGCAATTTGACTCCGGGCCGGTAAGTTTACATAATCCATCCTGACTGGGCAAGTGGCCCGAACATTAACGATTATCAGCCTTTAACAATGGAGTTTTTATTATGACTGTCGCCGGCGCTGCTTTGGTTACGGGAGCGGCCAGGGGAATCGGGGCGGCAATCGCCGTCGAGTTGGCAAGGCGAGGCTTGGATGTGGCGATATTCGACGTCGGCGATGCCGAAAAGACCGTCGCCGACATCCGCGCCGCCGGGCGAAAGGCCATGGCGATTGTCGGAGACGTTACGAACCCCGCTGATCGAGCTGCCGCCTTGGCTGAGATCGAGGCCACGTTTGGCCGGCTTGACGTGCTGGTCAACAATGCCGGCGTGGCGCCCAAGGTCCGGGCGAACATTCTCGAAGCCACTGAAGAGAGCTTCGACCGAGTTATGACGATCAACCTCAAGGGTCCGTACTTTCTGACCCAGGCCGTCGCCAACTGGATGATCCGCCAGCGAGCCGACAGGCCGGACTCGCCGATGCGTATCATGAACATCTCATCGGTGAGCGCCTACGCCGCAAGCGTCGGCCGGGGTGAGTACTGCCTTTCCAAGGCGGGGGTTTCCATGGCGACCAAGCTGTGGGCAGCCTGCCTGGCTGAGCATCGCATTAACGTCTACGAGATTCGGCCTGGCATTATCCGAACCGATATGACGTCCACCGTTAAGGGAAAATACGACAAGCTCATCGCCGAAGGCCTGACCCCGATCGAACGTTGGGGCGAGCCGGAGGATGTCGCCAAGGCGATCGGCGCCTGCGTTGGTGGCGATCTGAACTTTTCCACCGGCGAAGTGATAAACGTTGATGGCGGGTTCCATCTGCGCACGTTGTAAGGGTGAAGAAGAAGCACCAGCAGAAGAAGAATATCTCACGCAGAGGGCGCAGGGGGGGAGGGTGTTTTTTCTTATCGGTCTGCGATTGTTGGTTTAGGGCAGGGCTGGGCTGGTGGCGGGGGGCAGGGCTTTATCCAGATTCGGCAGTTTGATTTTCGGGGCGTTGCCGGCCTGCTTGGGCCAGGGGGCGTTGTTGGCGTAGGCGCCGTAGGCGGCCGCGCCGCTGTTGGCGTCGGGGGCTAGGAAGCCCTTCAGAGTTTCACCCAGTTGTAGCTTGGGGTCGAGCACGAGGATGTCCCGCCGGCAGGTGATCTCCGGGACGGGATCGACCTTAAGTTTGAAGACGATCTTGGCGTCCGGATCCCTCACCGAACCGTGGCGAGTGATGGGGAAGGCGTGGCAGCCCCCGCCCACGCTGCTACCTAGGCAGAACAGGACGCAGTCTGTCACGGTCGGTTCGCAGTCGGCGGCGATCAGCACGCCCGGGCGATACCCGGCGACGATGCAGCGGCGGATGACCGGTGTTGAGTTGTCCATCATACCGATTCCGAAACCCTGGCTGACGATGGTGCAGTAGTCGATTACCGGCGCGGCCTGCTTTCGAGCGAAGACGCCGTACTCGCCGGGCGGCGAGACAATGACGCAATGGCTGAGCGTTGGCGAGGCCTTGTCCCAGGCGACGAATCCGCATAACTCGTTATCGCCAGGCAGCAGGATGCAGCGTCTCATGGTGGGGCTTGCCGACTCGCCGGTGGCGCGGATCATGTATCCACGGCTGGTGTGGTCGCTGACGACGGTGAGGTCCTCGACGGCGCTCTTGCCCTTAAGTTCCAGGGCGGCGCCCATGGGTTTAGGGCATCGGACTTTCAGCACGGTGTTGACGGCTCCGGCGCCGACGAGCGACACGCCGTCGGGTATCACCAGCGATCCTACGTCGTACAGGCCCGCCTGGAGGCGTATGACGTCGCCCTTGCGGGCGTGCCGGAGCGTATTGGCCAGGGCGCTTCGCACGACTTCGTTTGGCCGGGTCGACTCATGGTGGGGGGGCTTGGCGGTGGCGGTCAGGGGATCGGCGGGGCTGGTCGATGGCGATTTTCCGTCAAGCGGACTGCCATCGTCCGGTTCGTCGCTGAATTCCCTGGCCGATGGGTCCTGGCCGACCTTGTCGGCGGGGTCGGTCGAGAACGCCACGCCTACCATTTTTATCGATTCGGCCGAGACGCTGCGCACCATCTCGTCTGGCTGACCGCACGCCCACAGCAGCGATCGTGCCACGACGGCCATCGGAGTTTGTCGCCTGGCGGGTGCGGTGCCGTGGACGTTGTCGGCGATCAGGACGATCCGTCCTCGCCCCAGCACGCCAGCAGCCAGGGATGGTGAATCGCTGCTGTCACCGCGGGCGAGGATTTTGTACCGGCGGTCGAGGTCGAAGATCTGGTCCGTGGTGTAGGGCATGTTCTCGTTGGCCAGGCCATGGGTGATCGGGTGGCCCTTGCGGGCGACGTTCAGGACGGCTTCGTATTGCACGTATCGGTTGTAGAACGTGGCCTTGAGAGGCAGGATTCCAGGCGTGCAATACTCGCGGTCGATCCCGCGCTGGGCCAGCGCTTTGGGTGGTTTAGCGCCGGGCGGATAAACGCACAGCGGGTTCGGCTGGAATACCACCAACCCGCCGCCTCGCCGGATGTAATCGGCGAAGGCGTCCGCGTAGGTGTCCAGGACCGGCAGCAGCAGCGTCCACTCGGGCATGAGAACCAATACCTGGTAGTCCTGCAGTGCGGGCTTATCTCGGCCAAGAGGGAGAACGTCGTATTTCACGTCAAGCTGACCCAGTTTCGTCGGAAGCGAACTGCGGTTTGCCTCAATGGCGCGTTTGAAGCTCGCCTCCGAGTAGGCCGCGTTTGGGTCACCTGCCCTTGCGTCGGCTTTCAGGTCGATAATCGCCACGCGAATTGTCGTCCCGGCCTGCGGTTCGCCGCTTTTGGCGGGTTGGGACTTTGCGGGCGGTTCACTGACGGCCTGGCTTGTCCGGGTCTGGGAGCCCAGGCTAAGCAAACACAACGCAATTGTCAGTGTGGCATTCATAGTGCTCGTCGCTCGGTTGGACGTTCGGGAAGCCCTTGGGTTCCCGCGGTTCTGCGGGCAATAGGTCCGCCATCAGGTTTAACCATCCCCCTGGTCGCGCGGGGCGGAATGTTTGACGTGCTCGATCCGGCCTGCTTTGGGTCCGGGTTGCGTGGGCGCATGAAAAAGGGTCCGCGACTGACACTGCGGACCCGATTACTGTCCGTCCGTTGCCTCGCCCGAGTGTGGCGAGGCTTTCAGCGCTGGCGGAATACGATCCGGCCCTTGGAAAGGTCGTAGGGGCTCAACTGCACCAAGACGCGGTCTCCAGGCGTGATGCGGATGTAGTGCCGCCGCATCTTGCCGGATATGTGACCGATGATCTCGTGCTTGTTGCCGCCGACTTCGATTTCCAGCCGGAACATGGCGTTTGGCAGTGCAACCTTTACGATTGCCTCCACCTCGATGACATCGCCCTTAGGCATAAAACTCCTTCACATACAATGGTTTCAACTATAACTGCGGTAATATAGCATGATGGATCAACAACGTCAATCCACTGGCTGGC
Source organism: uncultured Planctomycetaceae bacterium (assembly GCA_964564285.1). GTDB lineage: Bacteria > Planctomycetota > Phycisphaerae > SM23-33 > SM23-33 > JAUWQU01. The sequence goes on along the minus strand of CAZMBZ010000221.1, from coordinate 1,445 downwards.
TGGAAAAACCAAAAGCTAACCTCGTTGACAGGGCTCGGATAATACCTAATCATGGCCCTGCCGTGTCGCATGCGCCGCGATGTGGGCAAACACCAGGAGACCGCTGACGTGACTCAGAATATCGACGAGCCGCTCGTGAGGCATATCGGAAAGCTAAGCCGTATCGAACTGACGGACGAGCAGGTTTCGACTTTTGGCCGGCAACTGTCGGCCATTCTCGAATACTTCGACAAACTTTCCGAACTGAACACCGACGGCGTCGAGCCTATGGCACACGCCGTCGAGCTTCGCAATGTCCTTGCCGATGACACGCCAGGTGAGAGCCTGACCCCCCAGGCCGCACTTGCCAACGCGCCGAAGCATGACGGCGACTTCTTCATGGTTCCCAAGGTTATCGGAGGCAGCCAGTGAGCAACCTGACGGAACTTACCGCGATCGAACTTGCCGCCCGAATCGCCGCCGGCGATGCCTCCGCCGAGCAGGCCACCAGAGCCTACCTCGACGCCATCGATGCTCGCGAGCCGGTCGTGGGGGCCTACAACGAGGTATGGGCCGACATGGCCATCGAGCAGGCCAAAGCTATCGACGCCCGCCGCGCCGCCGGTCAGGACATTGGCCCACTCGGCGGCGTGCCCGTGGCTGTCAAGGACAACATGTGCACCACTTACGGGCGGACGACCTGCTCGTCGAAAATGCTCGCCAACTTCAGAGCCCCGTACCAGGCGACGGCAGTGGACAAACTCCAGGCCGCCGGCGCCGTCGTGCTGGGCAAGACCAATCTCGACGAGTTCGCCATGGGCTCGTCCACGGAAAACAGCTCCACCAAGCCAACGCGAAACCCGTGGGATACCGACCGCGTACCGGGCGGGTCGTCCGGCGGTTCCGCCGCCGCCGTCGCGGCCAGGATGTGCGCTGCCGCTCTCGGCAGCGATACCGGCGGGTCGATCCGCCAGCCGGCTGCGTTCTGCGGAGTGGTGGGTTTCAAGCCCACCTACGGACGTGTCAGTCGATACGGGCTGGTCGCCTATGGGTCCAGCCTCGACCAGATAGGCCCGCTCGCTCGAGATGTCGCCGACGCGGCCCTGCTGACAGGCGTTATTTCCGGACACGACGGACGAGACTCCACCAGCGTGCCCCGAGATGTGCCGGACATGCTCGCCCATCTCGACACCCCGCCGGCGAACCTGCGGATCGGCCTGCCGCGAGAGTTTTACTCCGACGCCTTGGATGCTGAGACAAACCGCGCTATTCGCGCCGCGGCCGAGGCGTACGAACGCGCCGGTGCCGAGATTGTGGAAGTCTCGCTTCCCCACAGTCGAATCGATATCGACGAGGCCGGCAAGCTCTCCAGCTACGCCGCCGCGTGCTATTACATTGTCGCCATGGCCGAGGCGTCCAGCAACCTCGCTCGATACGACAGCGCACACTACGGGCATCGCACGGCC
>CAZMBZ010000220.1:3050-9125 GCA_964564285.1 uncultured Planctomycetaceae bacterium | reverse complement strand
CTCATAATCCCTTGGTCGTAGGTTCGAATCCTACAGGGCCCATCCGCCATAGCTCGTCCCGATGGGACGAGCTATGGCGGATGTCCGCCGAAGCTGAAACCCGCCAAATGCTTTTGACGCACCTGCCCGCCCTGCCTTCCTACCTGACCTTGGATTACCCACACCCCTACCGCCACGTTTGGGCCGTCTTTCTCTCTCTTTGGTTCAAGATGGCCTATCGACTAAGCCCGGTGCCGGCGTTCCGGCGTTGCCAAGACGACGCTTCTTCGGTAAAAACACTTGAAGTCATTGAGAACCTGCATCGCAGACCGCTCGACATGCACTCGGCGGGTGCAGGCATGGCATTAAGCCACACGGTCTGTGAGAGTTATTCGCCAGGTGAGCGGCGATAGGAGCAATCATGGCCAAACAGACAAAACCATCGTGGTCGCGGGTGAAGGCCCAGTTGAAGGACTGGGACAAGGCGCAGTTGACGGGGCTGATCCAGGACCGGTTCAGCCATTCGCGAGTACTGGCGGGCGACATCGGACCCAGCCGGAACGCTGGAACTGCTGCTGGCCCACGTGGAGACCGGCACGGAATTCACCTGCGAATTCGGCGACATCAATGAGGCATTCTACGACAGTCTGTGCACGACGTTGGACGAGGTGCAGAAGCTGCTGACCAGCGAGGAAGGCCGCCCGCTCTATGGGCGGGTGAAGGACCGGCTGGCGAAGCTGGCCCGGAAGGCCGACGGAATCGGCTGGGGCTACGGCGATTACGTCAGCTACGTGGTGAAGAAGCTTGAAACAAAATTGGGTTAACAGGCCCAGCCAGATGCGTAATCCCCTTTAGCTTCCATCAGTCCGGGGGTTCCCCCGGCATCATTACTGCCAGTCATCGATGTTCAGATATTCGCCAACCAGCCCAATCGCCTCTCGCTGCTGCTCCCGCGACAGGGGCACGTCAAGATAGTTGGCACTGAAAGCCAAATGATTGATAATGTCACGCGAAGGAGCATATAAATGACTCACATGAATCGAAGACAATTCCTCAAGGCCGTGGGCGTCGGAGCTGCGGCGCTGTCGGCGGGTAGTTTGTCGGCCCGGGCGGCCTCACCTGCTGAGGCTCGGGGTGATCGACCTAACATTATCCTCTGCATGACGGATGACCAGGGCTGGGGCGACGTCAGCTACAACGGGCTGAAGAAAATCAAGACGCCCAACCTGGACGCCATGGCTGCCGCCGGGGTCCGGTTCAATCGCTTCTACTCGGCGCATCCGAGTTGCTCGCCGACGCGAGCCAGCGTGATGACCGGAAGACATCCCTACCGGGCAGGAGTGTTCTGGCCGGGAATGCCCTTACGCACGCAGGAATTCACGATCGCCCAGGCAATAAAGCGGGTGGGCTATACCACGGGACACTTCGGCAAGTGGCATTTGAGCGGCGGGAAGTCCGGCAGAGGCCGCGCCCTGCCGGTCGAAGACCCCCTGCATCCGGGCCGCTTCGGATTCGACACATGGTTCACGGTTTCCAACTGGTTTGATGCCAATTGGACCTTCAGCCGCATGGGCGAACAAGTCACCGTTCCCGGCGACGGTTCGGACGCGATTGTAACGGAGGCACTTACCTTCATTAAGAAGAACGCGGAATCCAAGAAGCCGTTTTTGGCGGTGATCTGGTTCGGCAGTCCGCATATTCCACTTCTGCCCACGAAGGAAGATCTCGAAGCTGCTGGCGGTCACCCTTACTACGGCGAGATGATCGGCGTGGACCGCGCTATGGGTGCGTTGCGCGACGGCCTGCGAAAGCTCGGCATCGCACGCAACACCATGCTCTGGTTCAATAGCGACAATGGCGCGTGGCAGAACCCAAAATACGGGCCGGACGCCTTCGGCTCGAACGGAGTTCTTCGCGGGCATAAGGGACAGATATGGGAAGGTGGCGTGCGCGTGCCCGGCTTGATCGAATGGCCGGAGCGGATCAGGAAACCGTTCGTGAGCAATGTCCCCGTCGTGACCAGCGACATTTACCCGACCATCGTGGATCTCCTGAATATTGATACCTCGGACCAGAAGCAACCCATTGATGGCATGAGTATCCTGGCGATTCTCGACAGAAAGATGAATAAGCGACCGAAAGGGATCGGATTCTGGCGCCCTGAAGGCGACGATATCCTGTCGGAAACACGAGTGGCCTGGGTGGATAATCAGTACAAGTTGTACAAGCGAGGCAAAGATACATTCGAGTTGTATGATCTGAATGTTGATGTGTCTGAAAAGACGGATATCGCAGCCGAGCACCCGAATGTGGTCAAACGCATGAAGGCCGACATGGAGGCATGGCAACGTTCTGTGAGACGAAGTTTCCACGGCAGGGACTATCCCGAAGGAAAAGTTATCCAGCCCGCAAAGCCCAAGGGAAAATGAGCTGGCTTGCAGTACGCTATCGCTAATGTCTCAGAACCTGTTGACACTGGAAAAACAATGATCGAAACAACACTCCGCATGAATGGGCTCCTGCTGCTGACCGTCTCGTTGGCCCTGATGATGGCGAGCTCCATGGCAGCGGCCGACGCTAAAGCAGGCCGACAAACGGTCGACTTCAACCCTGGCTGGCGGTTCGCCAACGGCGACCAACCCGCCGCCAAGCCGGACTTCGACGACTCGGCGTGGAAAGCCGTTCGCGTGCCGCACGACTGGGCTGCCGCGGGACCTTTCAATCCGAAAACCAGCGGCCGAACCGGCAAACTGCCGTGGCGCGGCGTCGGATGGTATCGAAAAACCTTCTCGCTCGATGCAGCCGATCGGGGGAAGCGAGTCTATTTCGATTTCGACGGCGTGATGGCCTTTCCCCAGGTCTATGTCAACGGCCGACTCGCGGGGCAATGGGACTACGGATATATGTCGTTCCGCGTCGACGCCACCGAGCATGTGAAGTTCGGCGAGAAGAACGTCATCGCCGTCCGTGCCGATACGACCAGGCACGGGAGCCGATGGTACCCCGGGGCGGGAATTTACCGCCAGGTGGCAATGTCGGTGTGCGATCCGGTCCATGTGGCCCATTGGGCAACGTTCGTCACCACGCCAAAAATCGGCGGCAGGCAGGCAACCGTCCGATTGCAGACAACCGTTGAAAACCACCTCGAGTCGGCCGTCAAACCGACCCTGCGAGTGCGTCTGCTCGATCCCTCGGGGAATGCCGTGGCCGATGGCAGCGGGCAGCAAAGCATCGCCGCCGGCCAATCGGGTGATTTTCAACTGACCATGAAGGTGGACGATCCCCAGCGATGGGACATCGAGAAACCGAACCTGTATACGGCGATTGTTACCGTTGAACGGGATGGGGCAGTGTGCGATCGGGATATCGTCCCGTTCGGCATCCGAACATTCCGTTTTACGGCGGATGATGGATTTCATCTCAATGGCCGGCGCGTGCAGCTTTTCGGCGTCGACCTGCATCACGATCACGGCCCGCTCGGAAGTGCCTTCTATCCCCGGGCCATGCAACGAAAGTTGCAGATCATGAAGAACATGGGCGCCAACGCCATCCGAACGAGCCACAACGCCCCGGCTCCGCAGTTATTGGCCCTGTGCGATCGGATGGGGATACTCGTGATGAACGAGTGCTTCGACAAGTGGGATGCGACGGCCGATCTGCTCGACCAGTCGCAATTCACGCCCTTCATGAAACGCCAGGTCGGCAACTTCGTGAGACGCGACCGCAACCATCCCAGCGTCGTGCTATGGTCGATCGGCAACGAAATGTGGGACGTCGAGGCGAATGAGGCCGGCGATGCGCCCGAGAAGGTGACGTTCATGGTCGGCCAGTTCAAACGCCACGATCCGACCCGGCCTGTGACGATGGGATGCCTCGTCCCCCAGGCTGTTCGCGAGGATACGCACGTGCTCGATTCACTGGATGTGACGAGTTGGAATTACGGGCGAAAGTATCTGGCGGCCCGCAAGCGTTATCCCGACAAACCGATCGTCTATAGCGAGTCGGCTTCGGCGCTGAGTACGCGAGGATACTTCCGCCTGCCGCACCCGATCGAGAAGACCGACTATATCAACGAGGACCGACAAGTCGATTCGTACGATCTGAATTCGGCGTCCGGCCCGCGTGACATTCCGGATGTCGATTTCCGACTGATGGAGACCGACCGCTACGTGGCCGGCGAGTTCGTCTGGACCGGTTTCGACTATATTGGCGAGCCGACACCCTACACGGAGCAGGCCCGAAGCAGCTATTTCGGCATCGTCGATTTGTGCGGCATGCCGAAGTCCCGCTACTACCTTTATCGAAGCCACTGGCGGCCCGAGGCAACGACCGTTCATATCCTGCCCCATTGGAATTGGCCGGATCGCATCGGAAAGACCGTGCCGGTCTACGTCTACACAAACGGCGACTCGGCGGAACTGTTCCTCAACGGCAAGTCGCTCGGCCGCCGCAAAAAAGGCGTCAGTGACGCCGTGCCGAAGAATCTGGCCCTGGGCCGCCCCGTCCTTGCCAGTTCGCAGGACAAGGACAAGGGCCATCTCGCCTCGCACGGCAATGATGGCAAGGTGGAAACCCGATGGCGCGCTGCCGACGAGAACCCCGGCCAATGGTGGCAGGTCGACTTGGGTAAAGTACAACCGGTTCGTGCCTGCCGAATCGTCTTCGAGCAATCGGCCAATCGATATCAGTACGTTTTGAAAGGTTCCGTCGACGGAGAGAGTTGGGCCACGCTCTACAAACAGAACGCATGGGGAACGCGGCAGACCGTCGCCGTGCGCCGGTTCGAGGCGAAGGCCCGATACGTGCGCATCGAGTTCACCGATCTGAAGAATGCCCGGGCCGGCGTCGTGCAGTTGGAGGTCTATGCGAGCGACGATCTCGGCCCGTTGTCCTACTACCACATCATCGACCGCTACCGGCTCCGCTGGGAGGACGTGACCTACCGGCCGGGCGAACTGAAGGCCGTGGCCTATCGCGACGGGAAACGACTCGCCGAGGCCGTCATGCGAACGGCCGGGGCGCCGGCGCGAATTCGACTTTCGCCCGAGTGGACCTCAATGGCAGCGACCGGCGAGGATCTCTGCTACGTGCTGGTCGAGGCCATCGATGCCAACCGAACGCCCTGTCCGCTGGCTGACAATCTCATCACGTTCGAGGTAGAAGGCCCCGCTCGAATCGCGGGCATCGGCAACGGTGACCCGTTGGGGCTCGATCCGTTCCAGGACAATCGCCACCCGCTGTTCCACGGCAAAGCCATGTTGATCCTCCGCTCGACGGACCACCCCGGCGCGATTCGCATCACGGCCAAGGCCGACGGTTTGGAGTCCAGCACGGCGACGCTGCAGGCCAAACCTGGCGAGTAAGGTCTCGTCTTCCTCGGCGGCCTGAAGTTGATCGTCCATCAACACAAGGACCTTCCCCGCTTGCTTATCCAGATAGGCACGCGTCTCATCCCCCACCGATTCCAGGGCATCCATGATATCCGAGAGCTTCACAGGCGGCATGGGTTGTCTCCAGTCAGCATTCCTCAAATAGCTTGTACGTGCCCAGGAGAGGCACGTAGTGTTCGCACGCGGTCGCCAGCGGCATACCGCTCCGCAGCCACAGCCAGCCACCGTGGCCACGATAACTCATTCGCTCAACGCTGAATAACCGCCGTCGCCCCTTGTCTAATCTCAAACGCAGCACGGGCATGTACGTCACCAGTTGCTCAATTTCCAGACGGGCTTTCTCCTTCCGCTGCCGCTGGTAGTCCTGCCAGGCGGCATCGCCAATCTTCTTTCTCATCAGCTTCTCGAACGTCTGCCCGAAGTTTCCCCAGGCAGACGTGGTGTCCATCAACTTGGCAATTCTATCGACGTCTTGATTCGGCTTATGAATGATAATGTCCCGACCCTTGACCTCGACGCGGTACTTATCCCGGTCATGCGCTGCAAGCGTCTGCTGCACGAGTTTCTCTTCCAGTGGCAAGATAACTCCAGGCCGGACTTTCCGAATGTACACCTGCCCGTTGATGCTCTCGACGATTTCCATGCCGGTCGGCAGTTCGGCAAGTGCTCCCCCTGCGTTGCGGTTCATTGTGTACCGGAGCGAGCC
>CAZMBZ010000220.1:0-2950 GCA_964564285.1 uncultured Planctomycetaceae bacterium | reverse complement strand
CAACTTGACAGGCCCGAGCATGCCCGACCGGACGAGTGGGGTGTCCTTTTTGTAATGCTTGCATGTGGTGAACGTGTATCGACCTGAGGGGCGAGGCAAATGCTTCTTGAACCATTCGGGCCATTCCACCAGCGTCTCGAAATCCTTCCACCTGCAATCCTCAGGCAGTTGCTCATCGCCGATCATCCGGTTGATCCAGAGATTCGCCACGTCGATTTCCAACTCGTTCCTCCCGCACCTGGCCAGGCCGGTAATGTCAACACGATACGGCGGCTTCCATGCAATGCCGCACTGCTTTCCGTTTAGCTTCACGCGTGCCACGACATTCACCTGCCCCAGGTCCAGCATCAGCCGTCCCCCACCCACGGAGATCTGCGACTCGGTAAGTTCCAGGTTCCTGCGATAGACCGCCGTGCCGGAATAGTAGCGAATGCGCGGATCCGCATTCTTGCTCCAGTCCGTCAACGCATTCAATTCGACCGGCTGCTTGGGTCCGCCCCACCGCGGGTCAAACGTCACCAGCCAGGAGCCATCGATTTGCTTCAGCGTTCGGCACGGCAGGAAGTTCTTGCCGTCCCCCGAGGGGCCGGGCACGCCGGCCTTGCGGAAAACGATAAACCAGCTCTGGGCCGGCCCGAAATGCAGCGGAATGCTGACCCGGCTGCCCTTGGTTGAGAATTGCGACAGCTCGCGAATGTCGCCTGTTTCGGGGTCCCACAGTTCAGGGATTCTGCCTTGGACCCGGAACGTGCAATCCACGTCTCTCGCTTCATTCTTCCGGTTGGCGACGAAATACACTTCGGCGTCGCCTATGCGGCGGTGAATGTAGCATACGTTTTCGCCCTGGAAGTCCGGGGCGAGCCGATCGGCGCGGAAGACTTCCGCAATCGTCTTGCCGGAGGCCACTTTCCCCGTATCCCACACTTCCCTGGCGATCCGCCTGACCTCGGCGTCGGCACGCTTGTAATCCGTCAGGCCGGGCGTGCCCACGGGCCTCCTGCCGCCTACCAGGCGAACGCCTGCGTCGGCGAACTGTTTGATCTTCCTCGCCAGCGGCAGGGTTATGCGGTCCTCGTCGGGCAGGACGAGATAGCGATAGCTCATGCCCGAAGGCAGCACAAGCCGACCATCGTGAACCTTCATCTTGAGCACGGCTTCACCCGAACAGAAGTCGAAGTCATAACCGTCTGGAACGCCGGAGACCATTGCGCGGGCACGCAGGGGCGCCCCTTCTCCCACGACCACGCAGGCGTCCGCGACGAACTTGCCCTGCTGAAGCATATACTGGCAGCGAGAGAGGTAGTCGATCCATGGCCGGGTGTAAGACCACCACGTGTTGTACCGGTTGAACGATTCGCCCCACTTGCGATGCGTCAGCCCCGGAATCGCGTTGTCGTAGGCCTGGTGGGCCGACAGGTGGAAGATCAGCCGGTTGACCCCTTCGCAAAAAAACCAGTCGCCCATAGGCTTTAGCAGAAACGGATGGTCCCGCCATCCCCGACCCGACGTGAACGCCTCAGCCCCGACCACAGGCTTGCCGTACACATGGGCCGCCGAGGCCATCGCCCTGCTGGAATTCCTGTCGCGGCGGGAAGACAAGGATGGGAACTCGTCCGCTCCCCCCGCCCAGAATTCGCTGATGGGCATATCGCAGGCGCCCGCGTAGGCGATGTTGTCGATGCACAACATCCCGTAGGCCTCGATCGAAAGTCCCATGCCGTACGGGCGAATCAGTTCCCCCAGCCGGACTGCGTAATTGTCACGTATCATTTCCCCGACGGTGGCCCGCACGTCCCACAGGAAACGGTCGGAAAGCTCGGCGCTGCCGACGACTTCGCCGGTCAGCACCGGCAGCCAGGGGCGGATCTCGTAGCCGCGCCTCGCTCGAAACTCCTTGGGAAATGAAGCCGTCCAGTTCTGGTAGCCTGCCTCCCAACTGTCGATGTGCGCGAAAGCCAACGTCCCGCCGGCGGCGGTGTTGGCGTCGGCGATGACCTTCTTGAAGAACGAATTGAAATGGGCTTCGATGCCCGCCTTGCTCAACCTGTCGCATTCCAGGCCAACCGCCGCCTGTGGGCAAGGCCTGGTCATCTTGAAGTTCGAAGCCTGGCCAATGCGCAGAATCAGCCACCTCCCGGCCGGGGCGTCCCATTTAAGCCGACCATCGCAATCCATGCGGTCGGTCAGATCGATCACGGTGCCAACCGGCGCTGCCTCCGAAGCCCGGGCCGACTTGCTCGCGTCAGAGCCCCTGGGCCGGGAACTCGACAAGGCGCTTTTACGGACCAGATCGACGATCTTTGGTGGGCTTGCTTTTGCAGACGCGGGCATGGGCAGCGCGACAACGGCGACTTCCCGGTAGGAATCCAACTGTTCGATTTGTTTGAGGACCTTGGCCGGCATGGCCGCGCCGGGCCTCAGCCACGCGGAGACCTTCTTCTCAACCTTCGGCTTGTCCAGTACTACCGACACCGCCCGCCCGCCATCCAGCAGCTTCTTGCTCCAAACCAGCCGCTGCATCGAGAGTTCGGGCGTGATGTGAGGTCCTCCGCTGCCGTAGCCAAAGTCCACCGACATGTCGAACTTCAGGCCAAGGCGTTTGCACTCGCTGAAAGCGTGTCGGATCATCTCGTGCCATTGCAGGCTCGCGCCCGCCACGTCACCCGCCGGCGCCCACCATGGCCCGCTGACTTCCATCCACAGCACACCGCCCACGCCGACGCGCTTGAGCGACTCCAAATCCGCCGTGATCCCCTCCCTGCTGATATTGCCGTTGATCCAGAACCAATAAACCCAGGGACGAGCGGTAGACGGTGGATTCACGAAACCCTCCGTAAGAACGCCACTTCTGGCCGGATTGGATAAACCAGCCAACGCAATGATCGCCCAGACAAACCATCTTCCCGCCACGTATCTAAGCATTGTCAAAGGTCTCCTGTTCGAAGCCTGC
>CAZMBZ010000219.1:0-9142 GCA_964564285.1 uncultured Planctomycetaceae bacterium | reverse complement strand
GTCGTTGGGGATTGCTGACCACAGAGTCGAAGATCCCGACGAACGTCGAGGCCGCGGAGGTCCACGGAATAAATAGAAGCAAGAAGAAATATCAGACGGGGATTGCCGGCTCAGAAGATTCATATATGTTTTCATCCATATAATCCCTTAATCCATGCGATCCCCATCTGATGCTTCTGTTTCTGCTTCTGTTTTCTCGTCTCTCTGTGACTTCGCGGTTAATCCTCCGCAATCGATTTGCCCGCCGACCATCTGAATGCGACGCTTCCTGTAACGGGCCAAGGAGGCCCTGCAGGCAGTTACCGCAAGTCCGCGCCCTCGCCGGGCGCGAACAGTAGGAGATTCCAGACATGAAACGCTCTTTTGCCGCTATCGGGGCGCTGCTCAGCGTCACCGTCATCACCGTGGGTGCCCAGGCCAACATGGTCGAAAATCCGTTCGGCTACTTCAACGTTTACAGCCTCGGCGATATCGGTAGCGAGGCGTCGCCGTATCAGAGCGACTTCCAGGGCCGGGCCGGGGCGGCAGGGAACGTGGCGTTCTCGTCGTTCTCCCTGCTGAACCAGCCGACCCAGACAGGGCCGGCCCTGCACGTGGGCGGCTCGGCCAGGCTTACCGGCACGTACCTTGGCGACATCGAGGCCGGCGGAGACGTAGCCCTCGGCGGCGTGGGCATCTCTGGCAGCGTCACCGCCGGCGGATACGTCGCCCAGTTCGGCGGGGGCACGGTGGGAGGCGATGTCCGTGCCGGTTTAGGAGTCGCCCTTGATTCGACGCTTACCGTTTACGGCGATACGCTCACGGGCGAACCGTACGCCCCCATGGTCGACCTCCAGGCGATCAGCAATTACTTCCAAACCACATCCGCCGGCATCGGCAACATGTCGGCGACAGGTTCCTGCACGGACGATTGGGGCCATCTGACCTTCGCCGGCACCGACGGCGTGAACGTCATCAACATCGCAGCCCAGAAGCTCCAGGCCGCGTGGAAGTTCACCATCGACGCGCCCACCGGCGCGATAGTCTATGTCAACGTCCCCGACATCGACGTCACACTCGACTGGACGGCATGGAACTACGAGGGCGGCATCTTAGCCGAGGATGTCCTTCTGAACATGCCCAACGCCGGATACCTGGACCTTTCCAGCACCAACGCGGTAAACATACTCGCGCCGCTGGCAGCGACGAACTTCGATGCCGGCCTGATCGCCGGCACGCTGGTCGTCGGCGACCTCCAGGGCGGAGGGCAAGTCAATAACGGCAGCTTCGGCCACGGCGGCAATATCCCCGAACCAGCCAGCATCCTGCTGCTGGCCGGAGGAGCGTGCGCAGCCCTGCTGCGAAGGCGACGGACGGCCACGTCGCCAGGATAACCCCGCACTTTGGCCGCCATTTACCGACGCATCATCGACGTGCCCATTGCAGCCCCTTTAGAAATCGGCTCGTCCCCTTCCGCGGCCCCGCGCCGGGCAAGCGCCCGGCCTTCGCTTACATTGACTCACCGGTGACCATCGCCGATATCACCTTCTTCCGATTTCCGGCCCTCCTGGAAACCAGACATTTCTATCTGGTCAAGATCGGACATTTCTATATTGGTGGGACAAGGCGTTGATGCAGGCTGGAAATTATCACGCCGGGGCGATAACCTTTCTCAACCCATGCCGCGAACGCGGCTGGTCGTACCGAGTACACGGCAAGGAGTAGAACATGCTTACGCTGAACTGGAAGAACGCGACGGACGTGGCCATCGGACCCGAACACGGTGTTACGAAGGCGGACCTGTCGGGAATCTCGCGGACGATGGGCAAGGCTCTGAGGAAGGTTATCGCCCAGACCACGGGCGGCAAGCTCGGCTATGCGAACCTGCCCACGCACAAGACCTACCCGAACGCGGTCAAGAGGCTGGCCGACAAGTTCAGACCCGCCACGACGGATCTGGTCGTCCTGGGCATCGGCGGAAGCGCGCTGGGCAACATCGCCCTCCAGGCCGCGCTGAACCCAGCCACTTACAACCTGCTGCCCGACGCCAAGCGAGGCGGACCTCGATTGTTCGTGCTGGACAACGTGGACCCCGCCATGGTCGGCGACGTGCTGGACTTCATCGGCCCGCGACTGGCGACGACGTGCGTCAACGTGATCAGCAAGTCCGGCGAGACGGCCGAGACCGCCAGCCAGTTCATGATCTTCCGACAGGCACTCAAGGAAAAACTCGGCGCAAGCTTCGCCTCGCGGATCGTCGCCACCACCGACGCGAAGCAGGGAACGCTACACGACATCGCCAAGGCTGATGGATACGCAACGCTCGAGGTCCCCGGCGACGTCGGCGGACGGTTCAGCGTGCTCTCGCCGGTCGGGCTGTTCAGCGCCGCAATGTGCGGGATAGACATCGACCAACTCCTTGCCGGCGCTGCTGCCATGCAAAAGCGAACCGAGCATCCGAAATGGCGCGAGAACCCCGCCGCCGTCCTGGCTGCCATCAAACACCTCGCCGCCGTCAAGGGCAAGATCATGCACGTGATGATGCCCTACTCCAACCGCCTGTACCTGCTGGCCGACTGGTACCGCCAGCTCTGGGCCGAGTCGCTCGGCAAACAGCACGACCGCAAAGGCAAGGAAGTCTTCGCCGGGCCGACGCCGATCAAGGCACTCGGCACGACCGATCAGCACAGCCAGGTCCAACTCTACCGCGAAGGCCCTAACGACAAGCTAACGGTCTTCCTGGAAGTCGCCAAGCAAGCCCGCGAACTGGCCGTACCGGACGCCTTCGGCGAGGTCCCCGGCCTGGCCTACCTCCGCAATGCCGACCTGGGCACACTGCTCAACGCCGAAAAAACCGCCACCGAATACGCCATGGCCTGCTCGAAAAGGCCCAGCGTGACAATCCGCTTCGACGAGATCACGCCGCATTCCGTCGGCGAGTTCATCTACCTCTACGAGTTCACCACAAGCCTGGCTGGCGAGTTGCTGAATATCAACGCCTACGATCAGCCAGCCGTCGAACTCGGCAAGAAAGCCACCTTCGCACTCATGGGCCGGCATGGCTACGAGGAAACGGCAAAGGAAATCACCCCCTTCGCCCAGATCGACGAGAAGTACGTCGTGTGAGCGGCGCAGGCGGTTTCGTTCGTAGTGGCGTCGTAAGACGCTATCCCAAGATATGCCCTCACGGGCACACTACGAACAGAGATATGCCCTCACGGGCACACTACGAACGAAGATATGCCCTGACCCTTGGGGCTATGCGGGCACACCACGAATTTGCCTTGCCGCAATCCGGTGCCGGATATGGCATTCCTCTGCACCGTCCGCTAGAATGCCCCCATTAAGCCGCCCACCCACGGCCGAAACAAGCAAGGATCACCTATGCCTGATGGCGGTGGGATTGGTCGCTATCTTTGCCATGTGTGCCTGCCCCGCTTAGTGAACTCCACCTCACTGGCATCCACTCAACCCGTCTGACGATGCTATGGCGGCCTTCTTGGCCGCGTCCATCCAAATCCACTATTTGTGAAGAAACAGGCGAAGCTGAGGGGCCTCAAAGGAGGTTTGGGCTTCTGACCATCGCCAATGGTCGTCTATGCAAAAGCCACCCAAGCTAACCGTCAGCCAACCTTCTTTGCGCCATGAATCGGGAAGATACCCGCGCACGTGCTGGCCGAGAAATGCATCTTCTTTAGCGGCGTACCAAGCGGCAAAACGATTCTTGACACAGGCATTGACGGCCTTGACGTTCAGCATGGCGACGACGAGAACCGTGGCGCAAACTGCACCCACAACAAGACCCCGAAGGGATCGACGATCAGCCGAGCGTGCAGAATATGCAACGCCCAAGGCAAAAGCCCCAATGGCCCCCACGGTCACGCAGAAGGTGCATATTCCTGCCCAATTGGAGTCAGAATACATGGCATATCGGTAGTACTCGGCGCCGAACCCAAATCTCCAAAAACCTGTCTCAACCAGCAGCAGCGCGGGAAGCATCAAGAGCAGGAAGACGACATGGCTCCAGATGGACTTGGGCCTCCAGGCGGTTATCACGGCCCATGCTCCCAAAGCGGGGAAAGCCATAAGAGTCACCAGCAAAACCCATGTAGCATCAGATGCGCTGGGGCAACCCGCACGGTCATACAAGAGCGATAACTCCGCCAGCACTATTGCTGCCGCGAAGAGAACGGCAATTGATCCCGCCAGTCGCAGCCGAGTTAGGGTAATGGTGTTCCACATGACCATATAGACGCTCCAAAGCTACGAGGTTCCCGGATTTGCCCGGTCTTCGAGCCTCTGGAGGATTGCCAGCCAGATGTCCGCCAGCCCCATTTGTTGGGCCCATTGCGAGACGTACTGGCGATCCACCATGTCAGCGCTGACCTTCATGATCCCCGTAATGTCGCGCAGATGCTTCTCGGAACCGCCTTCACGGTAGTATTCCATTTTGCCCAAGATCACGTCCTCGGGCCTGGCGCAGTAGCCTTCCAGGTCCGGCAGGATTCGCATTCGCTGCCGTCGCGACATCTCGGCTTGTCCCCAGGCGCTGGTTGGCACGATCAACAGGTCGATCTTGTTGCCGGAGGTTGGATGAATGATGTTGAACTGACCCTTGCTCCGGACGGCTTCCAAGGCTGCGGGCTCACTGACATAGAATTCGTCGGATGAGAACGCATGGCACAACCCAGGGACTTGCAGTTCCTTCAGATCAACGACGACGTCAATGTCTTGAGTCATCCGCGGTTCACCGTAGGCTGCGCTGGCCAGTGAACCAACCACCATGTAAGGAATGTCCAGGCGATCCAGGACGCCGACCAGTTGTCTCAGGAGGTCAATCTGATCCAAGGAGCATTCTCCTGGCGATCTCGGCCTGGATTCGCGCCGAGTCCCAATCCTCATGAAGCGTTCTGAGATGCCCCTCGATTCGCAGGCGAACAAACCGGTTGGCCCCCAAAGCTATTTCGATTCGCTGGGCGGCAGTCTTGCCCCGAAGGACTTCAGCTACGGCATCGTCCACGACCTCGATTTGCCCTTTATCCAGCCGCCATTTCACGTGGATCTGCTCCCTGAGCAATCTGCATGCCAGTCTATCGATCAGGCCAGTCGAATATAGAACGTGTCGGCCACAACGTTCGACAGGAATTCAACCCGGTGGCCTTCCCTAACAGCCCGTTTAGAAAGCTATCTCTGCTGCGAGCGGCCTGGATTCCTGCGCGTCTGCGTCAGAAATACTCGGCAATGCTAAGGCATTACCTGCGTTTTCTTCCTTGATGCTCGAAATCCATTCTCGCTCTCGCGACGAGATCCATTTCTAAACGGACTGCTAAGGGACGCTCTGTCCGGTTGAGCTACGAGCGCATCTTGCGGCAAGCCCGCCATACTTGGAATTGTCGCCCTTTGGGCGGCGAAAGTCAATGGCAGTCGCGGTCTCGCGGCGCGGCGCGGCCTGGGCCGGGATTTGCGCCGCGGATCTGCAACAGGAATTCGCTGAGCCATTGCCTCGCCCGCCTCCTGTCGTTAGAATGCCCAGCGTCAATTGCTGACAATCCACGCGGCTACCAAGGACGAGAGCCAGACCAATGATTCATCGCATAGATATCCGATCCAAAGAAGGCTTCGGCAACCCGCATGCCGAAGGGGTGCTGTCGCAGATTCGCGAACTTGGCATCGAGGCAGGCCGCGTCGAAAGCGTTTGCTCGGCGAGGCTGTTTTTCCTGGCCGGAGATGTCTCTGCCGACCAGGCCCGCCAAGTGGCTGAGGACCTGCTGGTCGATCCCGTAACAGAGCAGTACCGCCTCGGCGACGGCGAGAACACGGGGCTTTGCGTCATCGAAGTCCACCTCAAGCCCGGTGTTATGGACCCGGTGGCCGCATCTGCCGAGCAGGCCATTGGTGATATGGGCCTGGCGATTTCGTCCGTTCGCACGGGTCGGCGATATGAGCTGGCCGGCAACGTTGACGAGGCGACCCGCGAGGCCATCGCCCGGCGACTGCTGGCAAATCCGGTCATCGAGGACATCCACTTCGCCGCTCACACCCCGCCGGAAGTCCATGGCAGAGGCTACGAACTGAAGATCGTCGACGTACCGATCCGCGACCTCAACGACGAGGCACTCGTCAAGCTCTCCGCCGACAACGAGATGTTCCTCAACGTCACGGAGATGAAGGCGATTCAGGAATATTTCCGCCGCATCGACCGCGAGCCCCGGGACGTCGAGCTGGAAATGATCGCCCAGACGTGGTCCGAACACTGCGTCCACAAGACGTTCCGAAGCGACGTTATCGTGCGCGACAATTCCGGCAACGAGGTCGAGCGGTTCGAGAATCTCATCAAGTCCACCGTCTTCAAGGTCACCAAGGACCTGGACAAGCCGTGGTGCCTGAACGTCTTCGAGGACAACGCCGGCGTGATCGAGTTCGACGACGACCACGCGGTGTGCTTCAAGGTCGAGACGCACAACCACCCATCCGCCATCGAGCCCTACGGCGGGGCCGCAACGGGCATCGGCGGGGTCATCCGCGACCCGATGGGCACCGGCCTGGGCGCCGAACCCGTCGCCAATACGGACATCTTCTGCTTCGGCCCGCCGGACATGCCCCTCGATGCCGTGCCCAAGGGCGTGCTGCATCCGAAACGCGTAATGCGCGGCGTGGTCGGCGGCGTTCGCGATTACGGCAACCGCATGGGCATTCCGACAGTCAACGGCGCGGTGTACTTCGACGAGAAGTACCTGGGCAACCCGCTGGTCTACTGCGGGACGGTCGGCATGCTGCCCATCGACAAGTGCCGCAAGCGCAAGCCAAACGTCGGCGACGCGATCGTCTGTGTCGGCGGGCGCACCGGCCGCGACGGCATCCACGGGGCGACGTTCAGCAGCGGCGAGTTGACGCACCAGCACGAGACGGAGTTCTCGCACGCCGTGCAGATCGGCAACGCGATCACGGAAAAGAAGACCCTCGACACGCTCGTCCAGGCCCGCGACCTCGGGCTCTACTCGTGCATCACCGACTGCGGGGCCGGCGGGCTTTCCAGCGCCGTCGGCGAGATGGGCGAGACCACCGGCGCCGAGGTCCACATCGACCGGATCCCGCTGAAGTACGCGGGCCTGACCTACGCCGAGACATGGATCTCCGAGGCCCAGGAGCGGATGGTCCTGGCCGTGCCGCAGGAAAACGTCGAGCGGATCCTCAAGGTATTCAGCGACGAAGGCGTCGAGGCGACCGTCATCGGCACCTACGGCACGGAAGGGCGAATGCTGAGGCTCTTCTACGAGGGTCAGCTCGTCGGCGACCTGGAGATGGAACTGCTCCACGAAGGTTGTCCACGCCCGACCAAGGAGGCCGTGTACGAAAAGGTCGAGCAGCCCAGCCCCCTGCCGAAAGCCCGCGACAGCTACAACGAAACGCTGCTGGCGATTCTCTCGGCCCCCAACGTGGCCAGCAAGGAATGGATTATCCGCCAGTACGACCACGAGGTCCAGGGCGGCAGCGCCATCAAACCTCTCGTTGGCATCGGCGAGGATGGACCCGGCGACGCAGCCGTCATTCGCCCCGTGCTGTCCAGCCGAAAAGGCGTGGTGATCTCGTGCGGCATGAACCCGCGGCTAGGCGACCTCGACCCGTACCAGAGCGCCCTGCACGCGGTGGATGAGTCCCTGCGAAATGCCGTGAGCGTCGGGGCGAACCTCGACCGCATGGCAATCCTCGACAACTTCTGCTGGGGCAACTGCAACAAGCCCGACCGCATGGGCTCGTTCGTGCAGTCCGCCAAAGGCTGCCGCGACGCAGCCACCAGCTACGGAACCCCGTTCGTCTCCGGCAAGGACTCGCTCAACAACGAGTTCCAGACCGACGACGGCCGGACCATCGCCATCCCAGCGACGCTGCTTATCTCCGCAATAAGCGTCATCGACGACGTGGCGCGATGCATCACCGCCGACGCCAAGGAAGCGGGCAACTTCCTCATGCTCCTCGGACGGACCGGCCCGCAACTCGGCGGCAGCCATTACCTGATTGTCGAAGATGTGCAAACCGGCAACGACGTGCCGCCGGTAGATCTGGCGACGAACCTCAAAGTCATGCGGGCTCTCCAGGCCGCAATCGAGGCCGGCGCCGTGCGAAGCTGCCACGACCTCAGCGAAGGTGGCCTGGCAGTCGCTGCCGCGGAAATGGCATTCTCGGGCGGGCTCGGTATCGAGTTAGACCTCGCCGCCGTGCCGACAACCGACAACGCCGTAGGCGACCAGGCAAGGCTCTTCGCAGAGTCGGCCGGGCGATTCCTCGTTGAGGTCTCGCCGGACAATTACGACGCCTTCATGAAAATCGTCAAGGACTGTCCCTTCGGCGAGATCGGCAAGGTGACCGACACCGGCCAAGTCGTAATCAAGGGCCAGGCAGGACCGGCAATCGACCTGCCCGCCACCGTCGCCAAGGCGGCCTGGCAGAAGACGTTTGATTGGTGAAAGAAGAAGAAAAGAAGAGTTCACGCAGAGGACGCAGAGAAGAAAACGAAACATCAGACAGGGATTGCAAAGATTACATGATTACACGGATTAAGTAGCTACTATGCGGTTATCCATGTAATCCTTTAACCTGCCTGCCGGTAGGCAGGTCCATGTAATCCCCATCTAAAGACGTTTCTTTTGCTGTTTTCTCCCTCTGCGGCCTTTGCTATGCAACAAGGATAATGAGAATGCCCAAACCAAAGGCACTGGTCTTGAGAGCCGCCGGAACCAATTGCGACCGCGAGTCCGAGTTCGCGCTCGAGCAAGCCGGCTTCGAAGCCAAGCGCATCCATGTGTTTCGGATCATGGAAAACCCCGCCGCACTGGCTGAGTACCAGTTCCTGGTAATCCCGGGCGGATTCAGCTACGGCGACGACGTGGCAGCCGGGAAAATCCTCGCCAACCAGATGATCCACCGCCTGGCCGAGCCGCTCAACCAGTTCGTCGCTGACGGCAAGTTGGTGCTGGGAATCTGCAATGGCTTCCAGGTGCTCATCAAGTCCGGCCTGCTTCCGTGGGGCCACGTGGCCCCGGACGCAATGCAGCGTGATGCGACGCTGGCGTGGAATGATAACGGCCGATTCGTGGACCGCTGGATCCGCCTCCGCGCCGACAGCGACAAGTGCGTCTTCCTGCCCAAGGGCGAAGTCGTCGCC
>CAZMBZ010000218.1:0-9164 GCA_964564285.1 uncultured Planctomycetaceae bacterium | reverse complement strand
CGGTTTGCTAAACCGGTGTACGGGTTATACCGTACCGCGGGTTCGAATCCCGCCCTCTCCGTCGAAGGACGCCGGCCACCAGGTCGGCGTTTTTCATTGGAGAAATCCAATACGGGCATATAATCGGCGGGCAGATCATGGGCACAACATCGCACAATACGAAGCGAGGTGTTTTTCTGGCGATGGTGCTGGGCAACGACCGGCTGTGCGCGGAGCACTACCTCCTTCGACTCGGTTTTGGGCATTTTCCGAGCACCAGGCCGGGACAGTTCGTGCAGGTTCAGTGCCGCCGCCCGGAGCCTCACCAGGTTCCCCGCGAGGTGGACTGGCCTACGGACTCGCCGCCCAAGCTGACGCAGGACGACCTGGCCAAGCCCGAGGCGTTGTTGCGCCGGCCTTTCAGCCTGGCCGGACGGTCAGAGACTCCCGACGGGGAGGTGGTGCTGGAGCTGATATACCGCGTAGTCGGCGGCGGGACGAGCTGGCTGGCGGAGTTGCGCGACGGGGCCGAGCTCAGCGTGCTGGGTCCGTTGGGCAATTCGTTCGCCGTGCATGACGACAAACCCACCGCAGCCCTTATCGGTGGCGGGGTTGGCATTCCTCCGATGATCTACCTGGCCGAGGCGCTCGTCGCGGCCGGCAAATCGGTAAAGGCCTTCTGCGGAGTCCGCAGCGAACACCTGCTGCCCCTGAAGCTCACCGGACAGGCGGAGGTCTCACCGCTCGGCAAGCCGGCGCTCTGCGCGATGGAATTCGCCGCGCACGGCGTGGCGACGGCCATCGCAACCGATGACGGCTCGCTCGGCTGGAAGGGCTTTGCCCCGGAAGCGTTCGCCAACTGGCTGGACACACAGGACGACCCTGCCGGCAGGTTGGTGGTGTATTCGTGTGGCCCGGAGGCGATGATGCGTGCCGTCGGGCAGATGTGCGTCGAACGCGATATCGACTGCCAACTCGCCCTCGAGCGTCACATGGGTTGCGGCATGGGCACGTGCCAGTCATGCGTTTTCAAGATGCGGGCCGACAACGATCAGGGGTGGGTCTACAAGCTGGTCTGCACGGACGGGCCAGTGTTCGACGCCGCCGACATCGTGTGGGAGTAGAGACAGCTACTAACAGTTCACTATTCCCTAGTGAGCAGATAAGGACGATAACAACGTGGCGAATGCCTCTCTGTCTCAAGTTCTTGATGTAGCGATCCTGGCGGGCGTTTTGTGTTGCGTTTTATCATGCGCCGCCGCGACCGATTCGGCAGGAGTACCGGGACCGATTATCGATGCATTGCGTAAGCATTTCCCGGAACCGCCGAAAGGCTCAGGCACCACGACCCTGTGGTGGTTAAACGGCAAATTAACGAAGGATGAGATCCGCGCGCAACTGCTCGCCCTTCGCGATCGGGACGGCTTCGGCGGCGTCGCACCGCTTACACTGTTCCGCATGAAGCCGCCAACCGAGCCGGCCTATCTTACCAACGAATACTTCGAGATGTACGGGTGTATTCTCGATACCGCCAAGCAGCTTGGAATGAAGGTCGTGTTCTACGACGACTGTGATTTCCCATCGGGCACGGCCGGAAATCAGATGGCCAAGCAGTATCCAGACGACCTGATGAAATACCTGGCGCGCCGGACGGCGACTGTTCAAGGCCCCGGCGAGGCGGTCCTGCCGGTACCCCCGGGGAAGTTGATGAGCGTCGTGGCGAAGAGCCTCGACACCGGAGAGTGGCGGGTGGTGACGACGGACGCAAAGTTCTCCCAGTCGGCGGCGCAGCAGAAGACTCCGACGGAAGATACGGCGGTAATCCGCTGGACTTCACCGGCGGGTCGCTGGGAACTACAGGCTTACGTCTGCGCCACCGCCCCGGAAAATCGACCCGGCAGGCGATTCGTGGACTGCCTGGATCCGCAGGCGATGGAGAAGTTCATTAGCCTGACCTACGAGCGTTTCGCGCGGAAGTTCCCCAAGCACTTCGGCTCGACCATTCGCATGACGTTCTTCGACGACCTCGCGACGTATCACGCCCCGGACTGCCTGCTGTGGACGCCCAAATACAATGACGCATTCCAGTCGCGTTACGGTCGTTCGCCCGAGGCGTTATATCCCGCGTTGTGGGAAGATATCGGCCGCGACACGGAGGCCGCTCGCGCCAGCCTCTACGGTCTGCGCAACGAGATGTTCGCAGCCGGCTATCCGCGTGCCGTGCAGGCCTGGTGCAACCGGCGCGGAATGACTTGCTCCGGGCACCCCGCCGGCGCATATCGCGCCAACCCGTTGCAGACATCCGGCGACTCCATTTTGTTCTACAAGTATCAGGGGACGCCGCTGACGGACTACATTCATTACTGGGGCCACGGAATCGACGGGTTCAAGGTCCCCGCATCCGCCGCGTACAACTTCGACCGACCGTTGCTAGTCTGCGAAATATACGGCAACTTCCACCAGAAGATGCCCAACGACGGGAAGATGCTCTACCGCGCCGGCATGGAGGTCTACGCCCGCGGGATCAACTACCTCCTGCCGCACGGCACGTGGTGGGACCCCGCCAAGATGCGGATCGTGCCCGAGATCTCGTGGAGAAATCCCAAGATCGGCCCCGAACTGCCCCGCTACAACCGATGGGCTGGGCGTTGTGAATCGCTGCTGCGCGCCGGGCGACACGTGGCCGACATCGGCGTGCTCTATCCGATCGACGACCTGGCGGCCCGATATCATGTCGGTCTGCTGCCAATGACGCACGGCAAGGATCCCGTTCCTGGGTCGGATTACTATGACATTTCCCGGCTACTCACTGGCGAGATACGAAGGGATTTCACGTTTCTCCACCCGGAAGTTCTCGACCAGCGATGCCGTGTGGACAAGAATGAACTGGTGCTCGATAACCGCGTGAATTGGGAACGGTATCGAGTCGTAATCCTTCCCGCGTGTCGCACCATTCGAGTTTCCAACCTCAAGAAGATTCGCGATTTCCTGAACGGCGGCGGGAAGGTGATCGCAACGACCTGCCTGCCCGAGAAGTCCGCGGAATTCGGAGGCGATGCGGAGGTGCAACGACTGGCGAGGGAGATGTTCGGCCCCAGCGGCAAGGGTGTGTTCCTGCCGGATCCAAACGAGACGACGCTCCAACAAACGCTGGACGGCCTTGATCTCGCATGGGATGTGAGCATCACCAACGCCACGGATATCCCTCGCAACTACCGAAAGGCTTATACTCAGGACCACGTCAAGAAGATCCCGGACGCCTATGAAGGCGGCAATCGCGAGTTCGCCTATCTGCATCGCTCCGTGGGCAATGCGGAGGTGTACTTTTTCGCCAATGCCAGCGGCCTGACCGTATCGGCAGAGCTGCAAGTGCGGGGACAACTCAAGCTGGAAACGTGGAACCCACACACGGGCAAAATCCAACCGCTCGAATCCACATCCGCGATGGATCACGGACAGCCAATGACCCGGTTCGACCTGTCGCTGGCGCCCATCCGCAGCGTATTCGTCGTCGGCAGTAAATGCGGCGATTGACGCCCGGTATTCCTGGCAAGTATCCAGTCACATTACCTTCGCGGGTTTTGGGCGTTTTGCGCCGTAATGCTCTCCATCAGCAGTTCGCAGATGGTTTTCTGGAGGTTCTTGGCGGGGGCCGTGCCTTTGCGAAGGCGGTTTCCCAGTACGGAAAACGCGTATCGGATTCGCATCCTGTCGTCCAGCACATAGCCGCTCAGCGCCGAAACGCCTGCGATATAGCCGGTCTTTGCGAGGACTCGCCCGCGGCACGGGGAACGGCCGAAACGCCGGCTCAGCGTGCCGTCGACACCCGCTACGGGCATACTCCTGAACAGGACCATCGCGTAGTCTCGCCTGGCGGCGCCGGCGAGCAATCGGGCCATCGCGGCGGGTGTGACATGGTTCCCGCGGCTCAGGCCACTGCCATCAACGGGAGAAATGCTTCCCGACGGCAGGCGAAACCTCTCGGTGAGCGTCCGTGCCATCATCTTGGTCGAGCCCGGCCAGGATCCGTCGCCCGCCCGCAGCAGCAGGCATTCGGCGACCATATTGAGGCTGCGTTTGTTGGCACGGTGAAGAGCGACGAACAGCGGCGTGTGCGTCGCGGCGACTGGTTTTGCGCGAGCCCAATCAACCTCGTCAGGCGAAACCCGACAAACCTGGCCCGCGACCTTAACCCCCGCTCGCTCGATTCGGTCGGCCAGTGTTCGGCCCAGCAGAAGGTCGGGATTATTCACGGCTGCGCTGATGGGTTCTTCAGAGGCCCTGCCGGCCGAACCGGACAGAATGAACGTGTGCTCGTCGCCCAGGGACCTCAGCGACCAGATGTTTCGCTTGCCCGGTCCGATGGTCAGGCGATTGTCGATGCGGAAGAACCGTCCGGCGGGGCTTAGCACGGGCGTCAGTTGCGCGCCGGTGCCGGCAAACGACACATCCATGCAGTTGTCGTTGAAGTTCAGCGTGCCTACGGGAGCACAGTACCATTTGTCGTAATCGCCGACTCTCCAGTCCGGGTGCCGCGCCGGCCAGTTCCGCGGGCTGACGACCAGCACATCCCGCACGACCCTTGACGCTGCCGCCCCGCCTGCCAAAGCGGCGTTTTCGCGCACAGCCGCGGCCCATTTGTCGAGTTCGGCATAGATATCCCGCCCGGCCTTGGCGGCGATAATCGGGTCGCCGAGGGTCGGGTCGAACTCACCGGAAATCACAACGTTGCCGTCGAGAATGAATGCGCCAGTTGCGAAGCGGAAGTCCGGACCCAGTCGCTCCAGAGCGAAAATGCTCGTCAGGATCTTCTGGTTGCTTGCGGGCATGAACAGCTCATCGGCGCGGGCGGCCATCACCTGCCGGCCGGTGATCATATCCACGACGGCGATTCCAGCCAGGCCGTTGCCGGCGCGTTCAAACCTGGCTGCGAGGTCGGAGGCTCGGTCCTGCAACGAAGGCGCGGCGGTTGTGGTTGTACGCCCTGCCGATCGCCCCACCTGGGCGGGGACCGCACCGGCAGTCATGCAGCAGGTTGTCACTAGTAACGTCAGGAGATTCACGAAGACACTTCTCACTACTGCTGCCGGGACAGTCCCGCGTCACAGCTCGTCGCGGCCCGGGACTGCGCATCGGGTCCTACACAGGAAACGTTAAATCGCCGAAGCTCGTGCCGACCGCCCTGGCAGCGGCGATAAGCGGACTGTCAAGCGGCACGGTGCGCACCCTGTTCGCAACGTCCATGATCGGCACGGAATCGATCCGGCCTGCCTGCATTACCACCAATCGGTTCATTCGCCCGGCAGTCAACAGTCCGAACGCGTGATGGCCGAACTTTGTCGCCAAAACTCGGTCGTAGGGAGTAGGCGTGCCGCCGCGCTGGACGTGGCCCAAGACGACGTGGCGACTGTCGAGGCCTGTGATCTTGTGGATCTCGTCGGAGACGTACTTTCCGACGCCGCCAAGGCGGATAGGGTCTGGAGAGGTCTTGTCGATGCGATCGACGAACTGCTGACCGCCCTTGGGCGTGGCCCCCTCGCCGGCGGCGATGATGGTGAAGCCCTTACCGCGCCGCTGCCTTTGACGGCACTGGTCGGCCACCTGTTCAATATCGAAGGGAATCTCTGGAATCAATATCACATCCGCCCCGGCCGCGACACCCGCGTGCAACGCAAGCCAGCCAGCGTAGCGGCCCATGATCTCGACGACCATAGCCCGGTGATGGCTCGACGCAGTCGTGTGGACCTTGTCCAACGCATCGGCGGCAGTGTTGACGGCTGTGTCGTGGCCGAACGTGACTTCTGTCGCAAAAAGGTCGTTATCGATGGTTTTCGGCACGCCGACTATCGGCAGGCCCTTTTCGATAAGTTCGGCGGCCCCGCTCATCGTGCCATCGCCACCGATGACGACAACAGCGTCAAGCTCATGGCGCATGAAGGTCTCCATCGCGCGGTCGCGGACGTCCTCTTTCACCCACTCGCCGTCATTGAGCACCAGGTGAGAAGAAGGATTAGCCTTGTTGCACGAGCCGAGGATCGTCCCGCCGCGAGTCAGGATACCGCTCACATCCTCGTAATCGAGCGGTCGAATGCGGTTCTCGATGAGCCCGAGATACCCATCCTCGATGCCAACGACCTCCAGACCGCCCAACAAGGCCGATTTGGCCACCGCGCGGATGACCGCATTCAGGCCGGGACAGTCGCCGCCACCGGTCAGAATTCCGATTCGCCTGAGTTTGCCCATCCGTATCGCTCCTAAAGGTCTGTAGAATAACGCATCCATGCTGGCAGTTCGACAGGCAAATCGTTACAATACCCCCCAGTCAAGTCAGTCGTCGGCCCGGTGGGCAACTCAGACCCCACAACGCCATCAAGGAATACCAAAGGTGATTGACAACCCGCTCAGAGAACGCAGGATAAGCGCCCGCCATCAACTCACCACTGGTGTCCGGTTCCTCCACGCACCCTCGAAGCGAGATTTTCCCGCCAGGTGCGCGGACATCTCAAAGAACGGCCTGCTTATGTACGTGCCCGCGACCGCGCCGGTTCGACCTGGCCAGGACATCCGCCTGACCCTGGGCAGTATAGACCTCCAGGAGTTAGCGGGCCTGTCCAACACGCCGATCGACGGCACGATCGTTCGCGTCGACCGCCAGATGCTCCTTTCTCAAGGCCACCTCGCCGTCGGCGTGCGCTTCGCCCAGGCGTAATCGAGTATAATGTCGGTGATGCCTGCGAAACGAGTTTCAATCCTGGATGCGATCCACCAGAAGGTCGCGCAGTTGCCGGCCACCCCGGGCGTGTACCTCTTCAAGGACGCCGCCGGGCGGGTTCTATACGTCGGCAAGGCCAAGAGCCTTCGCAGCCGGGTCGCCAGCTACTTTCAACCAGGCGCCGAACTGCTGACGACGCGCGGGCCTGAAATCCAGCGGCTGATCCGCGACCTGGTCACCGATCTCGACGTGCTCGAATGCGAAAGCGAGGTCGATGCCCTGCTTCGCGAGAGCCGGCTGATAAAGGACATTCAGCCGCCGTTCAACGCTCGCCAGAAAGACGACAAGAGCTTCCCCTATCTCCAGATAACCACCGACGAGGACTTCCCCCGAGTGTCGATCACCCGCGAGCCAAAGCCAAAGGGCGCCAAGCTCTACGGGCCATTTATCGCCGCCTCGGACCTCCGCGCCGCCCTGCCGCTGATGCAGCGAGTCTTCAAGTTCCGTACGTGCAAGCTCGACATATCCGCCGACCCGGATGCCAGGCAATACTACAGGCCCTGCCTCCTGTACAACATCAAACAATGCACCGCGCCGTGCTCCGCGAAGGTGTCCAAAGCAGACTACGCCGAACAGATCCGCCACTTCCGCCAGTTCCTCTCATCCAAGGGCTCGCAGATACGCAAGGAGCTCAAGGCACGTATGGAAGCCGCGGCTGAGAAGCTTCAATTCGAGCGGGCCGCGGTCGTGCGCGACGAGTTGCGGGCACTGGAAAGCCTTCAGCGCCGCGGACTGGTTCACGATCACCTCCAGCCGGAGGTGTTCCATATCGATCCGACCGATGGACTGGCACGCCTCGCGGAAATACTCGAACTGCCAAACCCGCCGCGAACAATCGAAGGCATCGACATCGCCCACCTCGCCGGCGGGGAGTTGTGCGGCGCGCTGGTGTGTTTCATCGATGGCAAGGCATTCAAGAGCGGCTATCGGCGATACAAAATCCGCACCGTCGCGGGCAACGATGACTTCGCATCCATCCGCGAGGTGGTATGGCGGCGATACAGGCACGCGGGGATGGACAAAGAGTTGTTCCCGGACGTGATACTCATCGACGGCGGCAAGGGCCAGCTATCGTCGGCGTGGAACGCGTTCGAGGAACTCGAATTTCGCCCGCCGGTACTGCTCAGCCTCGCCAAGAAGAACGAGGAACTCTACGTTCACGGCCGGCCTGGAGCGATCCGCCTGCCGCGCAACGACACTGCCCTTCGCCTGCTGCAATCCGTCCGCGACGAGTCCCACCGCTTCGTCCAGCACTACCACCACATCCTCCGCCGCAAGGCCATGCTGGGCGAGGACAAGAACTCCCCACCACCGCCCAAACCGCCGAAGAACGGTTGAAGACACTGTCGGCCGTGAATCGCCGGCCTGCCTGAAACACTACTCAATCACAAACCAGGCGAAGCCCTCCGGGCCGATCTTGACAGGGACATCCACCGTGTAGTCCCGGGCCAGGCTATGGGTCCTGGGGTCGCGATCTTGTTCCGCGATCTTCGCTTTATCGGTCAATCCGGTGTAGTAGAGGTTGACGCGAATCGTTTTGCTGACGGAGCGTTTGAGCGGGTTGAACACGACCAACATGCCCTTGTGCTTGCCGGTGGGATTGACGTGGAGCATCCAGTCGAGATCCCGACCGTCGGCCCGCCGACCGTGAATCATATCGCTTTCGAGGACCTCGCGGTACTTCTTGAACCACGCCACCCACTTGGTCACCAGGGCCTTAGTGCGATCGGTGTCGTACAGCCGGGGACCGCGATAGCAGGCCTGCACGCCCATAGCCAGGTTGCTTGTAAGCATCCGCTCGTAATGGTCAAGGTGCTTATCGAGCGGCTCGATGGTCGCGGCCGCGCCGCCGCCCTGGTACTGCGTCAGTGGCACGAACATCCAACCCATGGATGGCGTCTTGGTCCAGGTGCCATCGTAGATATTCTGCCGTGTGTGGATCACCTGTTGGGCGCGCGGCAGCGACCAGTTGGTCTCGCGGTAGCCCATGACGCACTTGTTCGATCCAGACAGGTAGTAATAGTCCGGCACGTTCAGGTACACGCCGTTGGCTCGGCACCACTTGTAGAAATCGGTGATGATCCGCCACTGCACCCACTGCGAGTCGTCGGTGCCCTTCTGAAGCGGCGGGCGCGCCGTGACATCCACATCGCCCGGGTAGGACCCGTCATGTTCGAGCAAGGCAAAGCCGGTTTTGGTGTAGAACTGATACAGTTTGCGGAAGTAGTTCTGGCCCCACGTGGATGTCAGGGCTGGACAATTGCCGAAAGTCGGCTTCTCGCCCGGTGGACTGACGACGTCGTTCCCGCCCCCGACCCTCCGGCTGGCCAGCAGCGAGTAGCCGCCGATCTCGATGCCCTTGCTCCTGGCGTAGTCGGCGTATTCCTTCATTTTTGTGAGATACTCTGCACTG
>CAZMBZ010000217.1:0-9169 GCA_964564285.1 uncultured Planctomycetaceae bacterium | reverse complement strand
GCCGTCGGTTCGGTGCCGGATTTCATGGCGAGGTCGGCTCGGATGAGTTTTCTGAAGTCGTCGTGGAAGGCTCGTAGAGGGCGGCGTTTGAGCATCTCCGCGAAGGCGTTTTGCTGGGCGTAGGGCATGCGGGGTAGCGCCTGGCGCGGGTTGACTCCGGCGGCGAGTTGTTCCTTGGCGGTAAGGGCCCGGCGGAGGTGCCATGCGATCAGGCCGAGTGTCTTGAACTCGTCGCCTCGCGTTCGGAGCATACCGCCGAGCGTCTTGAGCGCCCAGGTCGCATCGCCTTTTGTGATGGCGTTGGTGAGGTCGAACGCCGCCGGGCCTGCCGAGGCGGTGACCAGCTTCGATACGTCCTCGGCGGTGATCTGCTCGCATTCGCCGACATACAGGCTGAGCTTCTCGATTTCCCCGTCAAGTGCGGCCAGGTCTCGCCCGATCCACTGGCCCAGCAACTCTGCCGCATCGCGGGCGATCTTCTTCCCGCGTTTGGCGGCCGACTTGGTCAGCCACTGGGCCAGGTTGCCTTTATCGGGCACGGAGCATTCGAGCACCTTGCCGATCTTGGCCACGCGCTTTGCCAGCTTTGTATTGGAAGGCCAGGATGCGACGATCAGCACCAGCGAGGCTGAGGCTGGCGGTTTTTCGAAAAACTTCTCCATCGACGTTCGGTGGGTTTTTACGAAGGCGTCGGCATCCCGGAGGATCACCAACCGGTGGGGTGCCAGGAAGGGCACTGTTCGCAGCTCGTCGAGCACGTCGGAAAGTTCTACCGAGTTGTCCAGAGTCGTAACGCAAAGCTGCGGGTCCGCCCCGTCGACGACGCGATCGACTATCTCCTTGCGATGGTGGTCTCGCAGGAAGGCGTCATCGCCGTGAAGCACGTAAACGGGATAGATTTCCTTGCCGGCCATGCTGACAAGAATATCAGAAGCCCCCAGCGGAAGGAAGGCCCGGGCGTTGGCGGTGCGTGGATTCTCGACTGGCTGCGTTATTTTCCTGCGGCGTCCAGTCCGGCTTTTTTGAGAATGTCGGCCGTGAGTTTGGCTTCCAGGGCCCGGTCGTTTCCGAGGTCGACCAGTTGGCTGGCCTCCTGGGCGCCGGTAAGTTTGCGTCTCTTGCTGCGTTTGGTGAACATATCGTAAGCATCGGAGGTGCTGGCGATGCTGTCGATGGGTTTGTCGGACCGGCTGACGAACACTTCGACTATGGGCTCGTAGCCCTGGCCTTCGGTCTTTTTGCGGATGTTCACTTTTGCGGCGCGGTAGATTGTCTGGAGGGTGCTTTCGCCGGAGTCGCTGGCCCGTGCGGCGTCTTTTCGCCAGAGTTCGAAGATTTGTTTGCCCGTCATTGGCCAGGTCGTCATAACGCCGGCCCGGGGGTCCTGGCGGTCGATGTGGAAGTGATACCCTATCAGCACCTTTCGGCTGGCTTGCCAGAGTTGCTGGAAGTTCTGCTGCTGGGGTGTCAGTGCCTCGGGCTCGATAACTGGCTGGGTGTACTTGGGCTGGCAGCCCATCGGCACCAGCATTGCCGCCAGCAGACAAGTTGAGGCGAACGTTCGCATGTTTTTTCCTTCAGTCTTTGCGGGAAAATCGGCCCGGGCATTTGGCTACAATTCGATTGTATCATAGGCTTTGATTGAAGCAACCGAAAGCATCAGCGACGGAAAAGCAGTACTAAGAGAGCCCCCTTGCTGGCCCCCCCCAATGCCAGCACCAATGCCCAGCCCCGGCGCCCGCCCAGCCGCCGGGGCTACTCTTTTGCGCAGAGACCGACGCGGCCCGGATGGCGCAAAAAACGAGGCCGCGCCGTCCGATGAGTCTTGGACTGTCGCGGCCCGTGCGCACCGTCCCAGTGCGCCAAACCATATATTGCCGAGGCGGAGGATCTTACGGCAAACCGAGTTGCCGAAGAAGGAGGACCTCGGCGTCCAAGGCAGATACGGAGTTGACCTCGGTCCCGTGTCTCTTATCATATCTGCCTGTGTAATTATTCCCGCCTGCATGGGAAACCCCAACTCGATAGCGATTTTTTTTTGGCCGGGCGGACAAAGCCGCGACGGCGAGGAAGGCGATGAACAGGGCCAAGTGCATACAGATAGCCCGTTTGGCTATGGCGGGGCGGAAAGCCCACGCGGCACGAGAAAAAGGCTACACCTTCCATCATGGGCTGCGCACGGGTAGTCTTGCGATTCGGTTGCGAGAGCAGATATCCAAAATGATGGAGGTTTCGGAGAAGCTGCTGTTCCTGGGCGGACTGTTCCACGATGTCGGCAAGGGTCGCGAACCCCACAACCATTCCGGCGCAGACGCTGTCGCTCGCCTGTTGGCTGAGGAACTCACCGGCGAGGAGATCGAGGCTGTCGGGCGGATTGTCCGCGAGCACAACCAGCGAAAGAACAACCGGCGATGCTGGCTGGCGTCGAAGATCGTTCAGGATGCGGACCTGCTGGACCACTTCGGCGCGCATGGCGTCTGGTTGTGCCTGCACTACAGCGCCAGCCGCGACCGAACCGACGCACAGACGCTGAAGTATTACAACTCGCTGGATCATCAGGCCTATCAGGTTAAGTCGAGAAAGGCCCTGAATTTCGAGATCAGCAGGTTGTCGTTTGATCGACGAATATCGCTCGAACGCCAGTACATGGATCGCCTGGCCGTCGAGGCCGACGGAGAATTGTAGGGGAAGGTCGTAGGCCTTCTTTCAGGCATAGGCTAATGAACCAACGTCGCAGAAAACCCACGGCCCTGATCGGTGACCTCGGGCGCATGATCGCTCCGCTGGATATTCTCTACACGATCGGCAACCTGGTCTATCGTCGGTCGCTGCGCTATACGCTCTTGACGTCGGGCATCGCGGTTCTGGGCCTCGTGGCAAAGAGTGTCGGCCTGCCGGGTTTCACGGTGCAGCAGGCGATTGTGCTTCCGCTAGTGATCGGCGGGCTTTCTCTGGTTGTCGGCGTGCTGTTGAAGGTCGTGCCGAGCTTGATCGCCAGTCGTCTGCTGACGGTCGCACAGGCAAGCGGCCTGAATCTGATGGAGGACTACCGCAAGAGTCAGACCAACGAGCACCTGGTCGTGCTGTGGCGCCGGTTGTTTCAGCACGAGTGCCGGCTGGGGATGGCATCCCATCAGCCATCGGCGGCAGCACAGGTCAACGGGCAGACCGAGAACGAGGCCCTGGCTCGCGCGAAGGCGAGCTTCTTTGTACGCGCCAAGGAAGCCCTGGCCAACCCCATGCCGCAGATCCAGCAGATGTTCCGAGTAGGGCTGGACTTGCGTTTCTTCGAAGATTGGCGCGACGGGGCGTACTTCGATCGCAGCGATTCCAAGCTCATCGAGCAGTTCGACGGCAATTCCACGCTTATGACCGCCCGGAGTGAGGTCGGCCTGACCGGGCTGAATGCGGCGATGCTTATGAACCCGCGCCGCACGGCCCAGCGTTTCTGGTTCGCGGTCGTTACCCGGATGGTATCCATCGTGACCGCCACCGACGTCCAGAAGCTGAATCGTACCTACGAAACCGACCTGTTCAACTCGCAGATGCTGCTTTGGCCCGGCACGGAAGACGGCGAGTGGCTCAGCAGGATGCCCGGCTCCCGGGAGGAACTGCTCCGCTACCGCCGACGGAACATAAGGCGGGTATTCGGCCCCGACCTCGCCACCGCCCGCTGCGTGCTGGACCACATGCTGTACGGCAGCTTCGCCGTGGCGACGATACTGCGTATGCGATTCGACCCGGACTACTGTGACGGCCTGCTTGGCTACGATGTGATCGAAGACCTGCGCGCCGAAGGGCGGAACCGGCGCGACTTCCAGCAAGCCGAAGGCTTCGTCCGCCAGGCGAGGCCGAGGCTTGAGACGCTGGCGAAGTTCTGCAAGGCAAACCGCCCCGAGCTTCTCTCTGCCGCCGGGGCCGAGGACCTGCGGATTGCCCGTCTGGCGGTGCATATCAATATCGACGGGCTGCATGAACTGCTGGACCAGTGGCAAGGCCAGAACTCCGGCAGCGAGACTGAGAGCATCAACCGCGCATTGAACGACGCCATCGAGTCCAAGGATATCTACACGCGGAGACTGCTGGCGGTGCGAATGCATCACGAACTCACCCGCCTGAGTCGCCAGGGCTACGCCGAACTCGTGGAGGCCCTGGGCTACGGGCCGCAGAAGCCCGCCAGCGCGGCTGTCCCTGCGGCCGTCGGAAAAATAGGGACGCAAACTCTTTTTTGACGTCTGCATAACTTCGCAATATTGTATGGTGAATAGCTAAAAAGAGTTTGCGTCCCTATTTTTCCTTTTTGGGCCTACCTCGGCGCGGAGGCAAGAGACGAATACCCAGTTGTTCTCCCAGCCGATCCAAATCAGCCTTGTTGCCGGCGGGCCAGCCGGAGCGAGTGCAGTTCCTGATGATGTCTACCATTGCCTTGTCCTCCGGCGATGCAAGCCACTTCGACCACCGCGCACGTTGCTCCTGCCGTGGCATGTTCCACAGCCACTGAGGCCAATCCCGCGGACCGGGTTCCAGAAGAAGGCTGTCGCGCCTTAGCCCACAGCGCAGCCCCGCACTCGACCACGGATAGTCCTCCGCTCGGCTGACCATGCCCGCTCTGACCGGGTTGCGCTCGACATATCGCACGGCCGTCCAGTAGTGATCGCCCTCTAGCAGGCACGAGTAGAACCTTCCCTGCCACAGCACGCCCTTGACACCCATTTCGTAGTTGTGCTTTTGGGAATAACGTAGGTGGACTGGCCTCAGCGTCGCGGCAAGCGAATCCTTATCGGAGGGGACGGCTATCAGGTGAACATGGTTGGTCATTAAGCAATACGCACGAATCACCAGGCCTCGTTCATTCGCGTATTGCTCAAGAAGGCGCAGATAAAGCCGACGCTGGTCATCGTTATGGAACACCGTCTCACCCCGGTTGCCACGCTGCGTGATATGGTGCGGCCGACCCGGAATCACAATTCTTGCGGTACGAGGCATGACAAGCTTGTACCAGCCCGGCAACCACGGGGACAAGCGAAAAATAGGGACGCAAACTATTTTTCGTAAATCGACATATTCTTAGCAATGTTATGCAGTAATCGAAAAACAGTTTGCGTCCCTATTTTTCGTAGAGCTCCACTTCGTAGATTCGCGCCGTGTTGCCCGGTGCCGCCGAGATGACCAGCCGCAGCTTGCTTGCGGTGATGGGGGCGAATTTTGCGGACCAGTCGATCTTGTCGTTGCCGGCCCCGGCTGCGCCTGGCACATCCTTCCAGCCCGTGCCGTCGGGCACCTGGAAGGCGAAATCCACTATGCAGTCGCCCACGGTTCGGCCGTGGTTCCAGCCGGTGACGACGCGGGCGGCTGCGACAGTCCGTGGGGCGTCCCAGGTGAAAGTGACTGTGGCGGGTAGTTTGCCGTCGTTCACCCATCGGCCTGCGTTGGTGGTTACGTCGATCTTGCCATCGTTAATGTTGTCGGCTGGATACTTGCCGCTTGCGTAGCTGCCGGATACGGCCAGCGCCGCGGCGCGGGCGACGTTTGTCCCTGCCGAGGCGAGCCACTTGGGCGGTGAGAGCTTAACGGGCTTGCCGGCGGGCGCCTTTGCCGACCCGGCGGGCTTTCTGGAAATTGGCGGCAGCTTGCCGACGCCTTTTGTCATCAGTGCCTTGAGTTGGGCGAGGTAGTCTGCGTAGACGCCGCGCGGGGTGGTGTTGTAGTCCTTGCAAACAGACGCCGCCATGCCGACGACTTCGCCCATCATTCCCGTTGTTCGCATCACTCGAACCGTGCCGAGCGCCTCGTGCGTAACGGAGATGTCCCGCCCGGCCATGAAGAGGTTCCCGACGTTCTTGGAGTACAGGCAGCGGTAGGGAATCCAGTACGGACCCTTGAAGCGGTTGTGGTGGGCCGTGGAGATGAACGCCTCGCCCTCGAAGCCCTTCACGTAGCGGACATTCGGCAGGTGGAGATCGATGGACCAGGTGCAGGGCACGCACGCGTCGGGCCACTGCTTGTTGGACATCACGTCCTCCTTGGTGAGCAGGACGTCGCCGATCAGCCGGCGGCTCTCGCGGGGCCCGGCGATGTACGCGGCCCACTTGATCTTGAAACTCGGGTAGAGCTTATCGACGTTCTTGAGCGTGTCCCACGCGCCGTACATCGCACGGAAGTTCTGGTCGCGGATGTGCTCGCCTTTGGTGATCGGGTCGAGGTCGAAACCGCTTTCCCAGAACCATACGCCGAGGCTGCGCGGTGTGGCGGAGGCAGTTTTGCCCTTTGCGGCCCGGCCTGGGAAGGGTTTGTCCGACATATCCACCGCCCACGGGCACTTCGGGAAGGGAGAGGCCTTGCCGGCGTCGTCGACGCTCCAGAGATTGCTGCGGCCCATGTGGCCCTTGTCGGTCATCTGGAACTCAGCCTTGGCAAGGGCACCTATTACCCCGTGGCCCGTGCAGTCAGCCACGAACTTGCAGGCCAGGCGGCGGCGCTTGGCGGTGGCGACGTCCTGTGCGATCACGGCTGCGATCTTGCCGCCGGCCATCTCGACTCCGTTGCCGCGCCAGCCGAGCATGAGGGTGATATTCTTTTCCGCGCGGACGAGTTCTATCCTGCGCTGGTCCTCGTAGATCTTGGCCGTGTTGGACGGGCCGTAATGGGCTCGGACCTTGTGGTCGAGCTCGCGGATGACGTCGCCGATCCGCGGGTAGGGCTCGAAGTTAGTATGACCGTTCAGCCAGACTCGGACCTCCGAGCTGTTGTTGCCCCCAAGGACGGGCCTGTCCTGGACAAGCGCTACCTTGACGCCCAGGCGCGCCGCCGAAAGTGCCGCAGCCGTGCCGGCGATTCCGCCGCCTACGACGACAAGGTCGTATTCGCCGCCGTCTGCCGGCTTGTCGCCCAGGCCCAGCAGCTTCCGTCGCCAGGCGCCCATGGCCGCAACGTCAGCCGGCGGGGCGAAGCCTGCATCGCTGGAAAAGCACACCGCGTCGCATCGGCCCTCGAAGCCGGTCAGGTCCTTCAGGGCGACGGCGACCTGCTTCTTGTCGATCTTCACAACCCCGCCATCCTGCCAGTGCCAGTCCTTGCCCTTCGTGCCGAACGTCGTCTCCAGCGCTTTGCCATCCACGATCAGCTTGAACAGACCCGCCGTGCCGGGCGCCTTGGACATCCACACCCAGTCCCGCGTGCGAACCCACACGCGGTATTCGCCCGCCTTGGGAAACGCGACGGTCGTTGTCGCATCCCTGACCGGCTCGCCCAGGCCGTGAGCCAGCAGGAACGGCGAGCCCATCTCATCCATGAACTGCTGATCGACGACCCAGCCGCCGGTATCGGCGAACGCCTCGGCCTCGACAAGCACGGTATCCGCCCCGGCCAGCCCGGCCGGGATAAACAGAACCAACGTCAGCGCCGCGATAACGGCTGTCATATTCGATGTCATGTCAATTCCTCGTATGGAAAGCTCTATTCTATTTGCTATGACTGGAACCCGTCAAATGCCGGTTTGTGGCGTTGTCTATTACTTATCCCACTCGACGTCGCCCCGGCCGATCATGATGCCTAGGAAAACCGTGCCCACGCGAAAGTGTCCGGCCCGCCGCTCGCCGGCTGCCGTCAGCACGACCCCTTGGAACACGACTCCGTTGACGCTTCGCCACCAGAACGGTCCGAGGCAGAACCACCTTGTCTTAAGCGAAATGAACTGGTAGCCGTTTGCCTGAGCCCAACTGGCCAAGATTCCTCGTGCAACACGGTTGTTGTGTCTGATGACCAAGGCTATACAGGCGACCGCAATGACCACAACAGCCCCGAGCACGAGTTGTGCAGCAATGGTCGACCTGTCGTGGGACATCGCTTTCTCCAAGTCCTTCAGAACGGCCCGATCAGTCCCACTCGACGTCGATTTGATCGCTCAGCAGGCCCAGGAACCAGCCGCCCACGCGGACGTAGCCGCGCCGCACCTGCCCCGAGCTATCGCGGACGGTGATGTGGAAAACTTCCTGGCCCTTGCCGGTTCGCCACCAGTACGTGCCGCGGCGCAAAAAACGCCGCTCGGCTCCGATCAGTTCCAGGCCGTTGCTGCGGGCCCACTGCTCGACCATGTTCCGCGAACGAGTGAAATGCCACCACCAAAGGAAGCCCACGATCATGGCCAAGAGCACGAAAACCAACATTCCGCCGACTGCTTCCGGCATGGGGCATCTCCTGTGAAAGTACCGCTAAAGGATAGTCTCAGTTGATGATGTCGTCAACGCCCTCGCGCAGGGGCTACGCACGGCGGGGCGGATCGGTTAGTATGTCGCCTGCGGTCCGATGGCACTTGTTGCAGGAGGTTTAGGATAATGCGCATCCAGGCTGGTTTGCATAAGGGGCGGGTGTTGCTGAGCCCCCCGGCCGGCAGCGTCACCAGGCCGATAACCGGCATGGCGAAGAAGTCGCTGTTCGACACTCTGGCGGACTGGATGGGCGATGCTGTCGTGGTGGACCTTTACTGCGGAACCGGGTCGATAGGTCTCGAAGCCCTGTCGCGCGGGGCGCGTCGCATTGCCTTTGCCGAGATGGACCGTCGCGTGCTGGACCGACTCCGGCGGAACATCGAGGCGATGGGCGCGGGCGATGCCTGCACGGTCTGGGCGGGCGACGCGACGCGCGGCCTGGAGCGGCGGCTTGGCGAATTGGGCGAAAAGATTGACCTCGCATTTGTTGACCCGCCCTATGCCGACCTGCGAAAATGGGATTGGCCCACGGCGGAGCGGACTTTATTCGGCCCGCTTGCGGCGCACTTAGCCAGCGACGGCGTGGTTGTACTCAGAATGCCGGACGACGCAGCCTTGCCGGAAGGCGGTGTCGAAGGCTTGGAGCTCGCCGGTTTGGCTTGCAGGCGGGTCAAGAAATTCGGCGACATGGTGCTGGCTATTCTGGGTCGGACGGATGAATAGGTAAATGCCCAAATCTTCTTATCGTTATTTCGAGCCCGAACGTATCGCCAAGCTGCGGAATCTCAACCTCCTGGCCCGCCAGGCGGTCGAGGGGTTCATCTCCGGTCTGCATCGAAGTCCGCACAAGGGCTTTTCGGTCGAGTTCGCCGAGCATCGCGAGTACACCGCCGGCGACGATATAAAACACCTCGACTGGGTGGCGTACGGGCGGACGGACCGGTACTACATCAAGCAGTACG
>CAZMBZ010000216.1:0-9222 GCA_964564285.1 uncultured Planctomycetaceae bacterium | reverse complement strand
CGGCACACTACCGGCGATGCCCGAAGCAATCGTTGCAGATGGGTGAAGTGTTACGGAAACTTTATTCCCGGCCGGTTCTCCCGTTTTGCCATGGTCGAGAGTCGGGTAGTCAACCAGCAGAGAAACCTTCAAGTCGCCACGGGCAAAGGCAGGAGACTCAATACGCACCGCAACCATGTCCAACTCTGGATGTACACAGGTGCGGACTTTCACGGATTCATGTTCCAGGCGTATCCACAGTAGAAAGAACTTAATCTCAGTGCGCTTTTCGCGGTCTGGTATGTCTCACGCTACAATTGATGAAGAGTCTCTTTGGGAAGCGTGTTCCCTGACAACGCGGACAGCAGCAGGCAAGGCTTCAAAACGGAGCATCCTATGGGCAATCAAGAAGATTCCAACACTCAAGCGTCCAAGCGGCATCCCGGAACTCCCGGAGCTGAAGTTGGCAGCGTACAGTCAGCCGCGACCGATCCGCTCTCTCAGGAAATGCTGGGGAAAATGGACGCCTATTGGCGCGCCGGTAACTACCTGTCGGTCTGCCAAATATATCTTTATGACAATCCACTGCTGAAAGACCCCTTGACGCTTGAACACGTCAAGCCCACGCTGCTGGGGCACTGGGGCACGACGCCGGGGCAGAACTTCATTTACACACATTTGAACAGGGTCATTAAGAAGTATGACCTGAACATGATCTACATTTCCGGTCCCGGACATGGCGGCCCGGCGCTGGTGGCCAATACGTACCTTGAAGGCACTTACAGCGAGGTCTATCCGAACATCAGTCAGGATGAAGCCGGGCTCAAGAAACTGTTCACGCAGTTCTCGTTCCCAGGGGGTATTCCCAGCCATGTCTCACCGGAGTGCCCAGGTTCGATTCACGAGGGTGGAGAACTCGGGTACTCGCTCAGCCATGCCTTCGGGGCCGCGTTCGACAACCCGGATCTGGTCGTCGCTTGTGTCATTGGCGATGGCGAGGCCGAAACCGGCCCGTTGGCGACGGCCTGGCATTCCAACAAGTTCCTGAACACGGTCACCGATGGAGTCGTGCTGCCAATCCTTCACCTTAATGGCTACAAGATCGCTAACCCGACCATCTTCGCCCGCATCGAGCATGAAGAACTGGAGCAATTGTTCCGGGGCTACGGCTGGACGCCCATCTTCGTCGAAGGTCACCAACCCGATACAATGCATCAGGCCATGGCTGCCGCGTTGGATAAAGCGGTAGACCAGATCAAGCGGATACAGAGCGACGCACGCGACCGAGGTATCGACGCGCGGCCGCGCTGGCCGATGATCGTCCTCAAGACACCCAAGGGATGGACCGGCCCAAAGGTAGTCGATGGCCTGCCTGTCGAGGGCACCTTTCGATCGCACCAAGTGCCGCTATCCAATCCCGCCAAGAACCCAGAACATCTCAGAATGCTTGAAAAGTGGATGAGAAGCTACAGGCCGGAAGAACTCTTTGATGAACGTGGCCGGCTCATGCCCGAATTGGCCGAGCTGGCGCCCAAAGGTGTGCGGCGGATGGGCGCCAATCCTCACGCAAATGGCGGGCTGCTGCTGCGCGACCTCCACATGCCGGACTTTCGCGACTACGCGGTGGATGTGCCCTCGCCAGGCACCGTTCAAGTCGCCGACACCCACGAGTTGGGGGTGTTCCTGCGGGACGTGGTCAAGCTCAACCAGGACCAGCGCAACTTCCGGATCTTCGGCCCAGACGAGACGCTCTCCAATCGCCTGAACGCGGTTTTTGAAGTAACCAATCGACAGTGGGGAGCCCGGACGACACGGAACGATGAGTTTCTCGCGCCCGATGGACGGGTCATGGAAATGCTTAGCGAGCACCAGTGCGAAGGTTGGCTGGAAGGTTATCTG
Organism: uncultured Planctomycetaceae bacterium; assembly: GCA_964564285.1. Taxonomy (GTDB): domain Bacteria; phylum Planctomycetota; class Phycisphaerae; order SM23-33; family SM23-33; genus JAUWQU01. Next base: position 7,344 of record CAZMBZ010000216.1, on the reverse strand, counting down.
CTCACGGGCCGGCACGGGCTGTTCAATAGTTATGAGGCTTTCATCCATATTGTCGATTCGATGTTCAACCAGCACGCAAAGTGGCTGAAGGTCACACGCGACTTGCCATGGAGGCGCAAAATCGCGTCGTTGAACTACCTGCTTGCGTCCCACGTCTGGCAGCAGGCTCACAACGGGTTTACGCATCAGGACCCCGGCTTCATTGATCATGTCGTCAACAAGAAGGCCGAGATTGTGCGCGTGTACCTGCCGCCGGATGCGAACTGCCTGCTATCAGTTTGGGACCACTGTTTGCGCAGCCGGGATTACGTCAATGTCGTGATCGCGGGAAAGTACCCCGCACCGCAGTGGCTGACGATGGATGCCGCGGTCAAACATTGCACACAAGGGATCGGTGTCTGGCAATGGGCGAGTAGCGACCAGGGCGAGGAACCGAACGTCGTGATGGCCTGTTGCGGCGACGTGCCCACGCAGGAAGTCCTGGCCGCCGTATCCATCCTTCGAGACCATCTGCCCGATCTAAAACTTCGAGTGATCAATGTTGTCGATCTCATGAAGCTGGAACCCAATACAGAACACCCGCACGGATTGAGCGACGATGAGTTCGACGCACTCTTCACGAAAGACAAACCGATCATTTTTGCCTTCCACGGATACCCGTGGTTGATCCATCGACTGACGTACCGGCGTACCAACCACAAACATCTGCACGTTCGAGGTTACAAGGAAGAAGGCACGATTACGACCACCTTCGATATGACGGTCTTGAACGATCTCGATCGGTTCCATCTGGTGCAGGACGTTATCGATCGCGTGCCACAAGTGGGTGCCGATGGGGCCGCTCTGAAACAAGCGGTCCGGGACAAACTTGTCGAGCACAAGCAGTACATCAACAAACACGGTGTGGACATGCCGGAGATTCTGCATTGGAAGTGGAACCCAGCCAAGCCAACCAAATAGTCGCCTTCAAAAAAACCTCCCTCCAAGGATCGTGAGACACTGGGCTATGTGCAGTATGCGATTGTGCGTTCGGTCGCGTGGGCGGGCCGCGCCCTGAAACGTCTCGATTATCCCTGCCAGGACTTTCGTTATCGTTAGCTCTTTGGATATGTTTCGGATCCGACCTGCGCCGACAGGAAGGTTCTTATTGGCGGCCTTCAATAGGCCGTCAGTTTATGGGAAACCCGCGCGGAGGTCGATTGTTTGATTGGCAGGGCGAGGAGTTTGCGCGCAGGCCCGGACGGTCTCGGCCGGACCGGTGAATGATCGAGGTAGCCCATGGACTCCTCGAAAGGCTCCTCCAAGAAATGCTCGTTTGCCGAATTGGGCAGATCAGAATTACAGAATCGCAGTCAGTCGTAGGAGCTTGCTGAATGAGAATGCCAAGATTGATCCTTTTTGTCGCTATGCTTGCCGGCGTAACCGCCGTGGCGAATGGAGGCTCTTTTTACAAGGGCCAGGCAGTGTTTTCCACCCGTCCAAGTGATACGAAATCGCTCCAGACTATCGCTCGTTTCGGACCTGTTGGCATGGGGATCGACCTGGTTCAGCCTGCCTTTGGAATGAAGATACATAACATCGAGGAAGGCTCTCCCGCCGCGGCGACCGGCAAGCTCAAGGCGGGCCAGATTATCGAGTCGATAAACGGCCAGAAGCTCAAGGATATTGATCCTCGCATTCAATTGGGTCGGATCATCGCCGACGCCGAGGCTGCCGACGGCGTCCTCAAATTCATGATAAAGGACGCTCCAGACGCCCAGGCCGTCGAAGTGGTCGTCGAGATTCCCGTTCTGGGCGCTTACAGCAAGACCTGGCCGTTGAACTGCCCGAAGTCCGATAAGATCGTCCGCAACTTCGCTGACTATGTGGCCAAGGGCGGTAACGGCCGCGGCGCGATTCGCAACATCGGCATGCTGTTCCTGCTTTCCACCGGTGAAGACAAGGACCTGGAGGTCGTGCGCAAGTGGGCCAGAGGGGTCAAATGCTTGTCCAACCACGCATCCTGGTATCTGGGCTACGGAGGCATTCCGCTGTGTGAGTATTACCTGCGTACGGGCGACAAGTCTGTTCTCCCGGCCATCCAGCGTTCGGTGGACGGTGCCGAGGACCATTACTATCTCGGCGGGTGGTCCTGCAGGGGGTACGGCAATTTCCGGTACATGGGTGGCGGGCATCTCAACGCCGGCGGCACCTCGTGTGCCACTTTCGTCGTGCTGGCCAAGGAGTGTGGCGTCAAGGTTCGGGACCGCGTTCTTCTGGGAGCCATCGAGCATTTCTACCGCTTTGCGGGCCGAGGCAACAACCCCTACGGCGATCACAGGCCGGAAACGGGCTTTGTCGATAACGGCAAGACGGGCAACCTGGCCTTCCTGATGGCCGCGGCGGCTTCGCTGACGCCGGACGGCGAGAACTCGCTTTACGCCCAGGCCCGCGACGTCAGTGCCGTCAAGAGTTTTTACACCACCTCGTTCATGCTCCACGGGCACACCGGCGGCGGTGTCGGTGAAATCTGGCGCAGCGCGGCGATGGGTTTGTTGTACGACAAGAAGCCCACGAAATACCGCGAGTTCATGGATAACCGGCAGTGGCATTATGACCTGTCCCGTCGCTGGGACGGCTCGTTCGCCATTCTCGGCGGAGGGGGATATGACGACACGAAATGGGGTAACGGGTACGCTCTGGCCTACACCATGCCCCGCAAGACCCTGCGGATAACCGGCGCGCCGCCGTCGAAGTTCTCGAAGAAGTACAAGCTGCCCGAGCGAATCTGGGGTACGGAGGCCGATGATGCTTTTCTGTCGCTGGAGGCGGCGAAGGACAAAAACGGCAGGGCCCCGGTGATTGATCAGGAGACTCTTGCCGGCGATTCTGCCAAGCAGATTATCGCGCGGCTGGACGCTGAAGACGTCAACGACCAGATGTTGCGGTCTTACCTCCACCACCAGGACTACGGCATTCGCAGGCAGGCCGCATGCAGACTCGCCGGGGTCAAGGTCACCTATCTCGGCGGACCCGTCGCACGGAAGCCTGTCGATACTGCCGTGATGATCCCAATGCTTAAGTCTGCCGATCCTCGCGTCCGCCGGGCCGGCGTGGACGCTATTGCCGTCGCGTATCGCGGCAGTCGGTCCTTGCCGACGAGGGAATTGCCCGACGATCTGGCCGAGGCGCTGATCAAAATCGTCAGCGATTCCAAGGAATCCTGGTGGGTCGTCGATGGGGCCCTGGAAGTCCTCGGCTTGGCCAGGACAGAGCAGATAGTCCCGCATGTCGATGTCATCCTGTCGTGGCTGAGGCACGATGATTGGTGGCTTCAAAACTCCGCCATTGCCGCCCTGTCCTCGGTAGCGGGCGACGAGCGATGCTATCGGAAGATAATTCCCCTGCTCGGCGAGGTGATCGCTCACAACCAGAACTACAACACCCTCCAGTATCTCCCCCAGGTCATGAGTAACCTGCGGATCGCCGGCCCGAAGGTTCAGAAGATCGCGGCCAGGACGTTCGGAGATACCTACACCGTCTACCCCGATCTCAAAAAGGGCGCGAAGACCGAAGCACTGGTAAAACAGGGATTAGAGGCGAATCTGGAACTCGTGGCTAGGGTGCTTTCCCAGGTGCCCGGCGGATTCGACAGACTCTACGACGTTGCGGGCAGACGCTTCCCCGGACAAATCCTGCCCCATAAGGAGTTTTACCTGAGCGCGGATCCCAACCGGTTCGGCCCGAAGGTGAAGAATGCGATCAAGCCGATCATTATGGGCGAGTTGATTCCCGAGTTCGTCGGTAAGAACCGCGTCAGGCTGCTGCCTCTGGCGGCCTGTACAGTGCAATCTAGTCGCCCCGGCGGCAGAGGCGATTCGATCGATCAGTTGACGGCCTTGTACCGCAAAGCCGGCGTGAGCGACTACGACTGGCACATGTTCGCGGACATCCGCCAGGCGGAGTGGTCGTACCATACCTTCGACCCGATTCCCGCCGAGCAGGTCACTTGGGACCAGCTTATCACGCGCTACCGCGAAGTGACCATGCCCACGGGTATGGAGAATTGGTACGCGATGGACTTCGATCCCGCCAAGGCCGGCTGGAAGAAGGGCCGAGGCGCGTTCGGCCAGTACGAAGGTAAGATTCCCCAGCACCCAATTGGAAGATGCTCGGACACGTGTGTCGGGCCGGGCTGTTACGGTGCCACGAAAGTGAACACCTTGTGGGACAAGGAGGTCCTGCTCCTGCGCGGAACGTTTACCATCCCGCCGATGAAGCCGGGCTATCGCTATCGGCTGCGCGTCAATGACGGAGACCACGTCGGCGCCGGAGGCGGACACATCATCTACATTAACGGCAAGAAGCTGATCGAGGCCAAAACGTGCGGCGGCCGGGGTTCCGGTGGCCTGCCGAAGGGTGCCTTCATCACCAAGGAGTTTATGGGCGATTTCCAGGCTGGCAAGGTGACCATCGCGGTCAAGACCTTCCTGCGGTTCAACGCCAAGTACAAACTCCCGCCGAAAGAGCGGATTCCCCAGGGCGTGATCAGCCTGCATTTTGAGGAGATGAAGCTCCCGCCGATGGGCGACGACTTGGTGATCAAGTCGGCGGCCGTGGTCTCCATGTTGACGTCGGCATGGCAGGCGAAACAGAATCCTGACGACGCGGAGTTGCAGACCGACAACGATATGTTCCGTTACGACGGCAAGTTCGTCGCCAACCCAAAGCTCCCTGGCACATGGCGAACCGTAGCCGTGGTCAAGACGATCGAGGAGTTCGCGCCTGGCAAGAAGACCAACACCCGCGGGGCCCGGTTCGCCAACATGACCTTCAGAGAGGAGGGCGGGACCGATAGCGTGCTTTGGCTGTGGTCGGGCGACACGTTGATGGACCTGACCTGCTATCAGGCGTTGAAGATGGTCATCAAGACCATCGACGGCGGGGAGTATCTGTTTGTCGAGACCGGCGGATTCAGCACCCGAAACAAGCCGGGCTGGCAGACGACGTGGCAAGTGATGAAACAACGATAGAAGTGGAACCTCGCCGCAACAATGGAAGAGGCGATTGGTCGGATGGTAAGCGGATCGCCGGTTTAATCAGCATGTTTGTGAAAGAGTCTTATAAGTCGATACGTTTACTCAACACTCAAGAGGAACAGTTTATATGAACACCAGGAAAGTACGCTCACTCCTGCTTGCCGTTGTCGCCTGTGTGACGACGGGGCTTTTCTGCTCGTCTGCCGGTGCGGCGGATGGTTCGGCCAAGCCTCTGAAGGTCTATATCATGGCCGGTCAGTCCAACATGCAGGGCCACGCCAGGGTCTCTACCTTTGAGCATATTGGCATGGATCCAGCAACGGTCCCCATTCTCAAGAAGATGGTAGGTGCTGACGGCAAACCAAGGGTCTTCGACAAGGTGTGGATATCCACATTAGGTTGCGCCAGGCAGGAGAAGGTCGGCAAGCTGACTGTTGGCTTTGGTGGAGAAAGGGCAGGACCCAAGATCGGGCCTGAGCTGACGTTTGGCATTTACATGCAGGAGCAGGTCAAGGAACCCATTCTGATTATCAAGACCGCATGGGGCGGCAAGAGTCTCAGCGTTGATTTCCGTCCCCCCAGCGCCGGGCCATGGGAGTTTGGAGCAGGGGCTGAGATCCAGGCCGACGAGAAATCCAGGGCAATCAAGGAAGCGAGACTCAAGGCTTCAGGCCACTACTACCGTCTGATGATCGGGCACGTCAAAAAGGTACTCGCTGATATCAACAAGGTCTATCCTGGTTACGATGCCGATCAGGGATACCAGGTGGCAGGGTTTGTCTGGTTCCAGGGCTGCAATGATTTTGGCGATGCGGCTACCTACCCCAATCCCGGCAAGCCAGGCGGCTATGATGAATACAGCCGGTTGGTGGCGTGTCTGATCCGGGATTTGCGTAAGGAGTTCAAGGCCCCTGATATGCGGGCTGTAATCGGGGTTCTGGGGATCAACGGCAGTTTGGAGGGTGAGAGAGTACGACAGATAGAGCCCAGGCATATTCCATGGCTGCGAGAGTTTCGCAAGGCCATGGCTGCACCTGCCGCAATGCCGGAATTCAAAGGAACTGTCGCAGCCGTGTATACCCAAAAGTACTGGGAGCCGAAGCTCGAAGAATTGCAGGGCCGATGGGCCAGGATCAAGGCCAGGAACAATGAACTCAAGCAGGACAAGAGTTTGAGCAGGGCTGAGCGCGACGCCGCCATTGAGAAGTTCAAGGCGACGGTCTATAACCCCCAGGAGTGGAAACTAATGGAGGTCGGCGTATCGAATGCCGCCTACCACTACATGGGGTCGGCAAAGATCATGTCCCGGATTGGCAAAGCGTTTGCCGACGCCATGGTCGGTATGTCCGAATCAGAATCCGGCGCTGCCGGCAGACAGATCGCGCCAGGCCAGGGGCGACTGACTGGAGAACCAGCCGGGGGCGATCAAGCCCTGTTTGCTGGCAAGAAGTCCCTGTACGCCAAGAAGTATGATATGTACAGGGACGGCAAGAACATCGTTGTTGTGCCCGAAAAGGTCGCCACGGGAAAGCCATGGGTATGGCGGGCACGCTTTTTCAATGCCTTTCCGCAGTTCGATATCGCCATGCTGAACAAGGGCTACCACGTCGTCTACTGCGATGTTGGGGGACTTCTGGGTAACCCCGAAGCCGTCTCGCGTTGGAATGAATACTACAAAGTCCTTACGGAAGAACACGGCCTCGCCAAAAAGGTAATTCTTGAAGGTCTCAGCCGTGGCGGCATGATCATATACAAGTGGGCCATTGCGAATCCTGACAAGGTGGCTGCCATTTATGGTGATGCGCCGGTCATGGATCTCAAGAGTTGGCCGGGCTTCAAGAGCAGGACCCTGCACCGAGCCTATAAGTTTGAGAGCGAAGAGGACTTCACAGCCTACAAGGGCAACCCGGTTGATAACCTCAAGACTTTGGCGGATGCGCGTATCCCCATTATCCATGTGGTGGGGGACAAGGACGACTGCGTACCGGTATCCGAAAATACCGCGATTGCCGAGAAACGATATAGGAAGATGGGAGGCATCTTCGAGGTCATCCACAAGAAGGATGGCGGGCATCATCCTCATTCGCTCAAAGACCCAGCCCCGATTGTGTCATTTATGGAAAAGCATGTTGAAAAGAAGTCTGGAGTGGCAGATATGGTGAAGAAGGAGATGACGATGCACCTGTCCCCGACAGAGAATCATCGCTACCTCATGTCGCTGGGCGTGCCCGCGTTGCGGTACGACGGTAGCGACGTGCGGAAGTGGCAAGACCGACTCCGACGGAAGGTGCGCGAGCTGCTTGGCGATATGCCGACAGAGCGATGC
>CAZMBZ010000215.1:0-9312 GCA_964564285.1 uncultured Planctomycetaceae bacterium | reverse complement strand
TGTGCGGGGGGCCGCCGGAAACGGCGGTCCCTACCGCGATCCTTAAAAGATAAAAGAACGGTTGCAGTCATCTAACGGGCCGCATTCACGTCTGGAGCATAAAACGGGTCAGAACTATTTTATATGCTGTGTTTACAGATAGTTAGCGGCTATTTGTGATGGTCTGGAGAGAACGGGGCTTTTGATATTTCGGGCGGTCCGTGATACTCTTTTTTGCCAATGCCCCAATGCCCCAATGCCTCGACTGTTACGACCTGTTGGCAAGGGGTTGATTTATCATGTGATCAACCGTGGGAACAATCGCCAGAATATTTTTGACAAGCCAGAAGACTCCACGCGACACATAAAACACTATGTATACAGGAGATAAAATAGTTCTGACCCGTTTTCCGTTTGCACGGGCAGAGAGGATGGGCACACGGGTGGACAACACGGCATTCGAAATCGAGCATCCGCCGCTCGCCATCAGCGATTCCCCAGCCACGCCGCGGCCGGGAGAAACGGCAAGACCATACGCCAACCCCCAACATCCCGACCGGCCGCCCGATTCGCCATGGAATCGACCACCGCGCCCGAGGCCGACCAAAAAAGACCACGAATACGCACAGAGACGGTTCCTGACCCCAATAGCTCCCTCACTATTCTCAGGGAGGCAACAGTTCAGCAGGCGACACGGTGCGGTCAAGAACTCGTGTTTGTTGGGCGTTGTGCGGGCATCAAACTCGCTGGTCCGCTTCAGCACTCACGGACGTTCTGAGATCACCCCGACGATACGCCGTTGCTCACGGTTGACAGGTAGCTTTCTGGCTGTTTGCATCTCTCTTTGAGGTAAAAAGGGCGGGGATTGACTTATTTTATGCGCCGGAAGTAACTTTTATAGCGTTGTTTATATTAAGTGCTGTCGTCGAAACCGAAAGTTTTCGTTGTAATACCGAAACTTTTCGTTTACGAATGCGTCTAATCAATAGTAACACACGGCATAACATGAAAGGACGCCCAATGTCAAAATCGCGAAAGAAGATCAAGCCAACCGGGCCGACGAATGCAGAACTGGAAATCCTCCGGGTGCTCTGGACTCTGGGTACGAGCACAGTGCGGCAGGTCCACGAGGTCCTAACTGGCGGCCAGAAGCAGACGACCTTCAACACGACGCTGAAGATGCTCAACATCATGTTAGACAAGGGTCTGGTTACGCGCGAGGATGTTCGCCGCCCCCACCTCTACCAAGCGGCGATCCCGGAAGAGCAGATGCAGCAGCAACTCGTCTCTGACCTGCTGAAACGGGCATTCGGGGGTGCAGCCCGAAAGTTGGTGGCGGCCCTGACGGCCACGGACATCAGCGACGAAGAGTTGGCCGACATCAGGCGGTTCCTGAACGACCAAGAGGAGAGAAACAATGAACACGCTAACTGAACTGCTCTCTAATCAAGTCGCCCAGCGGATCGCCTGGAGCCTGATTCACTTCCTCTGGCAGGGCACGGCGGTGGCGTTGCTGTTGGCCATCACACTGTATCTGCTTCGAAATCGATCTTCTCGGGAAAGATGGGCCACGTCTTGCGCGGCGATGGCCTTGATGGCCGTGCTGCCGATTGCGACGGCTATGGTGGTTTCTGTGGAGACCCCGGAGCGGTCAGAATCGCCGCGGAGGTCAGTCTCGGCCGATCCGATCCCCACGCCATTGCCTGGCGACTCGGGCGAGTTTCCGACCGAGTCGGAGTCGGGCTCGTCCCTGCAACCGGGTCTCGCCCACAGCCAGAAGCTTTCTGAGGCGGCGCCTCCAGTGGGCTCCGTCTCTGCAGCACAAGGCGAGCAGACTGCCTCGGCCTCTTGGTCGGCGCGGCTTCAAGACGCACTCCATCCTGTATTGCCCTGGGCCGTTGTGGTCTGGTTGGGCGGCGTGATCGTGATGTTCGTGTGGCACTTTGGGGGCTGGATTCAGGTGCGAGGCTTGAGGCAAGGCGGTACGCGGGCCGCGGGCGCGAAGGTGCAAGAGATGTTTGATCGACTGCTCACCCGGTTGAGGGTTCGGCGGTCGGTGCGTCTGCTGGAATCCGTTCGTGTGGCCGTACCGGTCGTTGTCGGGTTGCTGCGTCCGGTAGTGCTTCTGCCGATCGGTGCGGTGACCGGACTTTCGCCGGGGCAGTTGGAGGCGATCCTTGCCCACGAATTGGCCCACATCCGTCGGCGGGACTGTCTCGTACAGATGCTCCAGGCGATTATGGAAACGTTGCTGTTCTACCACCCGGGCGTCTGGTGGGTTTCGCGACAGATCCGCGAAGAAAGCGAGCAGTGTTGTGACGATCTGGCGGTCGGTCTATGTCCCGACCGCCTGGGCTATGCCCATGCTCTGGCCAAAGTGGCCGAACTCGGCTCCGTTCAGCAAACCGCTTTCGCCGCAGCCGCCACTGGGGGCAAACTCCTGCCCCGCATACGACGACTGATGAAGCCCGGAGAGGCCGGCTCATCGTCACATGCCTGGCCCATCGTTGCACTGACGACGGTTGTCTTTGCCTCGTCGATGCTGCTGGCGATCGCACAGGCTCAGCCTGCAAGTTCGCAGCGACAGGACAGCGGGAAGGACGATCTCCGCACAGCCCGGATCGCGAAACTGATAACGCAGCTTGGCGGCGAGGAGTACGCCGACCGCGAGCGGGCGTATCGGGAGCTTGTGAAGATCGGTCTGCCTGCTGTTGCGGCGTTGCGTGAGGCGACCGCTGGCAAGGACATTGAGCGTGTGGATCGAGCCAAGACGATACTGGCGGACATAAAGAAACGGAGCCTCCGTTTCGCTATCTACCTCGTCGCAGAGCCTATTGACCTTCGTCAGGCGGAGAAGACGCCTTTGGACAAGTTGCAGTTGGAGGACGTGCCGTTGATCAGTGACGACGACGTGGTCAGCTACGATTGGGACAGGCACGTCCTGCAGTTGACGATGAAGGCAGGCGCCCGTTTTTTGGGAGGCCTGGGCAATCCAGCTCGATCCGGTTGGCATCCTCCATTTGTCGTTACCAGTGGGAATCAGCGGCTCTATCTGGGCACGTTGTGGCACAACCACGGTGCCGTCCTGCCCCGCGTCCCGATGATCTACTTCAAGCACGGCCAGGAAGCCCGGGTCGGGTTCAACGCCATTCGCATCGAGCCCCCGTCGGCGCCAGGGGCGAAGGATACCCGGGGCGACGAACGCGTCCGCGCCGGACTGAAGCAGTTGGGCAGGCTCCGCAAGACGACGGCAGATTACGCACGAGCCGACATGCCCTGGGGCGTCGCCGCCAACGGTCTGCAATGCCGCCTCCGAATGCTCACTCCCACCGTCGCGCCGCACCGTGCGGCCCGGCTGAGGGATCATCAAGTATACGTCGTCTATGAGTTACGTAACGTCTCGGACAAGCCGATCCGCCTGCTTTCGTGGTCGACCCCGCTCACGCGGATGTTCACTACGGACTTCCGCGTTCTGGGTCCCGACGGCAAGGCGGCCAAGTACATGGGATTGTGCGTTTCTCCCGTTCCTCCGGGCCCCGGGAGCTTCCTGGCCATCGGTCCGGGACAGGTGCTCAGCCAGCGGGCCCCCCTTACCTACGACTTCAGCGGCCCAGGTGTGTACAAGGTCTCCACGACCAAACACGGCGACAAGCAGGAACTGAAATGGTTCTACGGCAAGAACGCCGACGGGCTGGCAAAGAATCCCGACCGTGTCTGGACCGGAACACTTGCCTCCAACACCGTCACCGTGAAGGTGGAAGTTCTCCCCAAACCTGCAGACAAGAAGCTCACCACCCAACCGTCCGGAAGCAAGCTGGAGTTCCGCATCGTGCCTAACGGGATGGGCTCGTCGCGCCGGCCTCTAATTCCATCGTTCGTCGGGCGAACGACACAATCTTTCGCGGCTCAGGCGTTGAAGGATTTGTCCGTCAAGGGTCCCTGTGAAGTTGCCTACGGCGACAGCAGTCTGAAGTTGCGGTGGATCGAGATGAAACACGAAATCCCGCGCGCCGGGTTGGTCGTGCCGCTGGTCGGTAAGTACAAGGGGAAGGACTACGTCTTGTTGTGCGATGGCGATCCTTATGTGATGCTGCCCGCGGCCGGGGGCGAACGCCGGTGGGGTCTGACCGAGACGGAAGGATTCCATGACGCTCAAGGCAAGACCGCGATGAGAGTCAAGTTCGACAAGAGCGGCGGTGAGCTGTTCGAGCGGTTGACCAAGGCGAACAAGGGTAATGTCCTTGCGGTGATCGTGGACGGTAAGGTGCTTTCGTCCCCGGTGATCCAGACGAACATGAGCACGCGTGCGATCATCACTGGCGCGTTCACCGATCAACAGGTTTTCAACCTGATGCGAGCCCTCAAGGCCGGCATGGGGCCTCAGAAATCTCCCACCACGCAGCCGGGCAAGACCAGCGGTGTTTCGACGCCGCGTCGGGCGTTCTGGCCCGCAACCGGTGGACCGTGGGAGACCGCAGAGGCGTTTCTGGCGGCCGTGGCGAACTCGAAAGACCGCGACGCGATGCGAATGACCGACCCCGCCAGCGCCGTAGCACGCCAAATTAAGGACTTCCGCGAGCTACCGGGCCTCAAGGGTATGTCGATAGCCCGCATGCATGCGGATGATGTGGATGCTCTGGGTGCGACGAAATCGTTCGAGCTGGAGCAGAAAGGCAGGAAGAAGACTGTTCTCATCCAACTTGCGCTGATCAAATCGCGCGGCCTGTGGCTCATCAGCGATATTGACCTCGAAACGCCTGAATCCGCGAAGGCTGAGTTGGCGGAATTCCTGCGACCCCGCCCCAACGCGATTCCAGATGTAAGAATGGTCCCGGTACATATAGCACCTGGGGTTGTCGTCGGGACGTCTCCTGACAACAGAAAGGCGACCGGCAAGGATACCACCGCGAAGGGGCGGCCTTTGGATTCGGTCGTCTGGGATAAGCCGCGGCGGGGGTGGCAGGCGGGGGCGAAGTTGCTCTCGACCAGCGATCAGTTTAAGGTGGGCGACTCGATCGTGATCCAGTATTTGCTCAAGAACGTGACCACCGAGCGCCGGACCTTTGTGCTCCATCAGATCGAAAGCACGCGCCCCACGCTGGGTGGCGATAATCGGATCAGCTTGAATATCTCGGGCAATTCGGAGAACCGCCATCAGCACACGCTCGCCCCGGGCGCGGTCATGGAGAAGCGGCAGTATCGCGTTGCATTCAATACGCAAGGGATGTTGCCCGGCGTGTATACACTCGATTCGCGGTCGGTATTCTTGGAAGTGAAGAAGGATGAACCGAACATCGCAACGGGCATCGGTCGGTACATCCCGATCCGTATTGAGCTGAGCGATCCGGCACGGAAGACGTTCATCGTTTACTCGAAACCGCCGCTTGCCAAGAACCCGTCGGAGAAGATCTACTGGGGCAAACGCGTGGGTGGCCTGATTGTCGGGATGCGCCTGCCGAAGGGACGCACGCGTTGGACGAACGAATCTCGGATCGAGGCCGAACTGTTCATTCGCAATGTGAACCGGCAATCGATCAGCCTCACGTATCAAGTGCCGCCAACGGACGAATGGAGCATGCACGTTCAAACCAAGGACGGAGAGGATGTGTGGCTCGGACGGGTTTGGAATACGGGCATCCGGAGGGCCGTTACTCGATCTCTAACGATCAAGCCGGGTGAGCAAGTGTCCTTGACGGACCAGCGACAAAACCGCGGGCCTACGATTCAGGTGGCGAAAGCAGCAAGACTCCAGAAGGCGGGTGAGCCTGCCCGGCTGACGACGAAACAGGGAAGCTACACGTGGAGGGCGTATATCACCGTCACCCAGAAGAAGGCCCCCGACCTGACCATGGTCGTCGGCAGCGGCCCCGTCCCGTTTGAGATCATCGAGCCGGCCCGCGCCGAGTTGAACTGGTTGAACTGTCTGAAAGTCGCCCAACTTGAGTCGATTCCCAAATGCAAGGCCACAGTTGAGAAGATCACCCCTTGCTCGGTTCACCTCAAGACAGACGATGGCCAGGCCCTCTCGCTGGCAGGCCCCGGCGGTGCAGATCGTGCAATTCTGCGGTTCATGGATACGCTCAAGAAGGGGCAAACTTACACGCTTCCCGATGCCTTCATTGAGTTTCGGGAGAAACAGGACAAGGCGAGCAGAGTAGAGTGAGGATATTGTCCCCTAGCCGCGCTATATCCTCATTTGCGACGTTCCGCGTGTACGTGCGTGGGTGGACCGTGGCTGAGGCTTCACCTGTTCGCGCTCGTGGTGAGCGCTCAAGGATGTGACCGGCAAACTGACAATCTCCGTCGACTTCAAGACCGCCCCGTTCAAGAGCGTTCTGAAGGATACGACCGTAACGCTGAAGTAGTCGCACTGATGCCGCGGCCCGCCCTGGCAGGCATCGAACACGGCGGGGCCCAACAGGAGATGCAATGATGACTTCAACCAGAATGGTCCTTGGGTTGCGCATAATGCTATCGACCGTCATGGCGACGGCGGGGGAGGTCAGGCCCGATCCCGGAAGGCCAGATTCAGTGTACGTCGAATTCAGTGAAAGGCATGAGATATGAGTGGTGTTTCTCTTGGCAACCTGCGTGTCAGCGTGAAGACGATTGTCATGGCGCCAACGATCGGACTTCTCTTGATCTCGTTCGGATGTGCGCCAAAGCAGGACGCCCCGGCGTTCGATACCGGTGGGCGCACGTTTTCGGCCGAGTTGCCTTTGGAGGTGTGGGTCTGTCACGAGTCCGATGAGGATCACGAGCGGATTGGCGCAACACCCTCGGATGGCCTGCTGGACATACCACGGTGTACGTTCTGGTGGGTCCATCCCGATGGCCAGATCGACACGAAGGACCTTGCCCGGGAAATCGCGGCAAAGAGAATCCCGATGTTGTCGCTGGTAGGTGAGAAAGGAATAGATGACGCCTTGGCGCACCTGGCGGGCCTGACGGAATTGCAGGGACTCATGCTCCGCCGCACGGATCTGACAGATGCGGGCTTGACGTCCATTAAGAGCCTGACGGGATTGCGATTGCTTGTCCTCATGAGGACGAACATCACGGACAAGGGCCTGGCACACGTCGTCAAGGACCTGAGGAATCTACGTTGGCTCATCCTCAAACGATCGGAGAAGATCACAGATGCGGGCCTGGCGCACCTGGAGGGTCTGACGAGATTGCAGAGGCTCGACCTTAAGGGGACGCCGATCACGGATGCGGGCCTGGCGCACCTGAAGGGCCTGACGACGTTGCGAACGCTCGACCTTTCGGAGACTCAGATCACGAATGCGGGCCTGGCCCACCTAAAGGGCCTGCGGAAACTCCGCCTTTCGGACACGGAGGTAACAGATGCGGGCCTGGTACATCTCAAGGGCCTGACGGAGTTGCGGGAACTCGACCTTTCTTACATGGAGATCGGGGACGCAGGCATGGCGCATCTCAAGGGCTTGACGAAGTTGCAGAAACTTGGCCTTGTGCGGACGAACATCACGGATGCCGGGCTGTTGCACCTTAAGAGTCTGACGGGATTGCGGGAACTCGACCTCTCGCACACGGAGACCACGGCAGCCGGGCGGGCGGATCTGATCAGGGCTCTGCCCATGACCAAGGTGAAAGTGGAGGAATAAATATCTGGAAACACCATACACATTAAACCTCGGGTGTGGTCGCCAAAAGCATGCAGGACCATACCGGCACGGCCACGGCCACCGACCCGAATGTCGAGTACGCCTACGAGGATGGCGCTTCCGGGGCGGACTTGCGGGGCATTGGGATCAGCTCTTAAGGACCTGTTGATTTAGTCCAAGAACTTCATCATGGAGAATGTAGAATAACGACTTACGTCACTGACGATTGCCATAAGTCCTTATTATGTGTTTTTCGGCTGACTAAATCAACAGGCCTTTAAAAGATAAAAGAACGGTTACAGAAACTATAGGGGTCAGGAACCGTTGTTTTCATATTGCGACGCGAATTAACATTTGAAGCGCAACAAGGCGACTCCAGCACACCGAAATATTGGGATTTGGCTTTTGTGATGCTTGCGAACTTGTATAATCGACAAAAGGATAGCAGATGTGCCCGGCGGGCGAAGAGACCCAAGACTTCGCCTCAGACCCGTCAAGGGCGGTTTCAGTACGGATAAGTTTTAACCAGCAGGTGCGGACATGAACAAACGGATGATTACCGGCAAATTGAGGACAAGACGTGGATTCCTGCGCGGCGCGGCGGCCACGGCGGCGTGTGCTATTGTTGCGCGACATGGGTTGGCGGCGAAAGCGGCGCCGGAAGCATCCGCCAAGCCCGACTCCGTCATTAACGGGGTTCACATCGGCTGTATCTCTTACAGCTACCGTGGGTGCGGCATCAACACAGCAGAGCAGACGCTCAAGGCGCTGCGTCAGGATGGACTCAGCGAAGTCGAACTGATGGGCGGGCCGATCCTCGGGTACATTCGCTCGGCCGGGAAGGATGGCTCGAAGCCCTCGACCGAGCAGCAGATCGCCCGGTGCGCCGATTTACGAAAGATGTACAATGACGCGGGCGTGAACATTCACCTCCACAAGATGCGTTTCGGCAAGTCGGATGAGGAAATCGACTTCAACTTCCGCGTCGCCAAAGCGCTGGGCTGCGTGGGCATCACCCTCGAGCGGTCGCTGAATTGGGCCAAGCGGCTCGCCCCGTTCGCCGACAAGCATAAGATCTGGGTCGCCTTCCACAACCATACCAACAACTATCCGGTGATGGACAAGCTGGACCCCATCCTCGCTTGCGGCAAGTACATCGGTTTCAATTTCGACACCGGTCACTACGTTGCCGGCACGAAGGGCAAGTCGCCGATCCCGGTGATCGAGAAGTATCACGACCGCATTGTCAGCCTGCACCTGAAGGACAGAACCGCCAAGGGCGGTAATTTGCCGTTCGGCCAGGGCGAGACGCCGCTGAAAGAGATGCTCCAGCTCCTCAAGAAGGAGAAGTGGCCGATCTACGGCGACATCGAGTTGGAGTACAGGATTCCCAAGGGCTCGACGCCCGTGGCGGAAGTCGCCAAGTGCCTGGCGTACTGCAAAGCGGCGCTTGCCTGACGGCTGTCCGAACGAGCGGCACTAAAGTAGTGGCATACTGGTCAGGAACCTTTTCTGTGCGTAACGATCGGTGATGGCCATGCGCCATGCTATCAGACTGTCTGCCAGATTGGCCATCGAATGGTTCGTCTTTGTCTGGCAATCATAACTGAGCAAACGGCAGCCCCAGGATGTTCTCGTCATAGAGCCGCGGCGTCTGGTCGTTGTTGATGACGAGGCCCATTCGGCACTGGCGTTCTTGCACGAAGCC
>CAZMBZ010000214.1:0-9317 GCA_964564285.1 uncultured Planctomycetaceae bacterium | reverse complement strand
TGGGCTCGAAGTTTCCGACAACACGAATGCGCAGGCTGCGTTACAACGCCACGCTGCGTGAAATGCTCGCGGAGGTCCGTCTCAGCCGGCACGACCTTATCGCCCCGCTGTTCGTCCGCGAGGGCACCGGCGTGCAACATGAAATCGCCACCATGCCGGGACAATTCCAACTCTCGGTCGATACCGCCATGGAAACCGTCCGCCGCTGGGCCTCCAAGGGCGTCCCGGCCGTGCTGCTGTTCGGCATCCCGGACGCAAAGGATGCCATCGGCTCGGAAGCCTGGAACGACAACGCCGCCGTCCAGCGGCTTAGCCGGCAGATCAAGACCGACCTGCCGGACGTTCTGGTTATCACGGATGTGTGCCTGTGCGAATACACCGAGCACGGACACTGCGGCACGCTGTGCGAAACCCCGGCCGGACGAAAAGACGTCGATAACGACCTCACGCTGGAGTCTCTGGCAAGGACGGCCTTGTCGCACGCCCGCAGCGGCGCGGACATCGTCGCCCCATCGGCGATGATGGACGGGCAGGTCGGAGCGATACGTTCGGCGCTGGATGCGGCGGACCTTTCGCAAACGGCGATTTTGTCTTACGCGGTGAAGTTCGCGTCGAGCATGTACGGCCCGTTCCGCGACGCGGCTGAGAGCGCCCCTACCTTCGGCGACCGCCGGACCTACCAGATGGACTACCGCTCGCCCTCGCAGGCGCTTGCCGAAGCCTCCTCCGACCTGGACGAGGGCGCAGACATGCTCATGGTCAAGCCTGGCGCGACGTATCTGGACCTCATCGCGACGGTCAAACGGAACTTCGACGTGCCACTGGCGGCCTACCACGTAAGCGGCGAGTATTCCGCTATCAAGGCGGCGGCCCGGCTGGGCTGGCTTGACGAGCGAGCAGCCGCCATCGAGATCACCTCCGCCATGCGCCGCGCGGGTGCGGACCTGATCATCACCTACTTTGCCGAGCAATTGGCGGACTGGCTGAGGGACTAGCTACGTGACGCCGCTATCGAAAATTGGACCCCAGGACGGCTGCCGCGACTGCGGAACCTTTTTCCTGGATTTCGTCGGGCAATTCGGACCCGATCGCTTGCAGGTCCACTGGTCCGACACCCGCCGGCCCACCAACGAGCAGATCGAGGCCGACATCGAGAAGGTCTGGACCGAGCAGACACGTCTCGCCGCCGCCGAAGGCCGAAGGCTGTACAACGGCCAGCTCTGCCGCGTAATCAACTGCGAGCCTCAGGACGCCTCGCTGCTTGTGACCCTTGGCGATGTCAGCTACAAGGAGTTCGTCGGTACGAACCTCACCAACGCCCAACTGCGATACACCCACGGGGCGGAAGTCCTGGCCAATCCGCTCGGCGTCTCAGCCGCCGTCGTTACGAGCGACGGCTTCGTGCTGCTGGGACGGCGAAGCAACAAGGTATTGTCCAACGCAGGGCGAATCCACCCGGTTGGCGGCATGGTGGAGAAACCCGCCGGCCCGGGTGAAACTCCCGACCCATTCGGCGCGATGACGACCGAACTGTTCGAGGAACTCGCCCTGCCCGCCGAGGCCATTACGAGAAACGTATGCCTCGGCGTCGTGCGGGACAAGCGCGTGGTCCAGCCAGAGATGGTGTTCGAGGTCCACGTGACCAGTGACATCGAGGCCATTCGCGACCAGGCCGCCAGGGCCAGCGATGCCTCCGAGCACGACGAACTCATCCCCATCCTCGACCACCCCGGCACCATGGTAACCTACGTCGAGAAGAACTACGCTCAACTTACACCCGTGGCGATGGCGACACTGCTTCTTCACGGCCAGAGGCACTGGGGCATGGGCTGGTTCGCCACCGCACGAGGCTATCTGCGCGATGTAATCTGACAGCCCGGAAGCCCCGCACGCCGCCCCTCGACCAAAATCCTTGAAAATTACCCCTTGTCTGTCAGCGGCGAATGTCTATTCTATATATAGAGACTTAGAAAGTCGGCTCCCCGTATTGCCCTGGGAGTTCGCGGACCCGCCGGGCGGCAAAGGCATTATCCATACCCTATTAGCCGGCGGCTAATGCGTACTACCAGTGGGCAGAGAAACAGGGAGATCAGACATGAAGCGACCGAGAGCCGTAGTGTGTGCGATTGTTGGAATTGGTTTGCTTTGGGCTGCCGCAGCCGAGGCGAGCAATGGTCGAAGACCCGCCTCACCTCAACAGATTCTCAAGAAACAAACCGACCGCCATGCCATAAAGTCCTCACTGGCCGTTGCGTTGGCGGACTTCTCGGTGACGACCGGCGTCAAGATGCGGGTGGACTGGAGGGCGCTCGAGGCCGCGGGCATCAAGAGATCAACCCCGGTTGCGGTGTCGCTCGAAAAAGTCACCTGGCGACAAGTTCTCGACGTAATCCTCTCTCGGGCGTACGTACGCGGCAATGCCCTCGCGTGGCGCTTCGAGGGCGAAACTGTACTGGTGTCCACTCAGAAAAAGATCCTCGAAATACGGGCCTTGGCGTCCAGAACCGCCAAACCTGCCAGGGGTAAACCCCACTCCAAGACCAACTCGGGCGCCAACGTCATGAAGTCGGTGGACTTCACGGACGTTGCGCTTAAAGACGTGCTGGAGTTCTTCCAGACGGTCCTCAAAGCCAACTTCCATGTCAACTGGAAGGCCATCGAGGAGGCGGGCGCGAGTCCCGATACGCCGATAACGCTGAAGCTCAAACGAATCAGCATCGGCAGGGCCATGGATATCGCCCTGGATCAGGTCAACGCCAATCGAGAAAAACTCGACAGAATCTACTGGATCGTCGATCGCGGGGTGGTGCTGATCTCAACCGGTTCGGACTTCAACCGCACAATGATCACCCGCGTACTCGACGCCGGCACGAGCCTGATGGTGGTCCCGGACTCCGAAGGCCCGAGGATGGACGTCCAGACCGCGTCCAAGAACACCCCCGGCAGCGAAGGGGGAAGCGGCGGAGGAAGCATCGACCTGTTCCCAGACAGCGACAAGAGCAGCTCCTCCGGGCAGAAGAAGTCCTATGAAGAGCGGAAAAAGAAACAGCGGGAAGGCGTGATCGAGAGCATAAAGTCCACCATCGGCGAGGATATGTGGAAACCCGACGGCAAGGGCTCGATACGCGTCATCGGCAACAAGATCGTCATCACCCAGTCGATGCTGGGCTTCAAGCTGATGGAAAAAGCCCTGCGCTGACCGGCGACAACGCTATGGGACATGCGGTGATGGACCAATACCTGCTCGCTGAAGCATGCGGGCAGGTATTGGGTCATTGGTTCGACTCGCTGGGCCTGGCCGGCAAGAGTGGCGGTAGCTCGCCCTCCTTGAGACCCTCGGGGGCGGGGAATGTCTTCTCGAAATCCAGCCCCTCAATGTCGCATGCCTGCTTGAGGTACATGCGGACGCGCGGGTAGACCAACAGTTTGGTTCCATCATCCAGCCCGCGATACAGTTCCGCCCGATCGGTCACCGGCAGGTTATAGCCAAGCGAGCGGGGGTTCTGCATCAGCCCCACCGCGATGCCGACCGAATACGCCCGTAGCGCGGGCAGACGCGTTCGCTCGTTTCGGCCTTTCTGATAAACGCGGTAGGCCTTGCGAGCGTAATTGAGACTCTCGCCGGCAATTACACGCTCGCCCTTGGCCATCGCCACGTAGGCGGTCATCATCGCAAGCCCAACCTGGCTCTCGGCGAGGTCTCGTATGGGCTGATCGTCCAGGCGAAGCTCATTGAGCACGTACTCACCCACGTCGCGATACTTCCAATTGGGGCCGGGCGGATCGTAGCTCTCACGGATGTAGTCGTAATACTTCTGCGCCTCTTTGCGACGGTAGGAAGCATACAAGCCCTTGATCGCGCCGGCGAGGTAGTTGATGTGCCCGTCGCGAAACTGGTTGACCTTGAACCGCGTCTTGCTGTCGATGATTTGCTTGGCAATATTCTTGAGGTACGCCTGATGGACCGGCTCGACGTAGCGAAGGTCCGCCAACTGGTACAGCCGGATGTTGGGCAACTCCATCTGGCTCTCAACTTGGACCGGTTCGAGCGTAATGGCATCATTCCTCTGAGACCGGGGACGGGCGTCGATCATCGTAAGCCGTCCTCGCCAGGTAAGCTCCTTGAGGCAGTTGAAGGCGTTTCGCTGCGTGTTGAGAACGTCGCTATCGTCGAGCGAATCATTCCCGCAGACCTTCCTGCCAAGCAGCAGCCAGTACAGGCCCGTCGGTTGCGGCAGGCGCCAATCGAGCGGGCCGTACTCGCCCATTATCTCCAGCATGAAGGCTGGGTCCATGCGGTAGATGTTCCAGAGAATCTGCGCCCTCAAAAACGCCAGCACCCGCATGCGCGCGGGCGCGAATTTCGGATCGTTCATCAGCCGGTAGACGACAACGTCCAGTTCGTTCTGGGGATGCGGCGCCTTGATGCGCACCACGCTGATGGCGGCGTCGAGGCTCCACAGGTTGTAGGCCGCCAGGAAATTCTGGTCGATCCCGAGCCCCACCTTGGCCAGTTCATCGGCGTAAGCCTTTACCTCGGGTTCTTCGAGCAGGTCAGCCAGCTTGTCCTGCTGGATCACCTCCTTGCCCTGACGTTGGGACTCCTTGTCGAGAAAGCTTTCCTCCGCCAGCGGCACGAAGGCGTCGATCACTTCCTGGGTCGTCCCCTGCGGCGGCGAGCCAAGCAGATCCTGCATTCGCATGGCCCACTGACGCTTGTAGACCCAGTGCATCTCGTCGAGGTAGCCGCCCAGCTTGAACAGGTATATCCAGCCAAGATCCTTGTAAAGCGAGATGCTCCGCGGGTTCAGCGGAATGCCCCGATCCCGCAGCAGCTTCACGCCGTTGTAGACCCACCGCCATCGCTCCTGGGGCGTGTGGGTGGCCACGGAAATATTCCAGGCCATGTTCCACGAATGAAAACTCCACACACCGGGGAAGTGCCTCTGAAGCCGGCAGATCAGCTCGGCCTGCTGGTATGCATCGTAGAACTTGCCTTCTTCCTTGAGCTTCTCAGTGCGGATCCAGAGGTAATTCACCAGGAAGGCCCGGAAGGGAATCATCTCGACAATGTCGCTCTTGGTGCGACGCGATTCCTGCACGAACCCTGCGCCCACCAGCAGTGCTCCGGCCAGGAATCCCCAGGCAAGTTGTACTTTTCGCCGATGTGTCATATCGTCAACCGCACCATTCTATACCTGAACCTGCGCAAGTTCGCGCCGATGGAATAACAGACAGCCCAGTCCCAGGAGAATCGCCGCTCGCAAGCCGACAGTCAGCAAGGCCGTCTCACCGAAGTAATCCCACCTTATCCGCGTACCCTCGACGATGAAATTGGTCGAGAGCGTCGTGGCCAGGTCCGGCAGCAGGACCTTCATGACCTCGAGCATCCAGCCCGCGACGGCATACATTGCCGGGACCAAACCCTTTTCGTCTGCGGCCGGGCCGTAGGTGATAGCCTCGGTAAGGAACCGCAAAGCCGTGCCGATCCACAGCATCACGAAGCACAACAGGCACCCGACGGCAAACGACATCACCGCGCCCGCGCACGTGCCCAGCGCCGCCAGGAACACCAGCCCCGTCAGCACAAGCAGGCCGGACTTAATAAAGTTCATCTCGAAGCCGCCGGCGCCGTAGAGCACGCTCATGTCGCCGCTGAGCATCGTGACGCTGTCGGATGAATAGTTGAAGCACCGCACCGTCATGCGCCCGGACTTATCGATGGCGGCGGCGGGAAGGATCACCGTCGCCTGCTGGCCGACGCGGACTTCCTTCGGGGGTATGTCGTAAACGAAACCGTTGGATGGGTTCTCGAACTTCCACGCCGTCAGGCGGTTTCGGCCCCCGTCAGGACCCGCCGGAGTGAGCTTGTAGGAAAGCTGAAGCGTCGGCTGGGCCGCGACCTTGACTTCAGTGCCCGGCTCGGTGTTTGAAAATCGCGCCTTGATGGCCTCCAGCGGAAATGCCGCCCGGAAGCCCTCTTTCCACATCCCCTCCACTCTGCCCACGGCGCCATCCACCCACACCGGCCCGAAAATGACCAGCTTGTTGACCATCGCCCGCGGCGTCCGAACCACCACCACGCCGCTGGAGGAATCGATATCCATCACGATGCCAGGCCCGCCGTAAGCCCGCTGCCCGGCGTCCTGAAGACCGGTAAACTTCCAGAGCAGGCTGCCTCCCGGCGCGACCGACTGGGCCTCTGCCCTGGCAGAACGACGCATGTCCTCGATGAGCTTCTCTATCGAATCCGACCGGGACAGGGCGTAATTGTCCATGTAGGCCTGGACGGCGCTATCCCAACCGCCCTGCTGCTTCTTCTGCTCGATCCGCTGGCGGACAACCGCGCCCACGTCGGCCTGCGGGGCCGGTGTTCTCACACGGGAAACGAATATCTCCGTCTCGACGGCCCGGGCGTCCTCGGGTCCCACCGCCAGGTCGTTGCGGCCCCGAAGATACTGGGTCGTCATGTAAATCGCCGCGTACGCTCCGCCCTGCAGCGCCCCAGCCAGCAGAACCACGCCCAGCCAGCGCCCTATCACGTACTGCCATCGACTCAGCGGTTTCGTGCAGAGCATGAGAACCTGCTTGCTCGCGACGTCGCCGCTGATGAGCCCGACCGAAAGCAACACCACCACCAGCGAAAGCAGCACGCTGACGACGGTAGTGCTGTAATCGAGGAACGTGCGTATCCGCCCCGCCATCGTGCCGTCGCCTTCCATCAGCGAAGGCAGCAGCGCCAGAGACACTATCAGCAGCACGGCGAACACGGCTGCGACCTTCGTGCGGAGGCACTGCATGAATGTCTGGCGAGCCACCGTCCAGAGGTTGGCGCCCGGAATGCCTGGAGCGGGACTCACTGTGTGTCGGCCTCCGTGGGTTCGTCGGGATCGACCTCGCCGGCAGGAGGCTTGCTTGCGAGCAGGCCGTCAATGACGCCGCGGTCGGCCTGGCGGCGCGAGGCCTCGCTATGCGCCTGGGCCTGGCGATCAGCCTCGGCGGCTTGCTCGTCGGTATCGGTATCGACGGCAGCGGTGACGAGCGAGTCTATCACATCGTCGGCTGGACCTGTGGGCGGGAGCGGATCGAGGGCCTCGTCCTGGGCGTCGGTCGCTTCAGCAGCGACTTTCTCAGGGGCGAGCAGATCGGCTATCACTTCTTGCCCGCTATGGGCCTGATCTTCCTGGCCGTCCTTGGCGCGAAGGAAGTCGGCGACTCCGCCGCCCGACGTGGCCCCGCCGGTCGCCAGTCGACTTTCCTGGGCGGTCTTGACGATGCTCAGGAAAAGGTCTTCCAGCTTCTGACGCGGGGCTGCCACCTGGCGCAGCTCCCTACCGGCACCGGCAAGAACGGCGCTGACGCGCTGAAGCGTATCCTCGTCCAGGCGATCGGTCGTAAGCTGCGTGTAGGACTTCTGGCTGAGCAGTTCATCCACGCCGCCAAGGGCCTGCTGCCTGCCACCGTAGAGAATGCACACGCGGTCGCAGACATCCTCGACGTCGCCCAGAAGGTGGCTGGACAAAATCACCGTCTTGCCTCGCCGGGCCAGGGCGACGATGAGGTCCTTGAACTGCCTCGTGCCGATAGGATCCATGCCGCTGGTCGGCTCGTCGACGATCAACAGGTCCGGATCGTTGATGAGCGCCTGGGCCAGGCCGATGCGACGCTGCATGCCCTTGGAATACTCGCCGATCCGGCGATGCGAAACGCTGGCCAGGCCGACCATGTCCAGGAGCATGTCCACCCGTCGGCGGCGCTCCTGGCGGTTCTGGTGGAAAAGCCTGCCGTAAAAGTCCAGCGTCTCACGCGCATCCAGGAACGGGTAAAGGTATGATTCCTCGGGCAAAAAACCGATGCGAGCCTTGGTCTGCACGTCGGTCGGGCGCCGCCCGAAGACGGCGATACGCCCCCGAGTGGGAAACAGCAACCCGAGGATCATCTTCAAAGCCGTGCTCTTGCCCGAACCATTGGGGCCCAGAAGCCCGAAGACCTCGCGCGGGAGAATCTCCAAGTCCAGGTCCGCCACGGCGGTGACCTTCTCTCGCAACCAGAAGTCCTTGAATATCTTGGTCAGGCCGCTGGTTATGACAATAGCGTCGTTGGATTCACTCATTCACGCGCCTCGGTTCTCGACCGACGGAAACAATCCACCGTGGCAGTCCGCCGCGACATGGACATTAGTTGTACGTCACCGGCGGGCTATTTGCCTATATCCATCGTCGGCGGATTCTTTTCCTTCTGACCGCTCAACCATTGAGTCCACGCCCGCCGCGTCTGGCGGATGATATCCGAGTCGCGGTTGATCTTCAGGATTATCTTCTGGTCGCTCTCGGTCAGGTAGTGCTTCTCGGCTGTGGGATTGCTGAGAATCTCCTCGCGGGCCTCATCCCACCATCGGTTCATGGCGAACGACGGGTTCTTCTCGTAGGCAGGCAGGCGCTGGAGGAAATCCGTCACCCGCTTCTTGACCGCCTGAATGGTGTCCGTGCGATACGCGGCCGCGTTGGAAAGAAACGCCCTTGCCGCACCGGTCGTCACATCGCTTACCAGAACGTTGTCGATTCTATCCAGGAGCCCCGCCGCCGCTTGCTCATCACCCTGGCTGACGGCGTCGTTGTACTGTCCGATGAGATTGGTGTTGGGGTCGGCCGGGCCGGTAGCGCCAACGTCTCCGACCAGCAGCCTGGCGGCCTCGATGCCTGCCGTCGAGTTCAGCAGCGTGACGGCGAGGCTTCTGGCCTGGCTTTTAAGCGTCTCGGCCTGCTGGACGGCGCTCTGTGCGGCGTCGTAATCCGGCAGCGTCGCCAGTGGCCAGGTCGAGTCAGTCACCTTGACCGATCGCACCAGGATGCCGGACCTGATCGTGTCGAGCTTTTCCTGGGCCATGTCCATCACGTCCCGTTCGAAGGCCCCGCGCTGGGTCCGTTGAAGCCCATCCGCCGTTCGCGTGGCGGCGGCTCGGATGGCGGCGGCGCAGACCACCGAATGAACGATCCGCTCGCCATCCAGCACGTTGAGCCGGTAGTACAGCGCCGCATTGACCGAACTGGCAAACTTGGACGACTTGACCACATCTGCCAGTGTCCTGGCCGAATCCGCCTTCTCCAAAAACCGCATCGCCACCAGATCGGCGTTTTCGGCCTGGGCACGCTTCAGTGCAGCCTCGACGGTTTCTGACGGATTCGGCGAGTGACGCATCAGCGCTATCACCGGATGACTGGCCAGTTCCGGCGCGTTCCACGGCAGGTCATACTTACGCGTAATCGTGTAATTGCACTTGAGCCGCATGTGAAGCAAGTTGCGGTCGCCGGTCAGAA
>CAZMBZ010000213.1:3034-9362 GCA_964564285.1 uncultured Planctomycetaceae bacterium | reverse complement strand
CAGGAACCGATCGCGGCCGGCCAGCGCATGACGATCCTAGGTGATCCACTGACGTTCTTCGGCCCCAGCACCGATGAGCTGCATCTGACAGGCGGGGGAAGCCTGCATTTCAACGCGGTGGGAACCAATGCCCACGCCCAGGGATGGTCCGACATCCTGCTGGGCAACGTTACGGTCACTCCGGAGAACGGCGACTTCGAGGAGCACGGCTGGATCGAATACGCCACCCCGTACGACACAAGCCCGACTCCCCTGGCCGATGGTGCTTCCACGATCATCGATATCGTCACGACAGGTCTGCAGTTGAGGGTCCTGGACTGGCGGATCCTCACGGCCAGCGGCGTCAACGCCGCCGACGGCAGCAACGGTTTCTACAACCCGACGACCGGCACCTACGCCGCCGCGGTAGATACCGTCAACGGTGGCGTGCTGACCAACATGGACGGCAAGCACGTCGCGATGCTCGACGGCGGCACCGCCGACAACTATTTCCTGCAGAGCACGCGCGTGTCGGCCGAGGCGAACACGATCTACACACTAACCGTCGCGCTGGGCCTGCGCGACAACCCGGCAAGCTTCGGCGATGCCCGGATCGAGATCACCGCAGACGGCGCGGTCGTTGCCTCCGCGAGCCTCGACAAGCCGGCCATCGATGCCCTCCACGGCAGCGACGCCTCAGGAACCTTCACCGATGCCAACATCTCGTGGACTACCGGCAACACTGTCGCCGCCAACCAGCCGCTGGCGATCCGCATCGTTAAGGAAGGCGGCGCCGGCACAGTGCTCGACTTCGACAATGTGCGATTCACCGCCGCGGCCACACTGATAGGTGACTTTGACGGCGACGGCGATGTGGACAACAAGGACATAGGTTTGGTTGCCGGCAATTTCACCGGCGCCTCGGGCACCGGGATGTCTTATTCCGACGGTGACATAGATGGCGATGGCGACGTGGACAATAGCGATATCGGGGCTGTGGCTGGCGCCTTTACCGGAGCGTCGGCCAGCGGGGACACCGAGGCTCAGGTCGCCGAAGCGCCCGTGGCTGCGCAGGCGGCCGAAGCGCCCACCGACGCGGCCCAACTGGCCGCCGCCCTTGCTGCGGCAGAGACCCCAGCCGACACGACCTCGATCGGGGCCGACGACCTTGATCGGGCCAAGGCCGCAGCCACACTGCAAGCCGCTGACCCGCTGCGAACATTGGGCCAAGTGCGACAGCGGGACGAGGCCGCACTGCCCGTCGCCACCCAGACACCGCGTCGGCGGGCGGCCCGTCGGCCCCGGTTCGACCCCCTGCTCGGCAGGAGTCGCCTCATACGAGTTACCCAGGAGCCGGCCTGCACAACGTCGCCCCGGCAGGATATACTTATGAGCAGCATCGCCGAGACGCCGACCGATATTGACGTGGATCTCATGGACGTCCTCTCGCTGTCCAAGGTGCTGCGGCTGGGCAGCGAGGTACGAAAGGATGTTCGACAGCCATTTCAAAGGAGATAGCACGCGATGAAAAATAACCGAACAAGCATCGTATTGAGCCTCGCCGCCGTGGCGATGGCGGCGATCGCACTCACGTCCGGCACGGCCGGCGCGGAACCCATCCTGATGGTCGATTTTGGCAGTGCCGCCAGCCCCGTGGAAGACGGGTTCGTGGGACAGAGCCTCGCCAGCTTTACACATTCGACAACTGCCGGCGACCTGACCGTCGCGGTCACCGGCATACAAGGCTTCTATGACTTTGGACCGCCGAGCACGACCGGTTCCAACGTGGACTTCTACCGCGACTTCATCTTCAAGAACGGCGGGACGATAACCATGGTCCTCTCCGGCCCGGCCATCAGCGCGAGCGCGGAGTACGATATGACTTTCTGGTCCCAATACCAGGCACAGCCCAGGAATACCACTTTTGCCCCCGGGGACGACACCCTGGGACCGAACCTTGGACCGATTGCCCTCACGAATGACCCCGCAACCGGGCTCGATGACCCAAATCGCACGATTTCAGGCACCTACACCTCGAATGACTCGGGCCTGCTGACCATCCTGGTCGGGGGCACC
Source organism: uncultured Planctomycetaceae bacterium (assembly GCA_964564285.1). GTDB lineage: Bacteria > Planctomycetota > Phycisphaerae > SM23-33 > SM23-33 > JAUWQU01. Next base: position 7,307 of record CAZMBZ010000213.1, on the reverse strand, counting down.
ACCAACCGACCCGCCCTCAATGGCTTCACCATCACTGCGGTTGACACACCACTTCTCGGCGACGCCGATGGCGATGACGATGTTGACGCGGCCGACTACATCATGATCAAGACGCACTTCGGCGGCGCGCCCGCAGCCGGTGCCGCCGAGAGCCCCGGTGGCGATATCGCCGACGGGGAGGGCAATCCCGGCACCAACGACATGGTCGACTGGTACGACCTACAACTGTTCCAGGACAACTACAACTCGGCCGAAGATGCCAACACGATCCCCGAGCCGATGACGATGATAATCCTCGCCGCAGGCCTTCCCGCGCTGTTGAAGCGCAGGCGACGCCGGGGCTGAAGCGTCGGCGAAGCCGGGGCTGAAATCCCGACCTGCCTGCCGGTAGGCAGGACTCGCCTCGGAAGGCAGGTGGCATGGCCCCGAGGTCATTGGACGTGGTGCCTTAGAACCGCACGTTGAAGGCGAGCTGGATCGTATGCGATCGGCCAAACTCCTCGCGAAGCTCCGGCAGGGCGTCGTATTTGTAACCTATATCCAGCGAGCACCACTTGGCTGGGAAAATACTCAGCCCGCCTCCGATGCCCACGTTGCCCCGCACGTCGATGCCCACGTTGGCGCGAACGAAGAGCCACTTCAGTAACCGGTGGTCGATGCCGGCCGTGAAGTGGTGACAGCGGAGGTTGTCTTCCGGGTTGCGGTAGTAGCCCAACTGGTAGTCGAGAAAAACGGTGGACATATCCGCGTACTCGTACGATACGCCCGGGCGAAACACAAACTGGTGTTGCACGCCGCGGTCGCGGATGGTCATCGGGCCGAACTGCGTCGGCACTATCGTCTTGCTGCGGTATGGCTGAAAGCCGTACTCGAAGATCGCCCCGAGCAGCCACTTTTCGCACGGCTCGTACAGTCCGCCGAATCGCCAACGATAGCTCTCGGCGACTCCATTGGCCTTGAAGCCCCCCGCTGCCTTCTGGATGATCTCAGCCTTGGCGAAGTTGAACGTGGCCCCGGCTGCCCACTGCCCAACCCGCTTGCCCCATTGGACCTGGAAGGAATCCACCGTATAGTCGAACGTTCTGCCATTGCGCATGGTCGCATCGTTCGTGCGGATCTGGCTGATGGTCGGTTGAATCACGCCGAGCCATCCCGCCGATATGGTCGCGGACTCCCCGATGACGTGCATGTTGGTTCCGTTGTCGAAGATAATGGGCGAGTAGTAAGGCGCGAGCACGACGCCCATATCGCCCGGCAGGTCCAGCCAGGCGGTTGAGGCCGGGTTTACCGCCGACGACATCCGGTTGGCCACCGTCTCGCCGCCCATGGTGGAGACCTCCGTAAATCGCAGGAATGCCGAGGGCAATCTCACCGCGAAGTCCTTGTCGCCGTAGTTGCTGCCCGCCATGGCGTCAAGCGGCAGGAGGCAGGGAAACACAAACGCCGCAATCAATAGCGACACCTTCAGCAAGCCTGTGCGATCCAGACAGCGTTGTCCCATGGGTCATCCTTTACTTAAGTGGCAGACTATGTGCACAACTAAACCCGCGCCAGTCACGAGCATTTCAGATGTAACCATATATGCGACATGCGGAGATGAGGATGCATCATCCGAATACTGTCATTGCGGATACATCATTAAGCTGCCGCGATTTCTGCGAGCGGACAGACATGTCGCGTGACAGAATATGCCGACACTTGCCCCCGCTCAAGCAAAAAACGCCGGCTACCGCGATACCGCTCGACACTGGCGGCTATTTGTCCAGCGGGCGATTGACACCCGGCATGAGCAACGGTAGCCTTGCTTAAGTTCGTCGCCGAGCGAAGCGCACACCTGCGCCACAAACTCCAGCACCCAGAGAAATCGACATGGAAATCATCGTTAACGAAACCTGTGAGGATATGTCCAGGGCGGCCGCGAAAGAAATCGCGAGCGTCATGAACGCCAAACCCGATGCCGTCCTCGGCATGGCCACCGGCTCGACCCCGCTCGGTGTCTACAACGAACTGGTCCGCATGCACAGGGAAGAGGGTCTGGACTTCTCCCAGGTCACGACGTTCAACCTCGATGAGTACGTCGGGCTGCCCGTGACGCACACGCAAAGCTATCACTACTTCATGCGCGAGAATTTTTTCCAGCATGTGAACATACCGCGGCAGAACATCTACATCCCATCGGGCACGACCGACAATTACCGGGCGTTCTGCGAGTGGTACGAGCACCGCATCGAGCAGGCCGGCGGGATCGACGTTCAGATTCTCGGGATCGGCTCTGATGGGCACATCGCCTTCAACGAGCCGACCAGTTCCCTGGGCTCACGCACCCGAATCAAAACGCTCGCCAAGCAGACGATCGACGACAACGCGCGATTCTTCGAAGACCCCGCAGATGTGCCGATCTACGCGATAACCATGGGCGTCGGAACTATCCTGGAGGCTGAGAGAATCATCCTCCTGGCCAACGGCGAGAACAAGGCCCGCGCCGTCGCCGCCGCGGTGGAAGGACCGGTGACCAGCATGATCACCGCGAGCGCTCTTCAGATGCATCCCGAGGTGCTGGTGTTCCTGGACAACCAGGCCGCCAGCCAACTGGAGATGGCCGAGTACTACCGATGGATTCAGCACAACATGCCCGGCGCTCCGGGAATGCGATAATTCGTTCAACAAAGCACGCCAACCAGGCCCATTGGCGGCCTGAGAATTGAGGAAGATGTGGCTACCAAAGCAACTGTATTCGACGGCAAGAAGGCGTACCAACACGCGAAACACCTCACGATAACCGTCGGCCCGCGCCTGACGGGCAGCGCCGCCGAGCACAAGGCCGCGGCGTACATAACCAAGACCTTCAAGTCCTTCGGGCTCAAGGTTACCAACCAGCGGTTCCCATCCATCACCTACGACAACCTCAAGTGTGAGTTGGAAGTTCGCCAAGCCGGCAAATGGCGAAAGATCACGGCCGAGCCCGTCCTGCTCAGCAAGAACACGCCCCCGGCAGGATTGGAAGGCGAGATATTCTTCGCCGAGGCTGGACAGTTGGAATATCTCACTCCGGCGATGAAGGGCAAGATTGTCCTGGTCTGCGGGACGATTGCCGTGGAAGACCGTCCCCGCCTGATTCGTTTCGGTGCCAAGGCCATTGTCAATATCGACCCATCCCTGCGCGAAGGCTTCAGGCGAACCGTCCTCTACGACGATGAACGGACAATCTACGGCAGCCTGCCGATGGTGACCATCCGCCACATCGAAGGGCTGGACATCATCAAGAACCCCGCCGACCGGATCAGGCTCGTCCTGCGAAACACCGAGAAGAAATCCTACAGCCTCAACGTCATCGGCGAGAAAACCGGCACGGACTTCCCCGATGAAATCATCGTCCTCTGCGCTCACTACGACAGCCATTGGCGAACCCAGGGCGCTATCGACAACGCGGGCGGAACCGCCGTAATGATGGAACTCGCGCGTATCCTCGCGGGCAGGCCCAGCAAGCGGACGTTGCGATTTGTCGCCTTCGCAGCCGAGGAAACCGGCCTGTTCGGCAGCAGGTTCTACGCCAACGAGTTACTGCGTAAGGATCTTCGCGAAAGGAAGAAGCCGTCCTTCAATGAGAAGGTCGACAAGACCGAACGAGATCAACACCGCCTGACATTCAACTTCGACATGCATGGCTGCCCGCTCGGCCGATTCCACGCGACCTTTAACGGCCCCGAGGATTTGGGAGCGTCAATGCGCCTGTTCGCCAACGTAAGCGGCACGGCCTGCGACCTCGTCAAAAAGCCCATGAGCTCCGACGGCACGCCCCTGGCGGCAGTTGGAATCCCAAACGTTCAGTTCGCCCGCGGCGGCGGCACAAACTGCTTCGGTCACCAGGCCGGTGATGAGCTTCCCAACGTCGCCCCCGACGCTTTCCGAGACGCGGGGCAATTCGCCGATGAGTATCTCAGCCGGTACGTCACCAACGCGGCGACGTTCCCCTTCGCCCGCGAGATTCCTGAAGATCAGATGAAGGACATCAAGGGATACTTCACCACCAAACACATGATCATCCCCGGCGAATAGTCTGCTCGGAAAGCGACCGCCTACCGGTCAAAACTGTGCTGGAAAAACAACGCCAACGACGCGCCGGCCGGGCATGGTCCCGGCCCATGTGGCGAATCGACGAGGCGACAAGGAGCAGTAGAAATGGACGATCTGCGAATCGGGGTAATTGGCTCTGGCGGACGCGGTGGCCTGGCCAGACATGCGCACCTGCCGGGCGAGGGCTCCCGAGTCGTCG
>CAZMBZ010000213.1:0-2934 GCA_964564285.1 uncultured Planctomycetaceae bacterium | reverse complement strand
CGCGGTGGCCTGGCCAGACATGCGCACCTGCCGGGCGAGGGCTCCCGAGTCGTCGCCTGCTGCGACACGAACCCCAAGGTCTTCGAGCGAAACCGCGAGCATTACGGCGCGGACATCTTCACCACGGCCGACTACCGCGAGTTGCTCGCCCAGCCGCTGGATGCGGTCTTCGTCACCACGCCGGACTACCACCACGAAGAACACGCCATCGCCGCCCTGCAAGCCAAGTTGCCGGTGTACCTCGAAAAGCCCATGGCCATCACCGTCGCCGACTGCGACCGAATCCTCCGCACAGCCATGGAGAACAAGACGAAGCTGTTCCTCGGCCACAACATGCGTCACTTCCCGGTGATCCTGAAGATGAAGGAATTGATCGACGCCGGCGCTATCGGCGAGGTCAAGACCGCCTGGTGCAGGCACTTCGTGGCTTACGGCGGCGACGCGTATTTCAAGGACTGGCACGCCGACAGAAGAAATACGACGGGGCTGCTCCTGCAAAAGGGCGCTCACGACATCGACGTGATGCACTGGCTATGCGGCGGGTACACGAGCCAGGTAACCGCGATGGGCGAGTTGATGCTCTACGACCGAATCACTGATCGCCACGACGAAAGCGAGCGGGGCGATCCCGCTTTCAGACGCGAGAACTGGCCCCCTCTCAGCCAGAAGCAACTCAACCCCGTCATCGACGTCGAGGATGTTTCGATGATGCTGATGCGGCTGGACAACGGCGTGCTGGCATCCTACCAGCAGTGCCACTTCACGCCGGATGCCTGGCGGAACTACACCTTCATCGGCTCGGAAGGACGAATCGAAAACTTCACCGGTGCCGATCCCCACATCCGCCTGTGGGACAAGCGAGTGGGCGGCTACGACGGGTTCACGCGAGTGGACATCCCTGCCGCCGAGGGCGGGCACGAAGGTGGGGATCCGCGGATCGTCGCGGAGTTCGTGCGATTCGTCCGAGAAGGCGGCAAGACGAACACCTCCCCCATCGCCGCCCGCAACAGCGTCGCGGCCGGGTGCGCCGCTACCGAATCGCTGCGCGATGGATCAAAGCCCGTAGATGTGCAACTTGCCGACGCAGACCTCCAGGAGTGGTTCGAGCATCAGTAGACCGCCCGCAAGCCAGGCCGCCAGACACGGCGTCGCCGGCGGTTGTTCGCCCGGCTGACAGAATCGAATGCACGCCCCCACCGTCGGCGTCGGCGCTCTTGCGCGAAGCTCCCTGGGCCTCCCGGATTTACGCGTAGACGCGCTTGGCCTGTGTGCTGAAACGCCGAACCAGATCGTCGATCTTGAACCGCTCCTGCCCGATGAGGTAGGAGTAAACCGTGTTGTTGAACGGCTTGTACCAGTGCTCGGGGATGCCCTTGAGGCCCACGCATGCGCCGACGAGCGACCCGGCCGTCGCGGCAGTGCAGTCGTTGTCCAGACCCATCGCGACAACTTCCGAGATGACGCGCGTGAAGTCCGTGCCGCCGATTGCGAGACCGAAGATGGTGAGACAGGCGTTGTTAATCGTGTGAACGCCGCCCATTCCCGCGAATCGCTTGTCGACGGCAGCCCTCGCCACCCTGTGGTCACTGATCTTCGGAGCGGTCTTCATTGCCCACTTCACCGCCTTGGCAAGGGCGCACTGACGCGGGATTTCCGTCAGGCCGATCTCGATGGCTTGCATGGGGTCGCTCAGGGCGAACCCCGCCGCGATGGCCGCCGAGAAGAACATCGCCCCGTAGATGCCCTGACGCCGGTGAGACAGGTAGGCGTCGCGATACGCCATGTCTGCCGCGAACGCCGGCCAGCCCGGGGCCATGTAGCCCCACGGGTCCGAACGAATGTCGGCGCCGATCCACTCGCGGAACGGGTTGTCCTTCTCGCCGCACTTCCTGGCGGGGACCTTCTTCTTGAGGTTCTTCAGCGTTACGCGCTCGGCCGAGCAGGCATACGGCAGATACTTCAGCCAGCTCCTGCCATTGTCATCTGTCGTGAACTTCGGCCCGAATTCCTCGACCGTCAGCAACCCCAGCAGCGTATAGGCAATATCGTCATCCACCGGCACGCCATCCATCTTCTCGCTTGTGTAGGCATCTCGCCGGCTCATCTCGTAACGCAGTTGATGCGGGTTGGTAATCCGCCGCCAGTAACCCACCGGCGGGAACGGCTGGCCGATCTCCTGGGCCCACTCCTGCATGCGGTCGATCGACCAGAACTCCACGGGCGCCCCCAGCGTGCATCCGGCGAATCGCCCGAGCATCGCGCCGCGGAGGCGATCGGCATACGTCTCCGCATCGAATCGTTCCCACATCTTCCGCGGACCCTTGGGACGCAGGGCCTTGATGGCCTTCAGGCCATTTGGTTCCGCCGCCGCAAGCTTCTTGTCGATCGGAAGCTTCTGAAGGTCCTTAAACGCGGACCGCAGGGCCTTTTCAGCCTTCCGGTAAACCTTCTCGATCCCCTTCGCGCCATGCTCGTGCTTGAGCTGCGAATGCTCCCAGAGACTGGAGACAAGCTTGTTCAAATCAGGACGTCGCGGATAGGCCATAACCAACCTCCTTGGAGAAGATACTGAGAACTCTGAACACCCATGACCGAACCCTATCGCCACACGGCCGCTTGTCAAATAAGAACCATCTGGAATCTCGCCCAACTTCTTGGGGTCCCGAGGCCGACCCGGTACAATCGACCATGTGCCCTCGCCGAATGCGGCGGCAGAGAAGGGCACTCACAAAATCAGCGGTATGGGAGAAGACAATGAAGAATTCCATCGCACTCATGGCGACGGTCCTCATGACATCGGCATGTCTTGCAGGCCAGTCCAAACTCACATTTGAATCCGTTCAGCAAGAGTTCCGGCAGAAGGTTCTTTCGCTCCTGGCCGACGAGGATGCCTCCGTCGCCGACCTTCAGGGCAAGATCGCGAAGTTCGCCGTA
>CAZMBZ010000212.1:0-9388 GCA_964564285.1 uncultured Planctomycetaceae bacterium | reverse complement strand
TCCCCCAAAGCGATTACGCACCTCGTAGCGGCCTGCACATCGGCGACTGCCTGCTGGGCCTTGGCCAGACCGCCCGTGCGATCGCGCACTGGGAAAAGTTCATCGCCCCCGCCCCCGCCGGCCCCTGGCGAGGCCAGGCGTACATCAGCATTATCGACTACTACCTGCAAGAAAAACTAGACCTCACCAACGCCAACAAATACGCCGCCATGGCCTGCAACTCCCTGCCCGCCGCTTTGGCAGACAAGCCAACCACGGCCGCGCCCGCAAACGGCACCGCCCCGCGCATCTCCTCCGCCGAATCCTGGCAACTAGCCGCCTTCGACATCCACCTCCGCGTTGGCCTGGTAAGCTTCTGCCAAGGCAAGTCCGCCATCGCCGCCGAGGCCTTCACCGCCGCCAAAACCCTCGCCGGCAAGGCCACCGCCGAAAGCCTGGCCGCCCTGATCGCGACCGCGAAAACAGGCAAGCCAGTAATTCCCGAAGACTGCCGCCCCGGCGGCAGTCGAGGCCGCGACGTAGCCGAAGGCGAAGCCGGGCCCGCCTCCCCCGGCGGCAGTCGAGGCCGCGACGAAGCCAAAGGCGAAGCCGGGCCCGCCTCCCCCGGCGAGATGAAAGCCGCCGGCTCCGGGTCCGGCGCCCGCCCGGCCCTAGCCCTCTCCCTCGGCACAATCAACCTCCTAATCCACCGAATCGACCAAGCTGATGCGTTCTTCGACCGAGTACTGGGCACCCCAGCCATACCCGCCAAACGAGGCGTCCCCGCCCGCCGAGCCCGCCCGCCAATGCCCGGCGCAACGCCCGCCCAGCGCGCCTTCGCCATCTTCGGCCGAGGCGCCACGCTCCAGGCCCGCAACAAACCAAACGAAGCCAAAGAATACTTCCAAGCCTCAATCCAAGCCCACAAACAAGCCACCTGGCACGATGAAACCCTATACCGCCTGGCCACAATAATCCAAGACGAAGCCGACGCGAAATATGGCGCAGCCGGGCTCACCATAAGCGGCAGGCCCGCCGGGAAGGGCAAGAACGCCAAACCATCTGCGCCACCGACCCCCGCCCAAAAGCAAGCCATCGCCAAAGCCAACAAGCAGCGCCTAGCCGCCTTGGTCAAAGCCAAGTCCGCCGCCCTCCCATACTGGCACGAGATCATCCAGCGCTACCCCAAGAGCCCCCGCTGCGAGCAAGCCTTCTACAACGCCGGCATCCTCCTATACAACCTAGCCGAAGCCGCCGACGCCGCCACCCAGCGAGCTTCCCAAAGCGAAGCCGCATGGAAAAAAGCCGCCTTCATGCTGGACAAGTTCACCGAGCAATACCCCAAGAGCCCCTGGGCCGGCGACGCGTACGTAAGACTTATGGACGTGGCGCTTGAGAGGTTGTTCGATATCAAGTTGGCACGCCAGTTCTCGTCCGCCGCGGGCGGCTGGGCCGATCGGCACAGCGACAATCATTCCGTTCCTTCCGCTGGAGTCGAGCAGGCCGTCTCCCCATGGGCACTCCGAACAAGTCATGGCATAGATGAATCGTCGTCAGTTTACGAAGCATATCTGCGCGCTGGTCTGGTGGCATATCTGGGCCGAGACTACCAAGGCGCAAATCACAGCTTCGTGAAGGCACAGAAGGCAAGACCACGCCCGGCGGAGACAGTGGTTGCTGGGGAAGCAGGTTATTGCATGACTGCGCTTTGTGAGAAGGCTCGCACAAAGGGTGACTTGACCCCGAAGGAAGTTGCGGACGGTGATCCAAAGGCACGATTGGCTCTTCAGATCAGCGACGTATATCACGCTGTCGGCGAGTTCGACAAGAGCATTTCATTGTGCAACCTTGTGCTTAACAACAAGACATTCTCTCCTAGCAGCGTGCAAGAGTCATGGGCATATTTCGTTCGAGGCCGAAACAAGTTCAATATGGGCTGGGGCACGCGCGATCCTGTTGCTGCGATGGAGGACTACATGGCAGCTCATAAGCTGGCACCGAAAGCCCCATGGAGCCATCGCTGTCTCCTTTACGCCGCCAACATCACCTATACTCGTAAGCATGACGCGGATGCCGCCATTGTCATCTGGAGGCGACTGATCCTGGAGTATCCTGCCGCCACCGAGTCACAGATTTCCCAGTACCATATTGGCGTTGCCTACGAACGCACCAAACGCCCCAAAGAGGCTCGCCAAGCATTTGAAGCCCTCTTGAACAATTACCCTGACTCGCCATATATGCAGCTTGTCGAACAATATCACCTGAAGAACATAGCGAAGATGGAACACTCCTCGCAACCAAAGAGTATCAAATAAGACGCCTCCCTCAAAAGTACACGAAACCGCAGATTACGGTGGTTTTCCAACGTAAACAAAGGACTTACATCACAGAATCTGCACGAAAACCGCTCGTTGGCGACTTCTGAGGGAGGCGTCAAATAAGGGAGATTCACATGCGACACGCGTATCTTATTGTTATCATTGGCATGGCTGCAATGGTTCTGTGGCCAAATCCAGCCCTGGGACAGGGCTTCAGCATAACGAAGGCAGTGACGGTCCAGATCAAGAAGGCCGGCGATGAAGGAACCGTCACGGTTGTTGGTTACGGTCGGTTTGAGGGATCAAAGCTCTTGGTCCTCCACTTGTACGCACCTACCGGCTACACAATCAAGGCCTCCGACTGCGACGATAGGAGCGAAGGCGGCGCCACGATGTGGCTGCCGTATCCTAACGAGAACTCCAACACGATACCAGCTTCGCGCCACACATGGACAGCTGGTGTGTTTCCAAACTTCGATGCGACCGAAAAGAAAAGTCATGCCGCCACCTTCACGGGAGCCCTGGTTGCAAAGAAGGCCGGCGGCGGCAAGGCGAAAGTGCTTGAGTTCGAGGTACGCGTTGGAGACCTGGACCTGGATGCCGATACGGATAACAATAGTAGTGCTGACCATCGCCCGCCATCGGAAACCTTGGACGAGGACGATAAGGAATATCCGGCGAGCGAGTCCGCCTCGGACTTCGTAGTCGGCCTGCTTCTGCCTCTTAACGATAACAACAACGTCAGTTGGGATAATCGGGATAATAAGAAATACATTACTAACTATGCGGATGACAAGGAAGTACTCAATGCCATCTTACGGATTAACGCCCGCAAGCCTGGCACATTGAGCATTCTCAACATGGTTCCGGCGAGTTGTTGGGTCTATGATGATGCGGATCATGCAAGGATTGACTTAGAATTTGACAACGCTGTTCCGAAAGGCGACGACTTCAGCAAGCCTCTTCGTATCGAGGCAGATACCGAGATGTCAGGGGTTAGCGGCACCATACAGAGCTGGTTCTCTGTCGGGGGGCCGTTTACTGGCGAGAAGCCAGAGGACTACGTCAAATTCACGCTCATAGGCGTTGACATCGACGTGGACTCCAACAACGATGATACGATTGATGGCACGAACGGCTGGAACAGTGGCGAAGATTTCTACGAGAACCACCCGGCCAACGAGATTTCTGATCTGTCCGGATACAGGGATTACAAAGTTGGTATGGTTGTACCGGTGAATGAAGACGATGACGACGCCAACGGACATCCAGACAACGGATGGGACACTCCTTCTGGTCCGATAAACTGGAACGGACCTGACGGAACAACGGTCCAGGGCAGCGGCGACCGTGATGATTTGCGGCCTATGATCTTGCGGGGCATGGACCTCGACACCGACCAGCGTGCGGCCATCGAAGCGGATGGAGCCCAAGTTGCCATTTATCTGAGAAAGGTTGAAGGTGACGGAGAAATCCGCATTTTCACAGATGAGGATGAGGGCGATCCGAACGAAGTGATGAATACCCACACCGATACGGGCGGGGTATGCACGCTGCCCGAGGGCGCGTTTGGGCTGGCCCCCGAGGATGGCCACGCGACACCAACGTTATGGCAAGCTCTCTATGGCACAACGGACAGGAAGTTCCTGATAGAGGGCCTCTATCCCGGCAAAGTAGTACTTGAAGTGGCTTTCAAGAAGTATATTCCCGGCAGCGAGTACGTCACCATGCACAGAGACTTGGTTACAATCACGGTGATAGGAGTTCGCAGCATCCCGTTGTTCGACCCCAAGCTTGACGGCAGTCCCGCCGCTGCCATACAATATGCTATCGATGGCAGTGAGGCGATGGCCGAACTGCGAATCATGGATGGCACGACCACGGTTGCGACTATGCTGGCCAAGACGGCCACCCCTGTTCGCGGTGATTGGGTGGACAAGCAGTGGAACGGGACCTGGGACCATGACGCCAACGCGGGCAAGTTCGCCGATCCGAAGGAATACACGGTCAGGCTGGACCTCTATCCCACCGCAAGCGCACCCACGCCCATTGCGACCTGCACCGCCCCCATTAACGTTGTCCGGCTGGGCGTGCAGCAGATTAGTTTTGTTGGTGACCAGGAATTGGTCTACCACAAGCGGTCTCATACAGACGCAAACAACGTTCCGTTCACGGCGGGCGCAACGTTCGCCGGCGACATAGTATGGAAGATCAAGGCACTGGATTTCCTGAAGGCCGATGCGGGGGCTCGTCCGAGAACCGAGGCTAAGAAGCAAAAGAACGCCGTTGGCGAGTCTTTTTCTGACACGGACAATAGCGGAACCCGCAACGGTAGCGAATGGTACTTCGACGCGGATGGAAACAGTTCGTATACCGCCGCCCTGCGACAAGTTAACTTCCCTGGCCAGCAGCCTGACGCTGGCAGTCCCGCGGACATCTCCAAGAGCGGCGGACCAGACCCAAATGACTGGAACCGGCCTGTCGTATACGTCAGAAATTCGGCACTTCAGTTAAGGGTCAAGCTTGGCGAGCACGCCATTTCCGATCTTTCAGGCGGAAACGTCGGCGTTGGTTACCCTGTCGCGCGATATCCTATCCGGCTTGTTGCGCAATATGACAGCTTATTCATGGATGGAAACAGTCAGACTGCGACTGCCAATAATCTCAACATCTCCCCAACCGGCGGACCCTACCACCTCATGGGATCCGAGTTGCCAGACACAGTCGGCTTCGCCGAGGAAACGATTAACTACAAATTCCAGTACAACGCTACGGGGGAAACGTTTGTTGACGCAAATGGAAATGGGGTGTTCGACGCAGGTGAGCCTCTAACCGACAATGATGGAGACAATCAGTTTGACGAGGAGTGGAAGGACATTCCTGGAACCCAGCAGACGAGCCACTTGATTTATCGTTTGGCGGCAGCGCCTGAAACTGCTGCCTTGAACAAATCGCAGGGACACGAGCGGCTCTACACCAAGATAGTGGACTTTACTACTGCCTGGGCTCAGACTGCCACTGCCAACACCAGTGGCGAGGTCTTCGATGCCATTTGGAAATCCAGCAACTTCTGGACTCCGTTTATGCCGGTTGGCGGAGTGGATCAGCCAAACAATGCAGCCGGATTTCATGGCATTGGCGATCCCAACGAGGCTGATCGGGCGGATGAATTCGCTCATAAACCCAAGTGCTATACCTACGAGCACCTCGCTAGCACCGGGGTGAGCGTTGATAATATGTTGGATACCAATGCAGGGAAATGTGGCGGATGGTGCAAGTTCCTTCCTGCCTTTGCGGCGCAGCATGGCACAAAGCTCCGGCCTGTGTATGTTCTCCCTCGGGCATATCGAAGCACCGGAGCAGGCAATCCCCTGATAGGCAAAGCGGCCGTTAACGCGTTGGCAGTGGGCAGTGACTTCTATCTATGCCTTACGCAGTTTTCCGCAGGTGCAATCTTCCGCACAGGGATCTACAGCGGTGACTGTTTGTTCGTAAAGACGACCGTAGACGGTCAAGCTCATGCCGCATCGAGCGGCACCTTGCTTTCTGCATGGTCCGATGGGCATGCCATCTCGTTCATCGACAACACGTGGAACGATCAGGTCGACGCAGGAGAGCGTCTCTTTGATCCTTCTTATGTGCATGATGCTGGCGACAGACGCGATGGCTTCACTTCCGGGGAGGACTATGAGGATAGTGCAATGCTGAAACTCGTTTATGTGAAGTATAGGGTCACTGCGCAGCCGGTCATAAAGGCAGATGATACTGTCGATCTGCCGAAGATCACACGTGTGGTCCCTACTGTCCCCATTACAAAAGATTGTGTCGCAGGATTACAGGAGACATACCTCTATGTTCCATAACATGTGCATAGTAACGATCATAAGTGCGATAGTAGCGCAAATAGTGTGCGGATACTGTATAGCCGCTGGTGACAGCACTGACGATGATGCTTTGCTGGTGCGCCGCATTGCCGTGTATTCAAGTGCAAATCCTGCTCAGTTCGCTTGCGCAAGATCCGCCAGTGGGAATAAGGAAGTATATATTCTTGCCATCAAGCCTCGCTCGGCGACCTCTAAGGCCGAGGGCAAATGGGAAGTGCGTCGGAGCCGGTGGGAGAACAATAGCTGGAGCACCGCAGAGACGGTGGGCATACTACGCGCGCCGTTTGGCATCTCAACTGCTTCAGAAGGTGTAGTAGGTGTCATGTCTCCGGCAGAAGGTAGCGCAGTTATAGTGTACACGGCACAAGGACGCGCCGGTATCGCTGGTATTCTGCCGTATTTGGAGTATCCATTTCTGGCCATTGGCTGTGTGCAGGCAAAGAGAGGTCATGTGAGTACGACGGGTCTAAACGCTGCAGAGGAAGCGAAGAATTTGGAGATGCGGCTGTACGGCCCTATGCATCTTGTTGATGTGTGCACAACGGGTGCTGAGAGGTGGCTTGTCCTCTCCCGCTCAGGGCATGTGTTTGTGGCAGCTCCTGACAAAAAGGGGGCAAAAGCAGCCGCGCGGCAACCTATGTCTTTGCCAGCTACAACCGGATGCGGTGTGCATATGTTAATGGTTGGCGGTGTGGATACTATTGCCGACATGAAGCCCTTGGATTCCCGACTGCCCACGGAAAAGCCCGAAAGACGCGACAAGGGCCGTTGTCATGGGTTCGGCCAGCCGAAAGGTGCGACTTGTCTAGTGCTGTGTTCGAGAAATGCCAAGGGCGATAGCGGCAAGAATGCCCGCATATTGGAAATTCACAGGGTTACGCGCGATGTTGCAGGAGCGATGAGTTCGAGTGTAATGGCGAAGACTGAAATGGCAGCTGAGATGTCATCGCTGGTAGCGCTTGAAATGGAGTCGTCGCATGAAGGCGAACTGTGGTGGTGCTGTGTCGCCAAGACGCAGGGCAGTCAAGAGATACTGGTCGGTCGGTGTGAGAGTAGTGGGAAGGTGTCGTGGCAACATGGCATTTCTACCAGCAGCGGCACACTGGTCGGCGGTTTCGTTGATCGAGATGGTTCAGTTAGCGCAATACTCTCCCGGATGAAAGGTGGCCAAGTGGAGGTAGTTGAGATATCATTTGGGCATTTCAAAGCAAGCCGCGAGGATAAGCACGATATGTCTCAAAAGTGAGCATGTGAGTCGGGGTGGGAGATGAGCGTGCCATGCGAGTCGTGGTTGTGTGTGAGAGGTTCTGCGTAAGAATGCATAGAATATCTGTGCGGTTAGGAAAGGTGAGTGTATGCCTCATGGAGCGAGACAAGCAACCGGAATAGAGTATTTGGGTTGGTTCTGCGTGTTGTGTATCTGTGCATTAACGTGTATCTTCATTGGCGACCTGGCCCTTGCACAATCCAGGCCTCAGTCCACAGCTGTTAGTGAAGACGAGGAAGCCGCAAGACGCTTTGCTGAGCAGAAGAAACGGGAGTATGAGGAGCACCTACGGTTGGTGGAGGAGGCCCGTGCGGCGAATGCCGCGATTCTCGAACAGGTGCGGAGCAGGTCCATTTGCCTCGCCGGCACGGACACGGCGTTCAGTTCGATGAAGCGTCTTTACGATGGGTTCAAAGTCATTCGGCCGGATGCCCCGCCCAACTTGTTCTACAATTCGGGCAACGACAACCTGGGCATCTCGGAAATGATCGCGGGAAGAGCCGAGGCCGCCTTGCTGCGCGAGCCTCTGACCCAAGAGCAGGCCAAAAAACTCAAAGCCGGTTTTCCGAATCAGAAAATCGAAGAGATCGCATACAGCAAGGCCGTATTGGTGATTGTGGTTCATGCTCAGAATGCGGTGCCGTCCCTGACGTTCAAGCAGATCGCGGATATCTATCGAGGCAAGATCACGAAGTGGTCTGATGTTGGCGGCGGCACGGGCGATATCACCCCCGTTGGGACCAAGTATCCGGCGTTGAGTTGGGGCATGCTGGTCCGTCGGATTCTGGGTGGGCGCCCGGTTGTCATCCCTCTGAAGCTGCCGACAGACCGACGCCCTTCACCGGATGATCTGGCAAAGGCGTTTGACGAGCGGGCAAAGACGCATCCGGGTGGCCCATACCGCCAGTATAGGAAGGATGCTTCCGTCCTCCGGGAGATAGCCAAGGATCATAACGCTATCGGGTATTGCTTGCTGCCTCCGAGCCAGAAGGCCTTGAAAGGAGTTCGGCTCGTGTCCGTTATCGGGCCTGCCGATCCCAATGCGATGGCCCCCACGCTGGCAAATGTATTCGAGGGCAAATACCCGTTGCGCTCCACTGTGCGATTTCTCGTTCGTCCAGATGCCTCGGATGTCGTCAAGGAATTCATTGCCTACGCTTGCCGCCGGAAAGCTGAAGGGTCGATACAGTCGGTCGGCCTTATCCCCATGGGCCAAGGCCTGCGAGTCCTTGAGGATCGGCGTTTGGCCGACATGAAATCCGGCAAGGGCGTACGCATTTCGGCCGCTGGCGTCGATGGCGGGCCACCTCCTTTTCGGGACCTGGCTACTGAGTACGTTCGCGCTAAGGCTGTTGTGCAGCTATCGTACAAGCCCATTTATGAGGACTTGCCGGCTATTGGGGATTTCGTTGGCGGCGGGGCGGGGATGCGGGAGTTGCTGTTCCTGGCTGACGGGCCCAGCGCTCGGGCGATGGCGGTTCATGGCGAGAAGTGGAAGGCCCTGGGGCGGGACAAGGACGGTAAGTCGGACGGCACTGGCCCGGCCGAGCATGTGCTGGCTGGGCGGGCGGTGGCTGTGATTGTCAACCCAGCCAACAAACTGTCCTCGCTTTCGCTCAAGCAACTGCGGGATATCTTCGGCGGGAAGGTTAAGGATTGGAACGCCATCGGTTCGACCCCTTCGACAGGCTCAGGGCAAGCGGGGCTCACCACAGGCGGCGATGGCAAATCTCAAATTAAGCGATCTCAAATTAAGAAATCTCAGATCAAGGCATATGGGCTGTTTGCGAGAGACCCCGCCACGGCTGTGTTCGAGAAGGAATGTCTAAGCCGCTACAAGTGGGGTCGCGTCCTGGCCAGGAAGGACACCGCCGCTGCCGTCGCTGCCGTCAGCATGGACCCCCATGCGATCGCGTACGTGGACCTGCTGGCCATTCCCG
>CAZMBZ010000211.1:0-9390 GCA_964564285.1 uncultured Planctomycetaceae bacterium | reverse complement strand
CCCAAGGCCCCGCCGAGCTTGAACCGGTCGTCAGGCCTCTGGAAGAGGCGCCGATCGCCGAGGCCACATACAACGACCGCCGACTGGTTTGACCATCCGTTTAGCGATGGTGTTCTAAAAGGACTGCTAAGAACTGGCCATCCTTCTGGCCTGCGGGTATCGTTTTTCGATACGTATCCCGCCCGCGGTTGAATTGTCGGCCGGCGGGCCTGCGCGAGACCATCAAGGATGAGCACATGTTCTCCCTGACGGCGCCGGGCGACATCACGGTGTTCTTCATCGCGTCCATGCTCGCTTCGGTGATGAGTTCGTGCGATTCGTTTATGATCGCGTCGTCGGCTTTGTTTACCGAGAACCTCTACAAGCCGCTCCGGCCCGCCAAGAGCGACAGGCACTACCTGTGGGTCGGGCGCATCGTCGCATTGGTCATCGTGGCCGGCGGGCTGGCATCGGCGTATCTAATCGAGAACGTGGTGCAGGGCATCGAGATATTCTGGAAGATCGCCCCAATGATGGGTATCGCCTTCTGGCTGGGCCTGTTCTGGCGACGAACCACCACCGCCGGGGCCTGGGCGTCAACACTGGCTGCGTTTGGCGTGTTGATCCTTACGGGCCTGGATGGGTTTGTCGGCTTCCTGGGCCAGCGATTTCCGTCATTGGTCAAGGCTGACGGCAGCGAGATGCTGCTGCACTGGCAGATGATATTCTACCTGCTGGCCGGCACGGTCGCGGGCATAGTGGTCAGTCTTTTGACCAAGCCACCCAGCCAGGACAAACTCGACCGCTTCTACGAACTCGTACGCACACCGGTGAATACCGTCGAGGGTTCCCCCGCCGAGCCATGCACAATCCCCCCAGGCGTGGCGATTCCCGAGAAACGCCTGATGATCAAAGCGGGCGGCCTGGAAATACTGAAGCCCAGCAAGTCCGCCGTTGTCGGGTTTGTCGGTGTCTGGCTGGTAGTGGGAGTCATGATCGTGGGATTCTTCCTGCTGACGCGATGAAGCGATGGCGTCATTTGTCCTGAGCCCGGGCCGGGGTTTGCGCTGGCGCCGGCACGCGCGGTTCGCAACCATCATCATCTGCCTGTGTTTATGGAAGTATCGGCCTGCATTGGGAAGTATCCATTCTGAACCGGACCTCGCAGGTGCCAAGTGGAGAGAACATGGACGTCAAGCTGAGCATGATCGTCGGCATCTGCGTGCTGGCAGGCCTCGGGGTCGGCCTGGCCGGGGCAGCCGGCAAGTTGGAGATATCATACAAGGGCGATAAAGCCTCGCCGCGAATCCGCTATGCCACCGACCAGGTCCGGCGCGCTTGTGACGAGGTCTCTGCCGTCGGGGTCCTGAATGTGAGTCTCGGGGACCCGGACGCCCCGGGCAGCCTCAAGCCCGAAGGGTTCCGTATCAAGAGTCTGGGCAACAAGACCCTGTCGGTTGTCGGCGCGGATGAATCGGGCGTGTTGTACGGCTGTCTGGAACTGGCCGACCGCATCCGCGCCGCCAAGGCGATCCCGGCCGTGCTGGACGTGACCGATGCGCCTGAGTTCAAGCTGCGCGGCCCCGCTATCGGCATGCAGAAGCTCGGAGGCAGGTATCTCTGGCCTTACACGCCGAAGAATTTCCCGTTCTTCTACGACAAGGCCCACTGGCGAAAGTACCTCGATTTCCTGGTCAGCATTCGCATGAACTCCCTGTATCTCTGGAACGGGCATCCGTTCGCTTCGCTGGTGAAGCTGGATGATTACCCCGAGGCACTGGAGGTCACGCCGGAGGTGCTCAAGACGAACCGCGAAATGATGTACTGGCTGACCAGCGAATGCGACAAGCGCGGGATCTGGCTGATCCAGATGTTCTACAACATCCATCTGCCCAAAGGTCTGGGGATCGGGACCAGCCTGGGCCGGTCGCAGCCCAAGGCGGCCGACTACACGCGCAAGTCAATCGCCAGGTTCGTGGAGCAATACCCGAACGTCGGCCTGCTTGTCTGCCTGGGCGAAGCCCTCAGCGGCAGGGAGGCGCAGGTCGAATGGTTCACCAAGACCATCATTCCAGGGATGATCGACGGGCTGAAGGTTCGGGGATGGTCGAATGCCGACTTGAAGGACGCCGGCAAACTGCCGCCTATCGTGGTTCGCGGACACCATATCGTCGAATACGGCAGCCACAAGGACGTGCTGTCCAAGGGCAAGAAGCTATATCCCAACCTCTTCAGCATGGTCAAATACAACGGCGAGTCCCTCACGAGCGAGACGCCGCGGGGCAAGTACCAGCAGTATCACAAGGACATGGCCAGATACAGCGGCACGCACATGGCCAACGTGCATCTGTTGAGCAATCTCGAACCGTTCCGCTACGGCGATTTCAGCTTCATCTGGAATTCCTGCAAGGCGATCCGGGACCGCTTGGACGGCAACGGCCTGCACCTGTACCCGCTGAACTACTGGGATTGGCCCAACACGCCGGATACCGATAACATCACTCAGATCGAGCGCGACCGGCTCTGGTTTGAGATATGGGCACGCTACTGCTGGAAGCTGGACCGCGACCCGGCAGAAGAGCGCAAATACTGGATCGGCCAGATCGCCAAGACCTACGGCAGCCGCCAGGCGGCGGAAACAATCTACGAGGCCTATGACGCCTTCGGCGAGTGCGCGCCGCGTATCTTGCGCCGGTTCGGCATTACCGGGGGCAACCGCCAGTGCATGAGCCTGGGCATGTTTCTCAAGCAACTGACAGACCCGAAAACGGCTCGCGTCTGGCAGGAACTGTACGACTCGGACTCGCCGCTCGGCGAGACCATTACCCAGTACATTGACAATGAATACGCTGGCAGGCCGCACGTCGGCGAGACGCCGCCGCAGATCGTCAAGGAGGTCTTGGCGTTCGCGGCCGAGGCGGTCGAGAAGATCGATGCCGCCGCGTCCCATGTCACGAAGAACAAGGAGGAGTTCGAGCGGCTGCGCAACGATATCCGCTGCATCGAGGCCATGAGCAAGTGCTACTGCGCCAAGGTGCAGGCGGCCATGATGGTGCATCGCTATCGCCACAGCAAGGATGTCGCCTACATGAACAAGGCCCTGCCTCTGCTGGAAGAGAGCCTTGCGCATTACAAGACGCTGGCGGCGCTGACCAAGGACACCTACCGCTACTCATGCGGCTTTCATGGCCGGCAGAGGGTGCCGAAATCCGGCGTCTACCATTGGACGCAGATGCTCGGCGACTACGAAAAGGAGCTGGCCGACTTCAGGAAGAAGCTGGCCGCGTTTCAAGGCAAGCCGATGGCAGGCAGCACCCGCCCCGGCAGGATCAACGCCAAGCCCTGGCCGGCGGTGAAGTTCAAGCTGCTCACCAAGGGCGTTGAAACCTACACCGTCAAGCGGGGCGCCAAGGTCTTTACGGACCGCAACTACGCCATTACCGACATTGCCCCGCAACTGGTGGGCCTGACCGGCATGCGGTTCTCGCACGACAAGGCCAAGAAAGGCGGTGTCATCAAGATCGACTTCGAAGTGGCCGAGCCGGTCAAGGTGCTGGTAGGCTACTTCGATTCCGAGGAGAAGCAGTGGCTGCAAGTGCCAATGCTCGAGCACGTCGCACATGCCAACGACCGCGGCGGCCTGGACCCGATCCTCAAAAACGCCGCCGCCATCGGTGATGTGAAACTCAAGCTGCCCAAGGTTAATGTTCACGCTTTCAGATACGACAAGGGCAGGAGGACGCTCGAGATGATCGGCAAGGGAAGTTACGTTATCCTCGGGGTCATCCCCGCCAAGGCAGGCGTTTCCGACAGCCCATCAAGGGAGAAAAACTGACATGCGGACAATTGGAAGAATATCCCTGGCCGGGGCATTGCTGCTGATAACCGCGGCTGGCTTGCAAGCCCGCGACAAGGCGCCCGACGCGTCATCGACGCCGAAGCAGCAACAATGGCGCGGGATACTGGCGAGGTGCGACTACAAAGCCATCGCAAAAGCCTACGCCGATTTCATGATCGATCACGGGCGGGATGTGTATGGCAAGTTACACTCGCCGGTGTTCGTGACAGCCATGGACAGAAAGACCGCCCAGGTCTTCAAGCACGGACACGTGCCGTATCCGCACGTGATCGCCAAACCCTACGCCCCCGGATTGCGCCGCGACCACAAGATGCGACCACAGGATCGCACCTATTCCGGCGCCAATCCGTTGGAAGACCTGCCGCTGTACGGACTGCTCTACCGACTGAGCGAGTTAACCGGGGACACTCGCTATGCCGCCGAGGCGGACAAGAGCATCGATTGGTTCCTGGCCAATGCCCAAAGCCCCGCCACCGGGCTCTATTCCTGGGGCAGTCACATGTACTGGGATGTCCACAGAGATCAACCCATCTACGCCAACACCGGCAGGCCCAACGGCGGCTACGGTGGCCACGAGTACAACTACGTCTGGCCATACTGGGAGCGGAACCCCGAGGCCCTCAAGCGGTTCGCCCACGGCCTGTGGAACCACCAGATCGCCGACCAGAAGACAGGTCGCTTTTCCCGGCACGCCCTCTACCATAAACATGGACCCGGACGCGAGCTGTTCGAGTTCCCCCAGATGGGATCATGCATCATTGATATCTGGGCGCGCCAGTTCGGCCGAGGCGGCGACCCGGAGATGAAGCAGGCGATTCAGACGCTGCTGAAGTTCTACCGATCGCTTCGCGATCCAAGGACCGGCGCGATGGCCTGGTGCAGCGCAAAAGGCGCCGATCGTCGCGAGGTGGCGAGCTTGTCGATGAATCTCGCCATGGCGACCACGGTTCAGGATGCGGCCGCATTTGTCCAAAAGCGGGATCCCGCCCTGGCTGAAGAAATGCGAACGTTCGTCCGCTTCATTGATGATGAATACCTCTCGAACGCTTACGACAAGATTCTCGACGTCGCGGGAAAGGGGATCCTGACCTGGTACGCCCTGGCCGACCGAAGGTGCATGGCCAAAGGCTTCACCCCGCCGCCCGATGGCGTGGATGCATCCGTCGGTTTTCCACTCAAGACCAGCGATGGCAAGCCGGCGGCATCACTGTATTACCTGACGCCTTGGTTCCCAGGGCGATCCTATGCCGAGTTCGCTCTGCTGCTGCGGGATCGCCTGCAACGATGCGAGGACAAACACAAACCCACATACCATCGTGCCCTGCTTGATGTCGCGAATATCTACATGACGATCCAGCCGGAAGTGCAATTTGCGCTCTACCCGGACAACATCTCGGATGTCGTCGAGTTGCTCCGCGATGCCCACAAGATCACCAAGAACGTTGCCTACCTGCACCGGGCCGACCATATGATGCGACTGGGCGTCCGTCTGTTCTTCGACGACACATCGCCATTGCCCAAGATCACCAACTTTGACGATTGGTACGAATCGAGCCTGAAGAACGAATCATCCGTCGCGATTCTGCGGCAGATGATCGAGCTATCCCTTGATCTCGAAGCAATCGCCAAGGCTCAACGCGCCGCGCCGGAAATGGCTGCGGAAGGAAAATGGTCGGCCCCCAATGCCCAGGCCGCCGGGAACGTGACGCCCGACGATTTCGCGGCTTCGTTCGAAACCGCCGGCTCGGCCGGGCGAGCCGGCTGCTGGTCCAGAAAAGGCCTGACACAAGCTGAGCCCGATGTGGTTCTTCGATACGGAACCAAAGGCGATCGTGCTCTATACCTGTCCAAGGCGATCGGCACATCCACGGCGAATGGTTTGCATGCGGAATCCTGGCGCATCAACTTGTCCGATACGATCGCCCGTATCCCCTCTGCCACCGAAGCGGACAAGCTTAATGGCCGGATGAAAGGCTTCACCGGAAAAGGTCACACCGCGGGCCAAATTGCCTACGGCGGATACAAGGATGTCCCTCGGCAGGTCGCGCTTGTGATCGGCAATACCGGCAGCAAGGCAACCCGGGTTCGTGTCGAGGCGACCTTGCATGACACCTATCACGACAACGGGCGTCAGCAGTGCATTAAGGCGCTCGCCGCCGGCGAACAGGGCCTGTTCATCTTTGGCGCCCCATCGTTGAAATGGATTCGACGCCTCTCGATCACCAACGAAACAGAAAGCGGCAAGCTGAGTCTGGCGCGGTTTGCTTTCGTGATGGCGCCGCGGAATAACTTGATGCCAGGCTTCTCGGAAAGCACAAGGCAGAAGCCCCCCGCCCTGGTCTTTCTGATTGCCGGCCAGTCCAACGCCGGCGGCGTGGCCGCGTTTTCTCCCGAGAGCAACGTGAAATCCGGTATGGCCAAAAAGCACCCGACGATTCCGGGCTCGACCGCCAAAGAGGTCGGGATACCCATAACAAAGAATGGGTATCCGAGAAGCTGTATCTGGAAGGGAAAGTCGTTTGTGCATTTGACGCCGGGCAGCAGATACTACCCGAACCCCTATCCATGGGACCCGAACCGCCACGGGATTGAATTGCCGATGGCCTTGTTGCTGGAAAAGAAGTATCCCGATGCTGACAAGTTCTTCGTCAAGCATGGACCCGCCGGGCATAACCTGCATACCCAATGGGCAGCCGGGCGCGGGGGCGACTACCGGATATTCATGAAGTCCTATCGCGGCGCGATGGCGAATCTGAAGAAGCGTTACAAGAAGGTCCGGGTCATCGGGCTGTACTGGGATCAGGGCGAGTCGGACCGGCCCGAGGCGATGGACTACGGGAAGAATCTGCAGGCGCTGTTTGCCGCCTTGCGCGAAGACACCGGCCTGCCGGATATGCAGATTTTTGTCAGAAAGCACCTTTTCCAGCACGGCGACAAAAGTTTCGCGCCGATCCTTCGTGCACAAACTGACGTGGCCCGGGATGATGCCAACACCCACTTGCTGGACCTCGATCTGGGTTCCAACGAGAAGAACTTCAAGGCGTGGGCATGGACGGACAACAACGGCCATCTGAGCAGTAAAGCATTCCTGGAACTGGCCAGGCGGATTATCACGAAGGCTGCGGTTTTGGAAAAGTCGAACGATCACAGCAAGGCAAGCGACGACTGGGGTCCGTTCGTCGGGCCTTGGACTCGGTACGACAACAATCCCATCATCCGGCTCGAGGGCAAGGAAACCTACTCCATCCAGAACGGCCCACAGACAGTGATCCGTTGGAAAGGCAAATGGTGGATGTTTCTCATGACAAGCCAGCCGATGGTGACCAAGCTGGCGGTCAGCGACGATGGACTGAAATGGCGTCGGCCAGGCCATGACTATCTCCTGAAGCCTGAAATGCCATGGGAGGGAAGCTACAACCTTGCCAAGGCCGCCGTGGTCAGGGGAAGCGAGGTCTGGCTGTACTATTTCGGCAAGAGGAACAAGCGGGAAATCATCGGCCTGGCTCGCTCGGCCGACCTGGCGCATTGGAAGAAAGAGCCGAAGGCAATCTTCACCTCCGATAGTTCCCGGATCGACGGCACGCGTGCCTTTCCCGACTGCGTTCTCAAGGAAGGCGACAAGTGGTACATGTATTACGATGTCGGTTGGGACTACCATCACGCCAAGAATCCGGATGGCTATGCGATTGGCGTGGCTACCAGCGCCGATGGCATTACGTGGGGGGATTCGTCGAAGAGTCCGGTGTTAACGACGTCCGACCGCACCGCGGATTCGTGGGATGACGGCATGGTCAGTCAATGCAGCGTGACAAAGATCGGCGATTGGTTCTTCATGCTGTACTCGGGAGGCACGAACAATCATGGGCGGCGGCACTCGGGCAAGAGCGGGATGGCCTTTGGCCTGGCGCGCGCGAGGCATCCGGAAGGGCCTTGGGAGAAATACCCTCATAATCCGGTGTTCAAGCCAACGGGTTCTGCCGAGGACTTCGACGGGGTCTACCTTCAGCATCCCTGCCCGGTGAAGGTGGGCGGTCAGTGGCGCCTGTACTACAACGGCTGGACGTTGAACCCAAGGGCAAACAACCCGATCAAGGCCGAGTACGCCATCGGCTTGGCGTTCGCGAAGCAATAGAGCCTGGCAGGCTGCTGGGCTTGGATGAACTTGCCCATTCGGCGCCAGCGGTCGTAGCGGGCTCCGACGCCGATACCCAACGCCCCGCCGCTGCCGCCCTCGCCGATGACAATGCAGATGATCGGCGTCCGATGCCGGCCGAATCTTCCCCATTAACCCCCGTCACCTCATTACATCTTCTGGCCGCCAGGGGATTCCAGAATCTGGCGAAGGCCTTCGAAGTAGCGCCGGTGCGTCCGGCGTAACGCATCTTTGCTCGCCGCTTCCAGCAGAACCACTTCATGATCTATCCCTTTGCTGTTGAGATCCAACTCGATCTTGAGTCGCGAGTCCTCGGCCTCCCGCCGTTGCGAGTCGTCAAAGTCGCGAGAAGTAACGATCTTGCCTTCACTCCGGTTGTACTCGATTAGGAAAATCATAGTTGCTGCTCCTTTGGTCTTCTCTCGTCTAACCAAGAGATCGCTCCTCTCAAACTATCGGCAATCTCATTCCGCGTGTGTATCACACCTTCCTGCGTTTCTTGCTCCGCCTGTTCGGCGCGCTCCATTTTACGTGTCCAGTTTTCCAGCCTTTCTCGTATTTCTTGTGTCTTGTGCTCGGGTAGGTGCCGCTCAAGCAATTCCTCGGAGTTTTTCTTGAACCTCTCGTAATTCGCCACCATCACCTCGTAAACCGCCACCACTTTGGAAACCTTTGCCTCAAACTTCTCGTGAGCGGTCACCGCCTTGGAACTTGCTGTGAGGACGCTTCGCCACGTGTCGCTACCGCCGCCGTACTTAATCGTTGGATCGAGGACGTCGGAGGATTTCTCCGAAAGCTCCGCCCATAGGTGCTGCAACGCAGTACGAACCTGGATCTCGACTGGCTTTCCAGATATCTCGACGATGATGTGGATCGCTCGGTAACCGTAGCTGGGTTTGTCGCGACGGTCTATTACGGACGCTCCCGGGAAGAGGGTTCTTAACGATGTAACGAACTGCTCTTGTTGCACAACATCAGCTACGACTTCCCTGCACCCCGCGATATCCTGCATTTGGCTCAGTCGGATGCTCTCGCGACGGAGTTTCTCTACTATCGAGCGCGTGGACTTAGCCAACCTTCCCGTCGGGAGTTCACCATGCTGACGGATTGTTTGGATTACCGCCTCGTACGCCTCGCCAAACGACCGTCGGTAAGCATCGAGCAATCGAAGATCGCTCTCGGTGTGGGAACCTCCCTTTAGTCGGTCACCCAGCCGGTCGACTTGCGTCTTGCTAAGTGCGTTCTTCATCATCGCGATAATAGGGACAATAGGGGCCAGTCGCTCGCTATTCCGCGACCTCGCCTGCCTTTGGGGCCGCTTGCTGCTGGGCTTGGATGAACTTACCCATTCGGCGCCAGCGGTCGTAGCGGTGGGAGACGAGGTTTTCGATCGGTACTC
>CAZMBZ010000210.1:0-9462 GCA_964564285.1 uncultured Planctomycetaceae bacterium | reverse complement strand
GGCACACTACCGGCGATGCCCGAAGCAATCGTTGCAGATGGGTGAAGTGTTACGATGAACTTATATCGGCGGCACAGGCGGCTTCTCCGGATGCGGTCATTATTCGTGTTGACTGGTCGGATCGTGCTGACACGACAGTCAACGGCATCAAAGGATTGGGATATCCCCTGGCGCGCGCGAATACGGTGGACGTCGGACGAATCGTGGCGGAATGGCATGGCCAAAATGGCCTGGATACAAGCCAAACGTCAGCTCTCGGGTGGAGTCTGGGCGCCCACGCTGCAGGCAGGCTTGGGGAGGCCCTGCAAGAACGTGGGTTAGGGAAGATGCGTCTGATCATAAGTGTTGACGGCGCCATATTGGCCAATGGATTGGCCCCCACCTGTGCAGATCGCGTTATTCACATTGAAGGATCATTTCTGGGGAATACCAATCCATTGGGGCACATCAACGTCCACGTGAACTTCGAAGACCTCAGCTTGGATCATCACGGTGAGATGGTTACGATTGCATCCGACTGGATTCGGGAACATCCCGAAATCTTGTTAGATGGGATGATGCCTGGGGCGCAGGATACAGCGGATTGGCAAGTTTACGACGAGAGTGGCGCATTCATCGGGTTCATGGATCCAAATACTGCGGAGCGATTGGTGTGGGCACAGCTCCTTGGATGGGATGGGGCATTCTTGACGGAAGTGGCTGAGGAGGCTGACGAGGTCATTGAGTTGAGGAAGTCCTTAGGACTCTACACATCCTACACTCCCGAGGACAAGTACGGGCCGAGTGGATACGACCAAGAAGGGGCTGCAAGTAGCGATGAACAGCGGTTCATCAGCGCGGATGACTCTCTGCCCTATCGCATAGAATTCTGGAACAAGGAGGATGCTCCGGTTCCCACGCAGGACGCTATCATCGTCGATCAGCTTGATCCGACGAAATTCGACCTTTCTACGTTGGAGTTCACACGGATCGGTTTCCTGGGCTGGGATATGCCGCTGGCGGGCGGGCAAGTAATCGATACGATTATCGATTGTCGGCCGGAGATGAACATCGCCGTTGAGGTCAAGGCTGGGCTGGGAATGCAAGTCCCTGGCTTTTCGAACAACGCCGATATCGACGCCAACACGATGGTCTGGTGGTTCCACGCCATCGACCCGCTGACGGGGGAATGGCCTGAAGACCCGATGGCTGGTTTTCTGCCGCCGTTCAACCCGGAGACTGAATTCGAGATCGGTTGGATTGAATACACGGTCGACCCGGTGGCTGGGCTTGAAACCAGCACGACGCTGGACAATGTGGCCTATGTCGAGTTCGACTTCGCTGGTGACATCTACGATCACCCGGCACCGAAGGTCGACCCTGACGTTGAACCAGCCGAGCCCAAGCCGTGGATCAACACAATCGACGCCGATGCCCCGGAAAGCAGCATAGGAGTAATGGCATCGACGCAGTACTACAACGTGTTCATGGTCAATTGGACAGGTTCGGACGTGGGAAGCGGGGTGGCGAATTACGACGTTTACGTTAGCGAGGACGACGGGGCCTGGGGACTCTGGCTCAAGAAGACGACAGAGACGACCGGGTGGTACACAGGCCGATCCGGACACAGCTACGCTTTCTACTCCGTCGCCGCCGATAACGTCGGGAACATAGAGCATCCCCCGACCGACCTGGTGCCTGATGTGGTGACGACCGTCAGTGGGTGCCTCGAACTCGACCTTGGCGACGATGTCGCCCTGATTGAGGGCGGAACCTTCCTTTTGGCCGGAGTCGTGGGCAACCTGGTTCCGGAATCGACGGCCACCGTCGGGTATGGCGATGGAACAGGCGAGTTGCCGCTGACATTGCGTGAAGACGGCTCGTTTAACCTGTCCCGGGTCTGCGCCGAAGATGGCAGATACACCGTAAGAGTGTCCGTGACGGACCCATACGGCACCACCGTTTCGGATGATCTCATCCTCATGGCCGCCAATGCCACTCCCGTGGTTAGCGCCGGTGAGGATCAGACCTCGAATGAGGGCGAAGCGATCATTTTCAACGGCTCGTTCTCTGATGCCGGTATCCTCGACACGCACACGTTCCTATGGGACTTCGGCGACGGCGCAACGTCCGATGAGCTTTCGCCGAGCCACACCTACGCAGATGATGGCGTTTACACTGTGATATTGACCGTCACCGACGATGACGGTGGGGCCGACATGGACGCCGTCGAAGCAACCGTGCTCAACACCTCCCCCACCATCGATATGTTGACTGGCGACGCTGAGGTCGGCCGAGGCCAACAGGCAAGCTTTACCGCCTCGGCCAGCGATCCGACCGGCGTAGCCGACCCACTGACCTATGAGTGGGATTTCGGCGACGGGAGCGACTTGGTTAGTGGCGTGGACCTGACGAGCGTGGATCACGCCTACACCGAGTTTGGCAACTTCACGGTGACGCTGACGGTCACCGATGGTGACGGCGGCCAAGACCAGGCCACGTGGGACGTGACCGTCACACCCCTGGTTGTGAGCGATGTCGTCCGAAATGACGGGAGCGACGCATGGGACCGGCTGGCCAGCCTTCGCTTCGTCTTCTCTGAGCCCGTTACCGTCGATCCGCGAGCCTTGTCCGTTCGCAACCGCATGACGGGCGCCCTGGTGTCCGTGCCGGCCGGCGGATTCAGCCACGACCCACAAACGGATAACGCCTACTGGGACCTGTCAAGCCAGAACATGCCCCAGGCTAACTACCTGGTGACGCTCAATGCGAACTACGTTATCGACGCCCTAGGCCAGCCGATGGCAAGCGACTACAAGCAGTCCATGCCCGTGCTGTACCCAGGCGATGCCGATTGCGATGGCGTAGTGGGACGTTCTGACCTCATGGCCCTGGCGTCTCAACTCGGCAATGCGGAGGCGAACTGGGAGAATGGCGATTTCAACGAGGATGGAAGTGTTGACGCTTCGGATTACATCATCCTCAAGAGGAACTTTGGCAAGGCGATCGATCTGGACCTTCCGACTGTCAGCAACATCGAGATGAACGACGGCCAGGGCCGGCGCTATGAGGCTACTTCCATCACATTCCTGTTCAGCCTGGACGTTCAGGTCACCAGAGATGACTTGCGGCTTTATGACCAGAACGGCGTGGAAATCTCCTTGCCGCCAGACGCACCCTTTACCCTCGACGAGCTCGGCGGAAGCGCAAGATGGGGCCTGTCAGGGCTCGATCTGCCCATTGGCCGATACACCGCCATTTTGTCCGGGGAAGGCATTACCACCAAGCGTGGAAGCCATCTGGACGGCGACGGGGATGGGATCGGCGGGGATGACTACGAGTTCCCGTTCGTCGTGACCATCCGCGGTGATGCCGACTGTGACGGCTATATAGGTGCGGCCGACTACATTGCGGTCAAACACAACTTTGGCATGACCACCGGCGCGAAGTGGGAACAGGGCGATTTCAACGCTGACGGTAAGACCGACTATGCCGACCTGTTGTTGTTAATGGCCAACATCGGAAAGTCCATCTCGGCAGTCGAGGCCCCTGTGGCCAGCGGGAGTATCGTTCCAGTCGCGATGACCGAGGGCGTGCCAGAGGTTGTCGTGGTGCCGATGGTCGCAGCTGCTGAACCCGAGCCTTTATCGCCACCAGTGAACGAGCCAGCTGCGGCAGCGATTACATTGGCTGAATTGTCCCCAGATCTGACCGCCGCACCATCCAGCGTCCAGGCCGCTACGGGAGTCTTGGACGCCCTTACCCATTCGAAACGGCTGCCTCTTTCTTCCACACCGTCCAGCACACAGCCGTCTTGTGCGGAGTCGTCGGCTCGATTCGCTAGTCATCCCGTACCTTCGTTTACATCCACCTCGCCTCTGTTGCGCCCTGGCAGGACGGGTGAGGCGTCTGCGGACGTTCTTTCACTAGCCGCTCCATGGTGGTACGATGCCTCGGCCAAGTACGAGTCGCCCGATGAACCGTGGATGACCAGTCTGGCCGTGGACATTGCAGGCAAGCCTCGCAAGGGCCGGCTGGACTCCATCGGGCTGGACGTGCTGGCGATTTGAAGGTAGCCGCGCAACATAGAGGCCCCGGCCACGACCTCCGGGCTTTCTACCCGGTGAGGTCAAAAGTGCATAGCTGTCGCTAGGTAGGGGGAAGAATCGCGGCCAGAAAAGCAGCCGCGATTGAAAAGAGATGAGAAGGGATTACGGCAGGACAGTCAATTCACTGGAAAGCAGGTTGAGTTGAATGTCTGCGTCTATGGGCATATGCCGTAAATACTTAGCAAACTGAGAGACCATGATCCCGGCGGCGATATTCGCGCAGAATATCGTGGTCTTGGCTGTGCAAGCGCCGGCATAGGCCTCGCCGGCGGAAAAGAGCGTCGTCGGGTAGTGCTTTCGGCTTGCGGGGTCGCAGGCCGTCAGCACACGAAGCACCTCGGCGCTCATGCGGCCGTCTGAGAAGAACTTACAGCGGTCCTTAACCGCTTCCCAGATCAGACGGCGGGTCTCGATCGAATCCACACAAGAGAACACCGTGTCGCCGATGTCTGAGCTCCGCTTGAAGCGGTCGCACAGTGTATGGATGTGCAGGTCGCCGTTGATCCGCCAACAGGCCTGCGCGGTCGCGTCGGTTTTCGGTCGGCCGAGGTCGGCCTCGCAGTAGCCTTGGCTGGCGATGTTGGACTCCTCGACCGTGTCGAAGTCGATCAACTGCAGCCAGGGGATGCCCACGGCCGTCAGCTGAAGGGCCACCTGCCGGCCCACGGCCCCGACACCGATGACGGTGGCGGAACAGGTTGCGAGCCGATCAGACGGCACGATGTCCCGCTGGCGACTGTAGCGATCACTCGTAGTCGTATTCATCAATTACCTCACTTCCTCCCCACAGGTCGGGCCGAGCCGAAAGCTCAGCCATGACCATCTCTCGTTCCTCAGGCTCCATGGCCTCCAGCTCTTCGATCCAATCGTCCGGGCAGGAGTAGCCCGACAGTTCATCGTTCTGGTAGCCGAAGCAGCTGCCAGCCAGTGGCCGGTCTGGGCACCCGGTGATGTTGGCGTGGTACTCGATCTCCCAGGACTCGCGGTCGGTAGGACCGAAGGACCGTGAGTAATCAACGTCTACGGGGATCACTGTATGTCCGCCCGGCCCCACGTTGAAACGCAAGCGAGCAAAGCTCTTGCCGCCGCGGGCCAGGATGAACATGACGGCCCACTGGCACTTGCCGAACACGCGGTGGAACGTCTCCTCGTCGGTCCCGCTGGGAGACGGCGAGTTGCCCGGATGCGTATGCAACCAAATCCGGGCGAATTGCTCGGGTTTCCTGCCAAGGTCAACCTGGGCATCGAAGAACTCGGCCACCGCCTCGTCATTGAACGACACGCTGGCCACTGAGACCTCCTGCTTGACCGGCACGAACTCCGTGACGAGCAGCAGGTCGTCGGGGCTCGTCACACCAAAGCCGCCGACCTCCATGTCGCGGTAGTCCCGGAAGAACAGCAGCTTCGCCCACGCCGTTGGCGTGAAGCGGAGGATAGACTCCCTTCTCGGCAGTTCACGCGGCTTGCGTTCCCGAGGCTTTTTCTCCGTCTGGTTCGGTTCCGCCGTCTTGGGTTCCATTGTCTTCATCGTTGTCATCTTCGTTCTCCTCATTATCTTTGACACAAGGGCACAGGACTTCATCACGACACGATTTGCAGATCGACCTGCCGCAGTCATCGCAGATCGTAATACAGGACGGGCAAACGGGATCGTCACATGCCTCGCAGGTCTGCAGGCATCCGAGGCATGTGGTTTCATCGCAGCAGCGGCAGTAGGAGGAGCACTCGTCACAGAAATCATTTTCACATGACGTGCACCAGTTCGAACCGTCGCCCTGCATGGTGTAGCCGCAATCATGGCAAGGCCTACCTTCCCAGTCATCCAGGGCCACGTATGGCGAATGGGGGTTGTAGGTGGTCAGCACGGCATGGACGAGCTGGAAAAAGTCACAGACTCGCCCGTTGGCCAATGCCGACTCGATGGCTGCGCCGGCGTCGCCTTCGCACAGGTGCTCGTCACTCACGTGCGGGTGCGTGACGGAGTCGTTGCTCGCGGCCGGGTGTGGGTCGAGGGCCACGATTCGGTAGGTCGAGCCGTGACGCTTAATCTCGGCAAGGTTGCCGAGGCGAAGCTGGATCTCGAATTCGCCCAGGTAGTAGCCCTCCAGTTCGATGGGTTCGGTCGTAACGACAAGAGTCCGGTCGTCATCGACGTACTTGAGATCCTCAAACTCCTCCTGGGCCTGCTGGAGGTCCGCCAGGATGTCCCGGACGGATGGAAGCGACTTCGTGGCCGACTCGATCATCCGCTGGACTTCGCCGGCGTGGTAGGGAAGATCGCGAAGGCCCTGCACGATCTGGTCGGTCACCTTGCCCGCCGCGACGTTCCAGTTGCGGCCCAGGCAAATCATCAGGAGGTCGTTGGACCGGCGGAGTTGGCTGGTGTTCTCGATAAGGCACCGTGCCCGTCGGATCACCTCGCCGTATCGGCTGGCTTGGAGACCCTTGAGTTGCTGATGGATCTCCTCGGCCAGGCGAATAAGCTTGCGCTCGGGTATCTGCATGGTTTATCCTTTCATTGAATAAATGGTGAAGAGGCACCCGCCGGCACACTGCCTGACGGATGCCCCTTCCAAGGTTGGCTTGACCGGAGGCGTCGCGTTTAGGCCGCGGCGCCTTCGATCTTCGTGGGGGTCATGGTGACGCGGTCACCATCCTGGAGGACGTGGTCACGCGGCACGGGCTGTCGGTTGACACGGATCAGGTAGTCCGCCGCCTCGCGTCCGGGCAACTGCCGGCTGAAGAACTTGTCCACGGTCGTGCCTTCGGGCACCTCAACGTAGTCGGCAAAGCCGCCGCCATCGTTGTTGATGAAGAGCAGCCTGGCTGCGCCCTCGATCTTCGTGGGGGTCATGGTGACGCGGTCACCATCCTGGAGGACGTGGTCACGCGGCACGGGCTGTCGGTTGACACGGATCAGGTAGTCCGCCGCCGCCCGGTTGGGCAGCTTCTGGGAGAAGAACTTCTCCACCGTCGTGCCCTCATCCACTTCCACGTAGTCCGCAAAACCGCCGCCGTCGTTGTTGATGAACAGGATTCTCATGGTTCGTTCCTTTCGAAAACTTGGTTGATTGGTTGGACCGCACACGCGTGCGATCCACGTACAGCTACTTCGAGACTCGGTGCATGTTCACAGCCACGCGAAAGGCGGGCTGCGCGCAGAGATTCCTTGGTGCTGCATGGTGTTTCCTTTCGTTCTGGGGGTTTCAGGAAGGCGCGATGATGTGCGGGATTGGTCGCGGAGACGCGGCCAGGGATGCCAGGTGATCGGTCAGCCAATCCAGTTCGGCCGCCAATGCCTCGCTTCGAAGTCCGAAGGGACCGAGGATGGGACCCGCGGCTGGGGACAGGTCCGCCAACCAGTTGCCTTGGTCGTCCGGCTCTATGTGGCTGGCGCGAGCGATACGCAATTCGCCCAGCGTGTGAAGGTCAATCGCCTCGGCGTACAAGCAACGCACCAGGCCGGCCGGGTCTATGATAAGCGTCATCATGCCGCGGTCTCCTGGTCCTTGCCGCTGCGCAGAATCTTCCTGCGGGGACGGTCCACCAGCATGCCATCCAGCGACGCTTGCACGGTCGATAGCCGGGAGGCGATCTGGCCGCGAAGCGCCCCGCTGTCCCTCAACTGCTGCGGGCTGATGCCGTGAAGCATCCGCTGGGCAGTCTCCACCATCTCGTCCAGCTCCGCATTGGAGCTGACATTCAACATCCGAAACTGTCTGAAAAAGTCCTGGAGGTTGCCTACTGCCGAGTCACGGAAGATCTTCGGCCTGTTGTCGGCCGCTCCATCGAGCCGCTCGACCAGGTGGCCGATGAGCTTGGCGAACTCTTGCGCGAACGCTTCCTCGGCCAGCTGGACCGCCTCCTCGAACCGAGCCATCATCCGGCGCCGCTCCTGTTCGTAGAGCTCGGGGTTGAGCTGCAGGAGATAATCCGGCGGCTCCACGGACGGGAAGTCCCAGTCCACGGCAAAGAGTCCAACGAGCGTGGGCGGGTAGTCAGCCGGATTGTACAGGCTTCCCAACTGTTCTTGGGCCGCCTGCCGCAGGATGGGCAGTTGTCGATCTAGCTGTCCCACCGCTTCCTGGAGTTCCTGGCGGAGCTGCAACAGCCGCTGGTTGAACGGTTCGACATGATCCTGCCGAATGAGCCTCAGGCCGGGCTCGGGATACGGCAGGCTCATGCCCCGCCAGTAAGCGGTGATGCGGTTGCGAACCGATGTGACGGCCCGAAAGGCTGGGCAACGTGTGTCCAGGAGCTTCTTTGCGGCCGAAAGGTAAGGGCCCTCGGCGCCGAAGGTCTCGGCAGCCTGTGCCTTCTGGTCGGCGGTCAGGGTCTTCCTGACGCCAAGCCAGGTGAACGATACCCGCGCGGCGGCCATCGTGGTCTGAAGACGACTGGCGACATCGGTAGTCGCCGGCGCTTCTGGTGCAATCTTGCTTGTCATGATTCTCTCCTTGCGCCGCAGGGCAAGAGCCCGACGGCGACGATAGTGGTGAACTGGTCAAGGGGACTGTAACGAAACACGTGGACCCGGCCGGGGACGACTGCCTCTGGGTTGGCAAGTCTGAACAGGCCGTGCGGAAGCAGTACGAACTGGCCGGGGTGAACATCCAATGTCATCTGTACTTCGATCATGGGGAATCCTTTCCTGTTAGGGGGAAGATGGGATGCAGGTATGTCTATCCAAACACCGGCTGCTCAGGTGCTTACTGGCCGGCTGACGCGCCGTTTGACCTGCCCGCTGTTGGAACGCGGACGGCTGTAGAGACCTGGCGCATTGGCTGACAGGCATCGCCCACAGGCCCAGGTCCGCAGCCTCTCGACCGATTCAGCCGCAGTTGCAGCCACAGGTACGACGTTGCGGGCCGCATCCAGCAGGGAGACATCCAGCAGACTCGCCAGCCGGCAGCAGGATTTGATTTCCGCACCTGTCCAGTCGTTGTCCTCGGGCAGAGGCTGATCGGCGATGGCGAACTTCGTCAGATAGATCCGCCAGATCGCTTCACGCTCGGCCTGGCTGGGCAGGTCCAGGAAGTAGACCGCGTCGAAACGCTCGGCGCGGCTGAATTCCGGGGGCAGGGCCGAGATGTTGTTGGATGTGCATACCACAAAGACGTCCGACTCGTGGTCCGACATCCATGTAAGCAGTGAGCCGAACAGCCGCGCGGAGACGCCGCTGTCGGTCACGCCGCTTGATGCTGCGCCGGCCAGTGCCTTTTCCACCTCATCCGCAAAGAGGATGCAGGGCGCCATGGCGTCGGCGATCCGCAGTGCAGAACGAATGTTCTGCTCCGTTTGCCCGACAAGGCTTCCCATAAGCTCGGATTATTCACCAACCATTGACAGTTGATTCTCCCCGATCTTTGGGCGG
>CAZMBZ010000209.1:0-9464 GCA_964564285.1 uncultured Planctomycetaceae bacterium | reverse complement strand
TGCGGCGTGACAAGCATCACCCAGCGGGGCAATCGTCGGTTGGATGTGTTCCATTGCGACAGCCAGCGGCGCCTCTATCTCCAACTTCTCGGCCAGTACGCCGCCGACCGAGGTCGCACGCACTTCTACCGAGCATTCATCCGCCACGAAGGCATCTCGCCGACCGAATATCGCCGGAAACGCAAGCTCGAATCCCGACAGCCGAATCGCCGCCAACTGCCGGCCCGAAAGCAATATGGGGTAAGCCCTTATAATATTTAATGGGCTGCCCATCATGCCATTTGAATAAAGACTTACGCCATCGTAATCCTGCGCTGGTACGAATCCTTCCACGCCCATCCCGCCGCAAACGTTTTTCGAGATAATCAGCCATTTGCAAACATTATTTGGGGCCTGCAAACGTTTCCCTGCCGTTCGCGTCCAAGGAGAGCGTTTTACTGGTCTGCAAACGAGCCAGCCATTTTGCCTCCCTGACCGAGGAAGAAATCGCCCGCGCGGACAGCCCACGCAATTATTGCGTGGGCCTTATCCCTGTTAGTTTTCGTGGGTGCCCATTTCTTCTCATCCGCTCCTACGCGTCGAGTTACCCACGATTTATCTGGGATGCGTATAACAGTCCGTTTAGAAATGGGCCCGCCATGCCGCCTGTGTCCGTTCACGGCTTGGGTGATGCGGAGCGAGGATTGTCGAAGGGAGCGGTCCGGAAGGAGGCCGGCTCGGGACGGTCCAGGCGGTAGCCTTGGTTCGGCCTGACGGTCAGATTCCATTGGCCGGATTTCGTCTTCACCGTCACCTGTCGCTGCTGGGGATCGATGCCCACAATTTCGATCGGTTTCCCGTCCAGGCCGGTCACGATTCGCGCGCCCGCCGAGGCGGTGAACGCCTCCTTGCCATTGACCGTGGCGCGGAGTTGCCCATCCTTGCATTCGAGCGTCCAAGTCGTGTCGCCCCAGCGCTGGCTGGAGGTGAAATCCCGGCCGGGGTCGGCAAGGGCGGACCACCACACCCGGCCGCGCTCGACGTCCAGGCCAATGCCGTGCATGCGGCTGATGTATTCCAGCGCCGCCAGGATCATCGGCCCGTAGCCGTCCCTGCCGCTGGGCTTGCCGGTGAAGGGGTCCAACTGTTGCGTGAACGCACAGCCGTTGCGGATGAGGACCGGGAGCAGCTTGCGCCCGAGCAGCGTGACTTCGGCATGATGCCCGTAGTTTTCGAGGGCCCCGATGGCGCGCTGCCAGGTCAGGCCCTGGGACGGACCCGACCAGTCATTGCGACGGCCGTTGCGGAAGAGCGGCTCGTTGGCGGCGATGGAAACCAGCGGCACAGGCGTCCAGAATTCGTCGGGATTCAGCAGGTGATATTTGATGAAGGCGTCGGCCATCTCCTGCGTGAAGATCCCATACCACATGCATCGCAGATTGTTATGGATGAGCTCGGGAAGGCGTCGGCCCTTGCAGTCCAGGTCGAAGCAGGCGTGGCGATCGGCGACCCAGAGCTTGTCGATCAGGCGTCGGCGGACCTGCTCGGCCTGTGCGTGCCAGTGGGCTTGCTTGCCGTTGCCCAGTTCCCGCGCGATCTTCGCCAGGACGGCCCGCCCGGAATAGCTGTACGCCATGATGTCCATCGAGGCGAACGGGACCCGCAACTCGTCCTTGAACTGGCCGAACCAGTAGCGGGGGGAGTTCTTCGGGTCGGGTGTGCCTTCGGCACCCGGCGGCTTCTCGAAAGGCCAGCGACCCGGGGCGCCGCGGGTCTCCAGGCGTGTGCTGCCGTCCTCGCCGGTGTCCCAGACGCACCACGTTTCCAGGATGCCGTCGCCGTTGGAATCGCGCGTGCGCCACAGGTAAGCGTCGTGAGCTTCCAGGGCCGAGTAAAGCCGCTGGAGGTACGCCTTGTCTTTGCCGGCCCAGAAGTACATTCGCCATGCGGGTTCCGGAAAACAGTAGCCCTGGAACATATCGAAAGAAGCCGCCAAGTGGTTGTCCGGGAACCAGACATGCCCTTCGGGAGGGTTCTTATCCCAGCCGTTGGCGAGCGCCTTGTCGCCCGCGATGACCATCCCCGGCAGGCGACCATCCTTGCGCTGGGCCAGCATGAACACGACCTGGTTGTTGAGCGCCACCTGGATGTCGCGCTTGGCGAACATTTCCCCGCCCATCGGCTGGGTCTCAATCCAGGCGTTCGCGTATCCGCCGCCCTCGACGAGAACCTTCATCGAAGGCGTGAACGCAACGACATTGCCCTTCATCTTCGACACGGCCGCGTCATAAAGCTCCTGCAGCGACTTGTCGTTAGTTTGAAAGGTAACTCCGGTCATGACATCAGTCCCAAACGGCGGCTGGGGATCTTTCGCGTGCGTTGCGTCAGTCAGCAAGCCGCAGAGTGAAAGCATAAGAACGAAGGATCGTTTGCAGCCTATTCGTGTATTCATAATCCTTAAACGGGAATCGGGGCTTTCGCCCGGCGCCGAGGTCACCGCTCCTTCTCATCACGAACCAAGGCAACCGCCAGCCCGCGGGATGTCGGGGGCTGAGCCCGCCGGCTCCGATGAAGAGGATGGCCTGTTCGGATTCCTTATTCGCCACTGGCCGGCATCGGTGGGACCTTCATCTTCTCCATGGAGATCATGATGTTGCCTCCGTAGGCCTTGGTGCGGGGGTGGTTTTTCATAAAGCTGATGACGGCTATGTTGGTCGGACCTTCCCCGAATTGAGGCCACCATTCCTTCGTGATGAGCTGACCGATCGCCCGCGCTCCGCACCGCCGGTCGACGCCCCTTTGGGTCTCGGAGAACAACTTGCCGTTGATATAGACGCGATACCCGCCGCCGGAGCCGACGTGGGATATACCCCCGTGCAGCAGACGGTAGCAGTAGCCCTCCTCCATCTTCGGGAACGCGAAGGCCCCACGCAGGAGAATCACATCCTTCTCCCACAGGGTGTTGACCGGCTCGCTGCAGCCACAAAACGGAAGCACGCATTCTCGCTTGCCCGCCGGGACCGCCAACTCGCCATTGGCCGAGCCAAACGGAGCCAGGCCGCGTTTCCAGCCGGCTTTGACCGGATCGAAGTCCACGGCGAACCACTTATCCATACCCTTGGGGAAGGTGACGGGACGGTATCGCCCCAGCCGGTCATCGCCGGGGTCCAATCCACCGTGAACCGAAATGGTGAATTTCTCCAGCGGTTCGAAACTGTGGTAGTACCACTCCATCTCGTTTCGCTTGGGACCGTGGAGCTCCCAGTTGTATTCGGTGATGCCGACCTTATTGTACAACGCCAGCAACTCATCCATGTAACGCCAGCTCGCCTTCGGGTCGTTGCTGGCGGCGAAGCTCTCCAGAGCCTTGCGGTTCTTGGCGACGTATCCGGTAACGAGCTTGTTACGGATGATCGGCCCAATCGCTTTTCTAAGCTCGGGACCGAACTTCTGGAAATCCGCGCTCAGGAAGATCTTGGCATAGGGCAGCGCCACATCCGGGAACTTCTTCTTGGTGGTTTTGTAGAGCACGTCATACCCACCCGGCACGTCGGCCAGCGAAGCGGCGATGTACTCCAGGTGCGAATCGTAGGTCGAGGAGATGTTCTGTCCGCCGGGGGCGGTCTTCACGCCTGCATAGCCGGTGTAGACATCCTGGAGCGTGGCCATGGCCAACCGATGCACCGCGGGGCTGCCCTCCCTGAGTTTCTTGCGGATGCCCTCCATCAGGCCCAGGGCCAGGGCCGAGCGCTGGTTCGTCGTCAGCAGCTCGCCGATCGCGCGCAGCACCTTCTTGTAGCAGCGCTCATCCGCCACCACGGGCGTCAGCGCGGTCAGCGTGGCGTTTGGCAGCCACCAGCCATCGTGCTTGAGCAGCGGCAGCAGGAGATCAACATGCGGGGCGACCCAATCGGCCTGGCCATAGCCGATCACAAGCAACGCGGCGTCCTTGACCCACCACGATTCGGCCGGGTCTTTCACTGCCTGAATCGCCAGGTCGAAGACATCTTTCGTGAGCAGTTCGGTGCGATTCGCCCGCAACAGGACTTCATGGATCGCCGAGAACATTGCGCGGCGAACGCGCGGGGATTTGGACCGCAGGAATTCCATCACCAACTCTTTGCGGGCCTCGCCGACGAGATGACTCTTGCCGAAGTAGTTGACATGCATGCCCAACGCCGTAGTAGCGGCGGTGAAGCGGATGCTGTGATCCTGGTGGTGAATGTACTGTCGCAGCACATCGTCGCTCACTTGGCCAGACTCGTGCAGCCGAATCACAAAGGCCTTGCTGGCGTCCCTGGCCAGGGTCTCGCCCGAGAGGTCCCGCGCCTTGCCCGTCGCGTCGGGCACGGCTTGCAGCGAGAGGAACGTGTTGTCCGCCTTGGTTCCCCAGGGCTGCTTGGGCAGTTGGTAGGGCTTGGAGAATTTCGTGGGCGGCGCTCCCGAAATACGCAGCGTCTTGCGAGGAATCGTGTAGGCCAGCGGGTACGCGGCCCCCCAATTCACGTTGTCATACCCCCCGCCGCCGAGAATGCCGAACGACCCATCCCAGCGGCGAGACAGTTCGTAGTGCCACTTGCGGCTGTCCATGAAATCGCGATATTGCCTGGGCTTCTTCTCACGCAACAGGCCCATCGCGGGGCTGCGCCAGATTTCGCCGATGCCGCCGCCGGTGTGGCCATGCAGCATGTAGGTGGTGGTGTAGAAGCTCGTCATGGCGCAGGCATCGCGAGCGGCGGCGTAAACCGATTTTTCCCCATCCGGCGTAAGCGAAGCCGCCGCCGCCATGGCGAAGGCGAGGTTGCCGTTCTTGCCGTTGTCGACAAAGCCCGCCTCCGGCCGGCCGTCGCCATAGGGGTTGAGGCCACGCCCGGCGTAGCGGTAAAAGTGAACCAGCGCGCCCAGCAGGGCGTGATCGGGAACCTTGACGCCGCACTCCTTGGCGAGCATCAGGAAGGTGACCACCGCCGTGCCTCCGGCGTTGAGGTGACCCATGCCGTACGTGACACTGCAAACTCCGCCGCGCCCGGCCCAGGCGTCAAGGTACTGGCCCTTGACCGCGTTATTGGCCCACTTCTGGATGCCCGGGAGCACCTTCTTGTCGCCGGTGCGAAGGTAGTATTCACACAGCGGAATGCCGCCGTAACCGAGATGCCAGGCGTAGGTGTGCGGGCGATTTGCGACGCTCCGCGCCCAATCCCGCACTACCGCAAGATCCTTGTCCTCGCCGGTCGAAAGCAGGAAGAGCATGCCAATGCCGCCAAAGCCTTTGTCTGAACCAGGTTGGGCAAGGTAATTCGCGAAATTACGTACGATCCTGTCCGACTTCGGGCAGTTCACCGGCCAGGTGTCGCTGTAGGCACCGAGCACGGGGACATTCACAATCACTTCTGCGGCCTTACCGTCGGGGGCGTCTTTGACCATAAACTTCATCACGCCGTCGGAGGCCTCCGCGGCTGTGAGGATTTGGGCGAGCTGGATCCGAGGATCGATGTCCGCGAGCTTCTGCCCGTTGATCGTCTCGATGTATTGCCCGATCTTGAGCTTGCCCGTCGTCGCAGCCGGCGAGCCTTCCTCGATGTTGTGGACCTTCATCGTAAAGGCAGGCTGGACAAGGTCGATCCCCATGCCAACCGGCCCGAACCGTTTGATGATTTGGAGCGTCTTGCTCTCGTCGGGACGGGTGGAGAACAGGGGCGGTTGCTTGTAGTAGGAGTCCGCGGCCGGGGCAACAGTGCCCATCCACAGACACACTGCCGTTATGATCAAGCTAATTCTCTGATTCCGTGCCATGACGTTATCCTTGCTGGGAAAAGTGGTAGCGCAGTTGATTCATCCGCGAAAAGCACCCGGAGCCAGCCAAGCCCGCTCTCAGGCAGGCCCGCAGCCGGCCAGCATGACTGGCATGCCGGTACAATCCGGGATTTTCTCCTGGCCTTTCGGCCGCTCCGGCGATTCTATCACCGAGCGCGGGATCGGCAAGCATCTTCCCTGACCGGAATCGCTGCCTGACCGGCTGAGCCGACACCCTCTGTTTTTCAGCGGAAGGTGTCGCGGAAACGGCTGGCCATCGGTTAAAGTTGTCCTGTGTTGTCCTGCGGACCTCTTTACCCCGGCGTTCTCTCCGGTATGAAACAATGAAAGACGTTCTCGAAAAGTGCCTGGCGGACCTTGAAGCCCGCATCGATGAGGATCAGGAGCAGGCGAACTTCGACGCTTGGCGAGCGTTCCTCGATGACGAAGTGACCACGGGCATTTTCACCCCGCCGGCGAGGAAGCCTGCCCCGCCCAAAGTGGACTGGCCAGGCGTTCACACAAACGACGCCCATGCGGACCCCGAATTGATGCTGTTGTCGCAGTTCGGTGCGGTCTCGTCCATTCTCGCAAGGGGTGTGGGTAGGGCCCTGGGCGTTCGGTGCAACTACGGCGTTGCCATCACGGCCAGCCAGTTCGGCTGCGAGATCGTACTCATGCCGCGAGAGCAGGGCGACCTGCCCGCATCACGCCCACTGGGCGCCGACGCCGCTCGAGCGACCCTCGATGCCGGCGTGCCCGACATCCGTGCCGGGCTCGGCGCGGATGTGTTCGACACGGCCGACATGTTCCTCGACGTGATGCGCCGCTACCCAAAGATAGGCCGGTGGGTATCGCTATACCACCCGGACACCCAGGGCCCCATCGACACAGCCGAGGTGGTCTGGGGCAGTGAGATATTCTTTGCTTTTCATGACGAGCCGGACGTGCTGGGTGACTTTCTGGACCTGATGTGCGAGCAGTACTCCGCACTGACCCGGGCGTGGTTCGACCTCGTTGGGTCCGCGACGGACATGCCTGTCCACTGGGCCGTCAGGCACAAGGGCGCACTGATGATCCGCAACGACTCGCTGATGAATCTTTCACCGGAAACGTACGTCGAATTTGTCCGCGACCGCGATCAGCGCCTGCTCGACGAGTTCGGCGGCGGGGCCATTCACTTTTGTGGCCGGGGCGACCACTACATCGCCGCGATGAGCGAAACGGCCGGCCTGACCGCCATCCAGATGAGCCAGCCCGAGCTCAATGACATGGAAGCCATCTTCCATCACACGATCGACAAGCACATCAAGCTGCTGGGTTTTTCTCGCGAAGCCGCCGAAGCCGCTCTCGCCACCGGACGCGACCTCAAGGGCCAGGTTCACTGCGAGTAGCAGCCCGCACCGGTCTTCGTGCGCTCAGGCTCCCTCGCCTGGACAAGCATCCCGGGGAAAAGAGGGGCGTTACAAGCCCGGCGCCAGCCTGCCTGGCTGAAGCCTCCCATTCGAAGATGACAGATGCAAGTTCGCTCCGATTCGTTAAGATGGCTTCCGACGTACATCGGGATGGCGGCGGCTCGTTTCGGTTGTGATTATGGCCGATCTTCAACCCATCGAAGTCCATCGTCGATGTCGTGGTTTTCGTCACCACCTTGCACTTGAGATGCGAATGCGCCAATGGGAGACAACTGATATGAGAGTCAGCAACTCGCGGCGGGAGTTTCTAAAGCGTGTGGGCCTGGGTGCAGCCGCGATTGCGTTAGGCGGCAAGGGCCGTGCGATGATGGCGAGGGCGAAAAACCAACCAAGAGCCAATTCTGGCAGGCCGAACATTATCATCGTCATGGCGGATGATATGGGTTTCTCCGATCTCGGTTGCTACGGTGGCGAGATCAAGACACCGACAATCGACCGACTTGCGAAGGAAGGGGTGCGACTGTCACAGTTCTACAACTGCGCCATATGCGGCCCGAGCAGGGCATCGCTAATGACCGGCTGCTATGCATGGGACGTTGGGCAAGCCCCCGGAACCAACATTTTCGCCAATCTCAAGAAGAACTGCGCGACGGTGATGGAACTGCTCAAGGCCAACGGGTACGAAACCTGCGCGGTTGGGCGGCTTGATATGGTTACGGCTGAAAACTGGCACGACCCTGCCCAGGTCGCCAGGTGGGCGGATCGGTGTCTTGGGTCGGCAAGCGGCGGACCCGGTAACTACTTCAGGCAGGCAAAGGGCTCACCATGGTTCAAGGACGGCAAGAAGTATGACAGACCCGCGGGAGAATACTCCACGAATTTGATTTCGGCGTTCGTGGCCGATTTCATTGAAGAGTCGGCCACCAGTGACAAGCCGTTCTTTATCTATGTGTCACATTACGCACCGCACTGGCCGCTTCAGGCAAAGGAGAAGGATATTGCCGCCTATCGATGGCTGTACGAGAAGAATGAGCGTACAGAGCTGATGCAGGCAAGGCTGAGGCGCCTGGTGGACGCCGGACTGATTCCCGAAGGGACGACGCTGCATGATTCAGCCCTGAATCCAAAGCCAGATGCGGCCGACAGCGAACTGGCCACGGAACGGATGGCCATTCATGCCGCCATGGTTGAAAGCATTGACCGCAGTCTCGCCGATACCATGGCCTCGCTGGAGAAGGCCGGCAAACTCGATAACACCCTGATTCTTGTCCTTTCGGACAACGGCGCCAGTCACCAGATGTGTTTCAACCGGAAGGTGCCCTCGGGCGTTCGGCCCGGCAGCATGGACACGTTTCTCAATCACGGGGCCTCCCTGGCCGCACTGAGCAACACGCCCTTCAGGGATTACAAGATGTCCAACTATGAAGGCGGCATTGCGTCGCCATTGATCGCGTGGTGGCCTCGCGGCTTGAAGGGAAAGGGGCGCGTTTCTCACGTGCCCTGTCATATCGCGGATATCATGCCCACATGCCTGGAACTTGCCAACGCCGCATATCCTCCACAATTCCAAGGCCGGGATCTCATACCATTGGCAGGAAAGAGCTTTTCCTCTGTATTGTACAATACCGCTAAGAAAGCCCCGCGAGT
Organism: uncultured Planctomycetaceae bacterium; assembly: GCA_964564285.1. GTDB lineage: Bacteria > Planctomycetota > Phycisphaerae > SM23-33 > SM23-33 > JAUWQU01. The sequence goes on along the minus strand of CAZMBZ010000209.1, from coordinate 630 downwards.
ATTGGTCTGGCCCAAGGCCGTCCGAGATGGTGATTGGAAACTGGTACTTGGAAACAAACGGTCACCTGAACTGTACAGGATCTCTCAGGACAGAAACGAGAAGAAGAACTTGGCGGGCGAGTTCCCAGATCGGGTTTTGAAACTGAAGCGGATCCACGCAAGAACCTTTCTTCGACGTTAGCAGTACGTTTAGAAACAGGCTACTAGCCCGCATATTTCACGGCTGGTGGCATGGTCCCATTGTCCCCGGAGGTGGTGCCATGCTTCCAAATGCTGTTCTTGGAAGCATGCTCCAAGTGCGATCTTGGCAGGACGAGGCGACAGTGCGACAGTGGCCCTACAAGCGTCGCGGGAACATGCTTCCGCCAACAGCCGTGGAAGCATGGCACCACAGACACCCGAATCGGCCGGGAGCATGCCACCGGCCAGGCGTCCGAGCGAAGGCTGTGGCAAAGACAGCCAGATCGACACCAACGCGCCGCCGCGCTTCCGCTCTTGAGGCCATCCCGCACGCGCGCTACAATAGCTGTGTCGAAGCTGGAACGGGAATACGGTCCTCATGCCGGGGACTAGTATCGAGAGATAGGGCACGTGATGGATGGTAACACAGAAACCACAGGTGTGACCGCT
>CAZMBZ010000208.1:0-9480 GCA_964564285.1 uncultured Planctomycetaceae bacterium | reverse complement strand
CCGATGTGTCCGAAACCTTCCAGGCCCTCTGGCTCGAACGAAGCAAGCCCTCCCGTCTGGCCGACAACGTCGCCAAACTGGACGCCGCCATCAAAGAAGCCCGAAACCTCGCGGCGGGGGGAGCTTGAGCCAGAAGGGCTCCAACAGTCCAGCCCGTTGTGCTGAGGAACTCTCGCTCGCCCGCTCCCGGCCGTTCGGGAACTACTAATCTGAAAGCTATTAGTAGTTAATTAGTACTTCCTAAGAACTTCGGCTCTATTGCGTTATGGGTGCGCGGGACGCGGGTTTCCTGCCGGCGTTGCCGCAACATTGTCCTATGGGCCGCAAAGTGGTGGAATATGGCGGGCTCTTGCGATGAGTGGGGGACATTTGTTTGGCAGGGCGGTAGAATCCCCTGTCACGGATTATGCTTGGAAAACTGAGGACAACCTGGGCACTGATGCGCGGACAGCGGTTGCTGTACGTCCTGGCTGTGATGGCGCTGGTGGTCTCGGCGGCGCTGATGTACATTCCGCCGCTGATCCGCATGTGGGTTATCGACCACGTGATCGACAACGAGCCGATCGCGGCGCCGGTGTTTGTGCTGCGCGCCATTGAAGCCCTCGGCGGCACGAGCGTGCTGGCACGCAACCTCTGGATCGCCGGGGCGGCCATGACCCTAGCCACGTGCCTCAGTGGGCTGTTCATGTTCCTCAAGGGACGCTGGTCGGCTCTGACGGCCGAGGCCATCGCAAAGTCCGTTCGCGAGCGGCTGTACGATCATCTTCAGCATTTGCCCGCGAGCTACCACGACAAGGCCGAGACCGGCGACCTCGTCCAGCGGTGCAGCTCGGATGTCGAGACGGTGCGGATGTTCCTTTCGGTCAGTGCCGTCGATGCCGGTCGCGGCGTGATCCAGTTGGGCGTCGGCATTCCCATCATGCTCTGGGTGAACCCGACGATGACAATTGCGTCGGTCGTGCTCATGCCGGTGATCGTGATATTCTCGGTGGTGTTCTTCCTGCTGGTTCGCCACAAGTTCAAGCTGTGCGACGAGGCCGAGGGCGCAATGACCACCGTGCTGGAGGAGAACCTGACCGGCATTCGCGTGGTGCGGGCGTTTGCCCGCGGCGACCACGAGAGCCGCAAGTTTGGCCGCAAAAATGCCGAGTACCGCCGTCGATGGAGCGGCGTCATCAGGACCCTGGCGATATTCTGGTCCAGTTCCGACTGGCTGTGTACGATGCAGGTCGCGATTGTGACGATCACCGGCGCGTACCTGATGGCCGTCGGCTGGGGCAAGCCCGGTGGCCTGACCGCTGGCGGATTCTTTGCGTTCCTCACGTTCGTTCACCTGTTCATGTGGCCCATTCGTCAGCTTGGCAGGCTCATGGCGGACTTCAGCAAGGCGACGGTTTCGATGGACCGCATTTTTGAAGTCCTGCGTCAACAGCGGGAAGACAACAGCGAGGCCGACCGTGCCGAGGTTCCCCGGGCGACTGGTGACCTTGCGGTCAAGCATCTGAGTTTTACGCACGATCAGGAACCCGTTCTGCGGGACATTTCCTTCAGCATTAGCCAGGGCGACACGCTGGCGCTGCTGGGTCCGAGCGGTTCCGGCAAGAGCACGCTGGTGAACCTGTTGCTTCGCCTGTACGACTACCGGGAAGGCTCGATTCATCTCGACGGCATGGAGCTGCGCGACCTGGACCGCAAGCACGCCCGCGCGCAGTTCGGCGCGGTATTGCAGGAGCCGTTCCTGTACTCCAAAAGCGTCCGTGAAAACATCCGGTTCGGGGGCTATCGCGACGATGACCGTAGCGTGGCCGACGCGGCCAGGATGGCCTGCGTTGATGAAACTATCCGCGAGTTCGACAAGGGCTACGATACGCTCGTCGGCGAGCGGGGCGTGACGCTGTCTGGAGGTCAGAGGCAGCGTGTGGCCATTGCCCGCGCCGTGCTTAACGACCCGCCGGTGCTGATCCTCGACGACGCCCTCAGCGCCGTCGACACCCGGACCGAGGGCATGATTCTTGAGGCCCTGCGGCGGCGCCACGGCAAGCGGACGACGTTGCTGATCGCCCACAGACTCAGCACGCTCATGCAGGCCGACCGGATACTCGTGCTCGAACACGGGCGGATCGTCCAGGACGGCACGCACGAGCAGCTCATGGGCGTCGAGGGCCTTTACCGCCGACTGTGGAACATTCAGAACTCGTTGACTGAGGACCTCAAGGCCGAGGCCGCGGAAGACGCCGTGCCGCCGCCGGATTTGCGGGAGGGCTCCCAGCCATGACCGACACCGCCATGCATGAGGAAGAATACAAGGGTCGGCTCAGCCTGCGCCTGTGGTTGAAGATCGTCAGTTTTGGCCGGCGGCAATGGCCTGCGATGGCTGGGATGATCGTCATGGCCCTTGCGATGGCGGGGCTTGATATCAGCTTTACGCTCGTGACGCGGGCGATGATCGACGACGTGGTCGCCCATGGCACCGATGCGAATCTGTGGCTTTGGGGCGGGCTCTATGTGGGGATGACCTGCGTCTTTGCGTTTGGCGTGTACATGTTTATCTACCTCGGGTCGATTATCTCGCCGGGCATCAGCCACGACCTCCGCCAGGCGGGTTTCGAGCGGCTTCAGGACCTATCGTTCAGCTACTACGACCGCAGGCCTGTGGGCTGGCTGATGTCCCGGTTGACGAGCGACTGCGATCGTCTGTCGCGAATCCTGGCCTGGGGGCTGCTGGACCTGGTCTGGGGCTCATTCATGCTCGTCGGTGTGGCGATTGTAATGGTGGTGTTTCGGTGGGAGATCGGGCTGCTCGTGCTTATCATCGTGGGCCCGATGATATTCGTCAGCCTGTTCTTCCAGAAGCGAATCCTGAAAACCGACCGCGAGGCCCGTCGTGTCAACTCCACAATCACCGCTGCCTACAACGAGGGCATCAGCGGCGTGCGAACGACCAAGACGCTCGTTCGCGAAACCGAAAACCTCGCCGACTTCCGCGAGCTCACCGGACGCATGTACGGCGCATCTGTTCGCAACGCCATCTGGTCCAGCATATACATGCCGATAATCTTCTCGCTCGGCAGCGTCGGCGTGGCTGTGGCGCTGTGGAAGGGCGGCGTCGAGGTGATGAATGACGGCATGACTATCGGCGATCTGTACATGTTCATTTCGTACGCGGCGTTCTTCTTCGTGCCCGTTCAGGAACTCAGCCGAACGTTCGTCCAACTCCAGGCCGCCCAGGCTGCGGCCGAACGCATCATCGGATTGCTCGAAACCAAGCCGGAAATCTGCGACGCGCCCGAGGTCGTCCAGGCCATCGAACGCTTTGCCGCTGAGAACCCGGCAGGCAAGGCGAACCTGGCGCCCGACGGCATGGATGATCGGATCGAAACGATCGAGTTTCGCGATGTGAGCTTTGCCTACAAGGCCGGGCAGAAAGTCCTCGATAACTTCAACCTGTCCGTCAAACGCGGGCAGACTATCGCACTGGTCGGCCCGACCGGCGGCGGGAAGAGCACCATCGTCCGCCTGATGTGCCGCTTCTACGAGCCTACCGGCGGCGAGATACTGATCAACGGTATCGACTACCGCCGCCGATCGCTGCGGTGGCTCCAGTCGCAGCTCGGCATCGTGCTGCAGACGCCGCATCTGTTCAGCGGCACGGTCCGCGAGAACATACGTTACGGCCGACTCGACGCGACGGATGACGAGGTCGAGCAGGCGTCGCGTCTGGTAAACGCCCACGAGTTCGTCATGAAGCTCGATAAGGGCTACGACACCGACGTCGGCAAGAGCGGCAACAAGCTCTCGACGGGCCAGAAGCAGCTTCTCGCCCTTGCTCGCGCGGTCCTGGCGGATCCGCAGATATTCGTTATGGACGAGGCCACGTCGTCGGTCGATACCGAAACCGAGGGGATGATCCAGGCTGGGATCGACAGCGTTCTTGGCGGCAGACTCAGCTTTGTCGTCGCCCACCGCCTCAGCACCGTTCGCTCGGCCAGTTGCATTCTCGTAATCGACGGCGGGCGAATGGTCGAGTCCGGCACCCACCGCGAGCTCATCCGCGCCCGCGGGCGATACTACGAACTCTACACCAATCAGTTCGCCCGCGAGAAAGAGGATGAAATCCTCCACGACGCCCAGTAGAACTTACCAAAACCACCAAGTCACCATGAAGCGCCTTGAAAGTGCAACCCTTTGTGGGCATTATCTAGGTTTACTGTGTCGGGCTTGGCGTCTGCCTCGCGGCTCGGCTGTCCGGCTTTCCTTCGAGGAGCATCATGGCAAACGCATTTTACAACATCAGCAAACCAGTTAACGAACCCATCCTGGACTACCGCCCCGGCAGCGTCGAGCGACAAACCCTCAAGGCCGAACTGGCCAAACTCGCCGGCGAGCAGATCGAGATTCCGCTGGTCATCGGCGGCAAGGAAGTCAAAACCGGCAACCTTGCCCAGTGCGTCATGCCGCACGATCACGGTCACGTGCTGGCCAATTACCACATGGCCGGGCCAGAGCAGGTCCAAATGGCCATCGACGCCGCCATGGAAGCCCGCAAGGCATGGGCTGCCATGGACTGGCAGGACCGGGCGGCGGTGTTTCTCAAGGCTGCCGACCTGCTGGCGGGACCCTGGCGAGCAAAGCTCAACGCTGCAACAATGCTCAGCCAGAGCAAGAACGCCTTCCAGGCAGAGATTGACGCTGTTTGCGAACTGGCGGACTTCTTCCGCTTCAACAGCTACTTCGCCACCGAGATATATCGAAGTCAGCCTGACTCGGGCCGTGGGATGTGGAACCGTCTGGAATATCGCCCGCTTGAGGGCTTCGTCTTCGCGGTCACGCCGTTCAACTTCACGTCCATTGCGGGCAACCTGCCCTCCGCCCCGACCGTCATGGGCAACGTGGCGATCTGGAAGCCCGCGTCGTCGTCGGTTTACTCCGGCTGGTTCCTGATGAAACTCTTCGAGGCTGCGGGTCTGCCCGCCGGCGTGATCAATTTCCTGCCAGGCCCCGGCAGCAAGGTCGGCTCGTCGGTAATGGCGAGCGAGCACCTTGGCGGGATTCACTTCACCGGATCGACGGCAGTCTTCCAGCATATGTGGAAGACCGTCGGCGAGAACATCGCCAATTACCGCTCGTATCCGCGGATCGTCGGCGAGACTGGCGGCAAGGACTTCATCTTCGTTCACGACTCCGCCGACGCTGCGGAGGTCTCCACCGCGATGGCGCGAGGCGCGTTCGAGTATCAGGGTCAGAAATGCTCCGCCGCCAGCCGGGCGTACGTTCCAGATACGCTCTGGCCCGCCGTGCGGGAGCAGCTCACCGCCCACCTCGCCGAGATGAAGATGGGCTCGCCCACGAACTTCACCAACGCCATCAACGCGGTAATCGACCGCGGCGCGTTCGACAGCATCAAGCAACACATCGATTTCGCCAAGTCCAGCCCCGACGCCGAGGTTATCATCGGCGGCGAGTGCGACGACTCGGTCGGGTACTTCATCGCCCCCACGGTGATCCTGGCCAAGAAGCCGGACTTCAAGACCATGGTCGAGGAAGTGTTCGGGCCGGTGTTGACGGTCTACGTATACCCGGCAGGGCAGTTCGACGAGACGCTCGAACTGTGCGACCGGACCTCGCCGTACGCTCTCACGGGCGCGATCTTCGCCCGCGACCGCCAGGCGGTTGTCCGCGCGACCGAGGCCCTGACAAACGCGGCTGGGAACTTCTACATCAACGACAAGCCCACCGGTGCCGTCGTCGGCCAGCAGCCCTTCGGCGGGGCCCGGGCCTCCGGCACCAACGACAAGGCCGGCAGCTCTCTTAACCTGATCCGCTGGGTAAGCCCCCGCACGATCAAGGAAACGTTTGCTCCGCCGACAAAGTGCGGCTATCCGTTCATGGATGCAGAATAACGACGCATTCGGGAGTAGTGATATGATTGAATACAAATTGGGCGTCATCGGCGTCGGCAACATGGGCGAGGCTATCCTCCGCGGAATAATTCGCGAGGGATGCCTGTCCAAACGTGACGTCGTTGCCTACGACCCGGTCCGAAAGCGCGAACAGGTGCTGGCGATGGAGTTCGGTATTCTCTGTGCCGAGAACAACTCCATCCCCGGCGCGTGCCAGCACGTGCTGCTGTCGGTCAAGCCGCAGATGATGAAGACCGTGCTGGAGGAAATTCGCCCGGTTGTTCGCGAGGACGCCGTGATAATCTCAATCGCTGCGGGCATCACGACGGCCTACATCGACGAACATCTCGGCGGCAAGGGGCACATCGTCCGCGCCATGCCGAACACGCCGATGCTCGTCGGGTGTGGCGTGACGGCCGTGGCTCACGGGCCACGGGCCTCGGCTGAGGACGTCCACTGGGCGCAGCGACTCTTCGCCGCCAGCGGCCTGGCGATTGTCATGGCAGAAAAACACATGGACGCGGTGACGGGACTTTCGGGCTCCGGGCCGGCGTACCTTTTGTACCTGATCGAGGCAATGACCGCCGCCGGCGTGGCTGAGGGAATGGACCCGGACATCGCCGCGATGCTCGCTACGCAGACGTGCATCGGCGCGGGCAAGCTCCTGGCCGAGACCAAGAAACCCCCCGAGCAGCTTCGCGCAGCCGTGACAACCCCCAAAGGCACGACCGAGAGCGCAATGAACATACTTGAAGCCGCCGGTGTCAAAGGCAAGATAGTGGAAGCCATCCGAGCCGCCACCGCCAGAAGCAGCGAACTGGGGAAGTAAACGCATGGTCGCCGGCAGGTACTGGCTGGCGTTTGAAAAGAAGAAACAGCGTGCTCACGCCGAGGGCGCGGAGATCGCAGAGAAAAAGCTTTCGCTTTGATCTCCGCGTTCTCCGCGTCCTCCGCGAGAGACAGGTTTCTCCCGCCTTGTTGATGGGCAAGTAGCTTTCTACTTCGCCATGAACTCTTCGTAGGCTCCGCCGAGGCAGTTGCGGACGTCTCGGTGGATTTCTTTTCCGGTGGGGCGCCAGCCGGCCTGGAATAGCAGCTTGTACTTGTCGGCCAGGACGTCGGCGACGATGGCTCGGGTGTGGGTCCACTTGTAGATGAGCTGGTCCAGCACGCGGGCGTCGGAGTGGTTGGCGGTGAAGTTGGCGCCGAGCAGTTCCAGACGCATCTTTGTCAATTCCTCGATGATGCTCGGATCGTTGCAGAACCACCAGCAGCCAAACAAGTGAAGGTTGCCGAACTTCCGCGCGCAGACGCAAAGTTCGTGCTGGTTGACGCGGCTTAGCATGGTGACGAGGAACTTGACGTCCGGGTTTTCGGAGCAGAGGTTTTGCACGGCTGAGACATCCGCGACGCCGACGCCGTCCCCGCCGTCTCCGAGTGCGGGGTTGGCGCCCCTTCGAACGCCGATCATCATCGCGACCGGCAGGTTCAGCTCGCGGGCGGCGGGGATGATGACGTTGCTGATAACTCGCCCGTAATGCTGGTCGGTTGGGTAGACGAAATCCGACGTCAGGCTCATGGCCATGTATACGGGCTTGATTCTCTTCGCCCAGTCGATGAGGAATCGCCGGGCTTCGTTGAAGCTGCGTGCCTCGTCGAAGCTGTCGGCCTCGATCGCCTCGGCGGTGTCGTAGCCGGCCGCCTTCATGGTCGCTGCGGCTCCGGGCCAGTTGGCAACAAGGGCGTCTATTCGCAGCGCGGGCTTGAGGAGGTCATGCAGCGGTCTGCCCGCGTCCCATTGCTGGACCTCGGCCTGCTGGAACGGGTCGTTGGTCATCACCGCGTAGTCGAGCCCCGCCAGCTCGAATACCTTGACGAGATAGTCCTCGGCATTTTGCTCGGCGAACCATTTTCGGGCGCCGGCCAAGTCGCGCTTGCCGGTGTCCAGGCCGAGCTTGTTCAGCGTGGTGATCGCCCCGCGGGCCGCCTCGGACAGCGCGCCGTGCCGGAGGAACACGTGTTCCCAGACAAGGTCCGCCTGGGCGGTCTTGGACATCTTCCAGAAATCCGCCGGCTTGAGCTCGGCCGGGGCCATTGTGAACAGCTCGGCCACGAGGTAGTGATAGGTCAACAGCTCGTCCACGTTCCACAGCAGCAGGTCGCCGTGGCTCGGCGGGAACAGATGGGTGTGGACGTCGGTGATGGTCGCATCGGCGACGGCCTGGCGAACGGTCGAATCCAGCGTTGTCAAATCATTCAGTACAGTCATTGATATCTCCTTGGTGTTCGAGCGCGAAAGGATAACACCGGCGCGTCGTGGGAGCAATGGTCAAGAGGATGCGCAATGACAAATGACAAATGCCAGGAATGCCACGGAGGCTCTATCTTGGATCTCAAATTTTAGATGTCAAATTTCAGATGTCGGATGTCGAATGCTAGGAATCTCGGGTGGATGCGGTGAGCGCTGGCTGACTGACGATGAACGCCTGACGTTGAGTCCAGTCATCCGGCATTTGTTATTCGTCACTGAGCGTTTGGCAGTCTTGGCATTTGTCATGTCTGCCGTTTGCCCTTCATGTCCTTCTTGGCATTTGTCAATTCGCATTCAGCCTTCAGGGCTGCCGCATTTCCACCAGCGACTGGCCGTCCAGGCCTTTGGGCACCGGTTGGCCCAGCAGTTGGAGGATGGTGGGGACGATGTCCACCGCGCGGGCGACCGGTAGTGTGGTCTTGGGTATGCCCGGGCCCGCGATGAGGATCGGTACGTGCATGTCGCCGGGGCGCAGGCCGCCGTGGCCGGCGCGATTTACGGTGTTGAAGTCCCACGATGGCGAGGCGAAGGCGACCAGGTCGCCCGCCCTTCGTCCGCGGAAGTACGCCACGATCTGGGCGGGCAGGTCCGGGTAGTTGGTGGCGTTGGTCATGTTCAGCCATTGACGCGGCGAGCACGGTTTGCCGGCAAGGGCGTCGGTGGGCACGGCTGACTTCCACCCCAGCGGGTCGTCGCCGGATATGAGGCGGTAGGATACATCGCCGCCAGGCCCGCCCGGCTGGGCGAACTCGACCTCGCCGTTGCGGCGGCGCAGGCGGACTCGATTTTCGCCCATGCTGAAGGCTACTGCGTCGACGGCCTCGTGGGCGACAAGTTCGGCGGGCAGGTCCACGGCCGTGGCACCGCTGGAATCCCTGCCGGTGGCGGGGTAGTGGGCAAGGTCGTTGGCGTCGGGTCTGATCGTCCAGGGGGCGAACCCCGCGAGTTTGCCTGCCTCGTCGCGGAGGGGCTTGCGGAGGCAGAAGGCCCAGTACCTGTCGCCGCTGCCGTAGAGCACCACGGGGTATTTGCGGTAGTAGGCCAGCCGGGCCGCGAAGTCGGTGTTCTCATGGAGATGGCCGGCGGCGACGTGCAGGCCGAGCGTGTCCGTCGCGAAAGGCGTTATCGACATGTGGTTGGTGACCTCCATCAGGCTGTGATCGCTGAGCAGCATTATGTACAGGTTTTTGAGAATGCCGTCACGGTCCAGGTCGCCCAGGACCCTGCCGATCTGGCGGTCGGTATGGCGGATAGCCTCGCGGTAGTCGT
>CAZMBZ010000207.1:0-9542 GCA_964564285.1 uncultured Planctomycetaceae bacterium | reverse complement strand
TGGCCTGCACGACGAGCTTGTCGTCATTGAGGAGCTTATCGATCAGCGCTTTTTCTTTTTTGCCCTTTTGCGCAAACCCGGCCAGGCGATTCGGGGTAGCATGAGTCAGTAATGCATATTTGGCCATGACGGCCTGCTCTTTCTCGCCGACGAAAGACGCTTCAATGTCCTTCATGACAGCTCTGGCCGCCACAAGGACCTCTTTCTGTTTTTCAACAAAGGCAGGGTTGCCCGGGTCACATTTCAGGGTGACTTCCCTCACGACCTTGGTCAAGGGATCCGTGACGGTCTTGGTCAAAGGTGGGACACTTCTAAGCGCACCGAACTGCTTAGTGAATTCGGCCTTCTTCTTCTCATCCACCTTGGGTTCCAGGCGCTTGATCTCTTCCTGTAGATCAGCCAGCATTTTGCTGTAATTTGCCGCGAGTTTCTTCCCTTCGGGCGTCAGGCTGACCGGCGCTGGTCTCCTCGCGGCAAAGACGGATGTCGATATGGCCAGGATCACCATGATCCACACGCTCTTGATGGTGTCGCGTTTCTTCATAATTCGATCTTCCTTTGTTGTCGATATGCCATCATCGTTGTCGGAATCGGCAGCGAACAATCTCCTCATAGCTGAGAAGAGTAAGCCGAGATTTCCTGGATAGCTTTGCGCCGACGACCGTCGTCAGCCTTTCTGATGATCTTATCACGTAACCGTTCAGGCCCTCTTGGACCTGCCGATGCCCAGCGGCGGGCAACGCACCCGCCGACAGACGTCTAGGCTAGGTCTTGAAACGATAACGGGACGCGAAAGTATCGCACTCCATCCGGTTTCGCATGAAGACATTCAACAAGTCTCAAGCGGCGGGCCGCGAATGTCCGATAAGAACGTAAAACGGATCAGAACTATTTTATATCCTGGAACTAAAGGTAGTTAGAGATATTTGGAAACACTATATACATTAAGTCTGGGGCGTGGTTGGCAAGAGCATGCAGGACCATACCGGCACGGCCACGGCCACCGACCCGAATGTCGAGTATGCCTACGAGGATGGAATCGCCAGCAATGAGGCCAAGTACGTTCAGCCGCTGACCGGTGGGTGGATATCTTTCGTGCCTTGGGCGGTGCGGCTGGGGTATAATCTGCGGCTTGTGTGCGATGTTTCGTAATGGGTCTGGCAAGGAGTTGGAGAATCGATGTTTGGTGATTTTGGTAAGATGATGAAGGTGGCCGCGGACATGAAGCGGCGTATGCCGGAAATGCAGGCGAAGCTGGAGCAGAGCCAGTATACCGGCGAGGCTGGCGGGGGCGCCGTCAAGGCGGTGGTGAACGGCAAGCTGCGGTTTCTGGACCTCAAGATAGACAAGGCCCTTCTGGCGGAAGGGGAGATCGACACGGAGATGCTCGAAGACCTTATCAAGGCTGCTGTCAGCAGCGCCCAGGGCCAGGCCGCTGCCGCTGCGGCGGCGGCGATGCAGGAAATCACCGGCGGGATGAACATTCCCGGGATAGAGGGTTTTTTGTAGGAAGTGGAAATCAGAGCCCGGCCCGGCCGGGGATCGCTCCGGGTTCGCGGAAGCGCGGGATCATTCTCCTGTCGAGCATGTTCGCAGGCCCCCGGGCGTCTTTGAGAATTCGGCACCTGCCTGCCGGCAGGCAGGTTGAACAGTCAACATTCGCGGGTCCAGTCCGCGACGGGCACCATCACCATGGCTAAGTATTCCGAAACCATCGAACGGCTGATCGAGCAATTAGGCAGGCTGCCCGGCATCGGCGCGCGCTCTGCCGAGCGTCTGGCGTTTCATCTTCTCAAGGCCGACAAGGACGATGCGCTGGCGCTGTCCGACGCCATCCGCGCCGTTAAGCTCAACGTCCATCCGTGCAAGGTTTGCTACAACCTCGCCGAGAACGACGTGTGTTCGATATGCGGTGATGCGAGTCGCGACCACGCGGTCATATGCGTCGTCGAGCAGCCCAAGGACCTGCTGGCGCTGGAGTCCACGGGGGTCTTCCGGGGCGTCTACCACGTCCTGATGGGCCATATCGCCCCGCTCGAGGGTATCGACGCCGAGGATCTGACGATCGACGCCCTTGTCGATCGCGTCAAGGCCGGCTCGGTAAAGGAAGTCATCCTCGCGACCAACCCGAACGTTTCCGGGGATGGTACGGCCTTGCATATCTCGTCGCTGCTGGCGCGGACGGGCGTTAGTGTCACGCGTTTGGCTCGCGGGCTGCCTTCGGGCGGTCAGATCGAGTACTCCAACAAGGGCGTTCTTTCCGACGCGATTACGGAGCGGCGGCAATTTTAAGATTCCTTTCCTCAACACTCCCTTTTGCTGAGTCGATAGAGACCATGAGCGCTTGGGACGGCGCGGACCACTTTTGTTTTGCACGCTTCTAATGAATACGCTTGCAGGGCTTATCTTCTTCAAGGATGGGCGAATGCTTTAATGCGGTGTCGAAAGCCGGTTTCTTGCGGTAGAATTGAGTGTAATGAGAATCGAGGCTTCCCAACAACTTCGCGTCGAGCAGCAGATGAAGCTGTCTCCGAGGATCATCCAGGCGATGGAGATCCTTCAGCTTCCGATGATGGCCTTGCAGGAACGCATCGACGCGGAGCTCGAGGCCAACCCGGTTCTGGAGGTGAAGAACCCGGAGGTGGACGACGAGGCCCCGCCGACCGAGGATGAAAGCTTTGACGATCGCGGTGAGACGCCACTGGTTGTCGAAGATTCAAGCGGCAACGAGGACGACTTCAAGCGCCTCGCCGAGTTCGAGGCCGAGTACGGGTCGGAGTCCATTCAGCCGGATGCGCCTTATCGCAGGGCCAGGGCTGCCACCGGCGAGCGCGACCCCAAGATGGACGCCATGGCCAATGCTCCGGCCCACAGCGAGTCACTCAATGAGTACCTGCTCAAGCAGTGGGCGTTCATCGAGGTCGACGAGCCGATAAAGTCTGCTGGGCGACTGATCATCAATTTTATCGAGGATGGCGGCTACCTCCGGACGTCTCTGGACGATCTGCCCGGGCGAACAAACGAAACGGTGACGATCGAGCAACTTCGCGAGGCCCTTACGCGGGTCCAGCAACTCGACCCAATCGGCGTGGGTGCCCGCGATCTTGTCGAGTGCTTGACGCTCCAGTTGCGGGTGGAGGCAGAGACAGGGCGGGACGTGACCCTTGAAACCGAGATTGTCTCGCGATTTTTGCGCGACATCGAGATGAATCGTCTGCCTCAGATTGCCAAGCGGACCGCGCGTACTGTCGAAGAGATCAAGGCTGCCATCGAGAACATCTCGCACCTGAACCCTTTCCCGGGCCACCTGATCGGTGAGCGGACAGTGCCGGTTATCAGTCCGGACGCCTTCGTGGAGATCGACGACCAGGGCGAGTTGTTGGTGCTCATGTCCGATGGCAACAACCCACGACTGGCGATCTCGTCGTCGTATCGCCGGCTTGGCAAGAACCGCAGTGTGGAACGCGACGCGAGGCAGTTCATCCAGAAGAACATCCGTTCGGCGAAGTGGCTCATCGGGGCGATTATGCAGCGGCGAGATACCGTCCGCCGCGTGGTCGAGGAGGTTTTCACCGTCCAGCGCGACTTCCTTGAACAAGGCCATGAAGCCCTCAAGCCACTGCCGATGGTGGACGTGGCGACCAAGGTCGGCGTGCATGTGGCAACCGTTAGCCGGGCGGTGTCGGGCAAGTACATCCAGACCCCGCGCGGGATATTCGCGCTTCGCATGTTCTTCTCGGGCGGCACGACGACGGCCGGAGGCAAGGAAGTCTCGTGGGACGCCGTTAAAGTCAAGCTCAAGGAGATCGTCGACCACGAGGACAAGTCCAAACCCCTCAACGACGACGAACTGGCGGCGGCCCTGAGCGATGGCGGCATTGTCATTGCCCGTCGCACAGTCGCCAAGTACCGCGGCCTGCTGGACATTCCCCCAGCTCGCAAACGCAAGCAGTATTGACGGGTGCCGGTAGCTTGGCAGAATCTCTTCCACTCATCTGAAAGGACTTCCGCGATGGCGCTTCGAGTTGCCGTGCTTTCATCGGTTATCTTAGTGCTGGGAGTCTTTGCCATGACAGCTTCTGCTGGGCCGCCAGCGTACTCCGATGGCAGACCCTTCGCGGCGATCAGGATGGATGCCAACGATCATGGAGTCGTGATGCGCCACGGCGGTGGGCCTGGCGACTGCGATGCGCGGGGTGCTCGCGACGTGTGGGTTTACGAGTCCGGCGGGATGTATTACATGCATTACGACGCGGCCGGGCCGAAAGGCTGGCTATGTTCGCTGGCGGTCAGCAAGGACCTGACGACCTGGCAGAAGAAGGGTCCGGTGCTGGATTTTGGCAAGCCTGGCGAGAGCGACTCAGCCTCGGCGTCTTACGGGGTGACGTACTTCGACGGCAACCAGTGGCACATGTTCTACCTGGGCACGCCGAACGCGACCCGGGCGCCGGACCGCGTGCCGGCGCTTCCATATCTCACGATGAAGGCCAAGGGTCAGACCCCGGCTGGACCATGGGTTAAGCAGCCCAAGGTGGTTCCGTTCCGGCCCAAGCCTGGGACATACTACTCGCTGACGGCCAGTCCGGGGCAGGTTGTCCGCAATGGCGATGAATACCTCCAGTTCTTCAGCGCCACTTGCAGGAAGCCCGGCAACCGATGCATTCAGCGCACGCTGGGCATTGCTCGGACAAAGAACCTCGACGGACCGTGGGCCGTGGACCCAAAGCCTGTTGTGCCCGTCGAGGAGCAGATCGAGAATTCATCGCTGTATTACGAGAAGAGCAACCAGACGTGGTTTCTGTTCACCAACCATATAGGCATCGACCGGCATGAATATACCGATGCGGTGTGGGTGTACTGGACCAAGGATCTCAACAAGTGGGACCCCGCGGACAAGGCGGTAGTGCTGGACGGGCAGAACTGCAAATGGTCGAAAAAGTGCATCGGTCTGCCGTCCGTGGTGCAGGTGGGCGGGCGGCTTGCACTGTTTTATGACGCCCCAGGCGGCGATAGCACCAGCCACATGAAGCGGGACGTTGGTCTGGCGTGGATTAAGCTGCCGCTTTCGCCGCCGGAAAAGGTTGTGGCTGGGGAATAAGCCGCCGGACGACCGATAGGGGCCGACGGATGCCGATGGATGCCTAGAATGCATCAGAGACCAGGAGCAAGGATTAGAACCATGCAACCTGAGGAAATTCGACTGGCGAATATGGCATGCCAGGCATGCTCTGGTTTGGCAGAGAGGCTGACGGGCTCCGATCTGGAGCAATACTTGGCTGAGGTCCCGAAGTGGACCGTGATCGAGGCAAGTCGCATCGAGCGGACGTTCAAATTTCCGGATTTCACGTCCGCACTGGAGTTTGTGAATCGCGTCGGCGAACTGGCTGAGCTGGAGCAGCACCACCCGGATATCCACCTGGCGTACGGCAGGGTGAAGGTGGAGCTTTGGACTCACAAGGTCAACGGGCTCAGCGTGAACGACTTCATCCTGGCGGCGAAGATAGACCGGATATGAAGTGCGCGCTCAGCCGTGACGTTCTTCGAGCGACTCGCGGATCATGAGGTAGCTCTCGAAGCGGCGGGCGGGCACTTCGCCACGTTCGACCGCAGCGATTACAGCACAGTCAGGCTCGTGGGTGTGTGTGCAGTTGCTGAAGTGGCAGTGGTGGACGAACGGGTCGAACTCGGGGAAGTACCACGCAAGCTTAGCCAGGTCTATCGTGAAACCCAATTCCCGGATGCCGGGTGTGTCTATGAGCATTCCGCCGGTGGGGATGTCGAAAGGCAGGGGGGCCTGCTCGTCCGGCGCTGCAGCCGGCAAGGTGGATTCGTCGCCTGGGTGTTCTGTCGGCTTTTCAGCCGACCATCCGCGTACCTTCGCCGGGGTGTCCGCGGGCATGACAAGGCCCATCTCGGCAGGGTCGGGCAGGTAGTAAACCGCCGCGGCCACGGTCGTGTGCCGGCCCCGCATGTCCTTGGGGCGAATCGTGCGCGTGGTGGCGTCGGCTTCTGGGATCAGCGCGTTGACCAGCGTACTTTTGCCGACTCCCGATGGGCCTGCCAGCACGCTTCGCTTGCTGGCAAGGTGGAGGCGAAGCTCGTCGAGCCCTTCGCCCGTCGCGGCTGAGCAGCACAGCACGACCAGGCCGAGGTCTCGCATGTCGGTAAGCAGGTCTTCCGGCGGGCGGTTCAGATCGATCTTGTTGATCACCAGCAGTGGCGCCAGTCCGCCTCGTTCAGCCACGATGAGGTACCGATCAATGAGCCTTCGTCGGAACTTTGGTTGGGCGATCGAGGCGACGATCAGGAGCTGGTCCATGTTCGCGGCGATGACCTGCTCGAAGATTTCGGTCTGGTACTGGTCGATCCTCTTGGCGGACATGGGCTTTGGCCTGGATAGGGCGGTCTGCCTCAGCCTGCGCGTCAGGATGAAGCCGTCCATGCATTCCTTGTCGATGTTCGGCCTGGGCGGGGCGTTTAAGTCCGTGGCGAGCGCGACGGTGACGATGTCCCCGACAGCCAAGGCGCTGGCTTGCGGCTGGGCGCGGAATGTCTTGGCGATGGCACAGTAGCAGATTTGCCCTTCGAGCAGGACGCTGACGGCCCGGCGGTAGACGCCGACGACGAGGCCTTCCATTTTGGAGAGGTTATCGAGGTTATCCTCGGGGGATTCCACCCGGGCTGGCGGTAGCTTGACTGCGCGCACGCCGGGCTTGAGCCCGCGATGGGCGATGTCGTCGGGGTTCTCGCCCGCCTGCAATCGCTCTTGCCAGTCCTTGATCCGCCGGCGAGACTTGCCTTTTCCCTTGCGCTTTGCCATGTGTGTTTCGCGTTTGAGCTTGCCGTGATGCTCGGTGTTACAGTAGCTTCCGCACGAAGTCCGAGGCCACGATCACGGCCGTGACGAACAGGACGACCGCGAAGTACTGCTTGAGTCGCTTTTGATGAAGCCGTTCGCAGATGGCGGCGCCTATCTGGATTCCGATCGTGCTGCCAGCCAGCAGGGGCATGACGATCCACAGTGTCACGTCGCCCTTTAGTCCGTAAAAGATCGTGCCCGCTATGGAGCTGATAACGATCACTCCGAGGCTGGTGCCTACAGCCTTGTGGGCAGATAGTCCCAATACCGTTACCAGCAATGGAACCATCAGCACTCCACCGCCGATGCCCATCATTCCGCTGGCGAAGCCCATTAGCACCCCGGTCGCCACTGTTCCGGGCACGGAGACGCCATACAGATTCGCCCTCGGCAGGTCGATTCGAGGTCCGATCGGCAGGCGTTGGAGCAGGCTCTTTCGTCCGCTGGCCGATGGGCTGGGCCAGGCTATTATAAGCGCCGCCGCCACGAGCAGGACGGCGAAGAGCCCATGCATTGTGAGCGTGAAGTGGTCCGTGCCCATCACACCTTGAAGAGAAACGTTTGCCTTGCCTCCCAGAAGCGAGCCGCCAAAGGCGCCGCACGCGAGCATCAAAATGCTTCGCGACTCGTAATTGCCCAGCCGCAGGTGCCGCCTGACGCCGGAAGCGCTCGTGCCGATCGTAAAGCTCAGGCTGCTCGCGACGGCGTGGGGGTAGGGAATTCCAAAAAACACGTTCAGCAAAGGCGTTGCCATAAACGCTCCGCCCACGCCGAACAGGCCCGTCAGCACGCCGACGACAAGCCCGAGCCCGGCAAGGCCCGCAAGCAGCATCGGCCCGTCCAGATAGGCGTCCACACCTGTTACGAACCAGGCCATCACTTCGCGGACTCCCCGGCTCGCCTGGCTTTGCGCCGAGTGCGATGGCGACGCAGCCGTTCGAATATAAATTCAACCGCGAGGCCCCAGGCCAGCGGCAATATTACGTACGACAGAGTTTTCCAAACTGCGGGCATTGAGGACCTTTCAAGACTGATAGCCAACGGAAACTAGTGTATCCGGGGTTTCCATGCAAGGGCTGTTCGCTCGCGGAAGTGCGTCGGCGCCATTGGATTGACCGCATCGGGCATCGCACAGGCCGGACCGGGCGGGTATCATGTCAGCAGAGGCAGCGATGGTAGGACACTGTGAGACATTCGATCATACCGCTGATGTGGGGCTCTCAGCCTGGGCAGACAGCCCGGCGGAACTGCTGGCTGCGCTGGCTGGGGGACTGGTCGACGTTATCTGCGAGCGTTCCCAGGTCCGCCCCGATGAGTTGCGAACGCTTCACGTTGAGGCCCAGGACATGGAGTTCCTGGCGGTGGACTTTCTGTCACGGCTTCTCTACATCTTCGCCGTCGACCATTTCATCCCGGCCGAGGTGAGCGTTACCATCCGTGACGCAGGCGAAGATGGAATCTCCCTGACAGCCGAGCTTGCCGGCGAGACGTACGACCCATCCCGCCACGAGATACGCACGGAGGTCAAGGCTGTCACGTATCACCAACTCAAGGTCGCTCCCGAAGGCGGCAGGTGGGTCGGTCGGGTGATCCTGGACCTGTGATTTTACCGAAGATTTGCCGAAAGGTGGTGCAATATGCCACGGGGCTCGAACGTAATGATCGAACAGGTGGATGAGAATCGCTGGCGGATTCCCAAGGCCAGCCAGCCCGGCATGCGAGTCGATGGCCTGGTGTACTCCAGCCCGGCGATGATCGGCGATGTGATCGGCGGCGGCGGGCTCCAGCAGGTGGCCAACGTCGCGACCTTGCCGGGCATCGTGCGGGCGTCGTTGGCCATGCCGGACATCCACTGGGGCTACGGCTTCTGCATCGGCGGCGTGGCGGCGACGGATATTTCCGCCGGCGGCGTTGTCTCGCCCGGCGGCGTCGGTTACGACATCAACTGTGGGGTTCGCCTGTTGCGGACGGATATGACGCGGGCGGATGTGGGCAAGCGGTTAAAGGAGCTCGCGGCTTGGCTATTCCGCGACGTGCCTTGCGGCGTCGGCGTTGGCGGGCCTTATAAGTTCGACGCCAAGGCGGTCCGGCACATTATGAATGAAGGCTGCGCGTGGCTCGTAAAGCAGGGCCTGTCCAGCCAGGACGACGCCGACGTCACCGAGTCCGGCGGGTGCTTGTCGGGTGCGGATGCGGATATGGTTTCCGACCAGGCCGTGCGGCGCGGGCACGACCAGTGCGGCACGCTCGGGGCGGGCAATCATTTCGTTGAGGTCCAGTACGTCGAGCGGGTTTACGACGCCGACGCGGCTGCGGCGTTTGGCCTGGCTGAGGGCATGGCGACGGTGATGATCCACAGCGGCTCGCGCGGGTTGGGCTATCAGGTCTGCGACGATTACCTCAAGCAGCTTCGCGGCTGTCCTGCGAAGTACGGCATCGAGTTGCCCGATCGGCAACTCGTTTGCGCGCCGTATGATTCTCCTGAGGCTCGGCGATATCTTGGCGCCATGGCGGCGGCTGCGAATTTCGCCTGGGCCAACCGTCAACTCCTGGCCGAGCAGGTTCGCAAGTCGCTATCGCGATTTTTCGGTCAGTCGGCTGAGGCCCTCGGAATCCGACAGGTCTACGACGTGGCCCACAACATCGCAAAGGTCGAGACCCATGTCGTCGACGGCAAGGCGAA
>CAZMBZ010000206.1:0-9550 GCA_964564285.1 uncultured Planctomycetaceae bacterium | reverse complement strand
TCCTTCGCCCACCATGGAAGTGTATCATTTTTGGTACGTAAAGACAAGAAGATAATAAAGGACCCACCCATGCATGCAGCGAACAGACCGACCGCATGAAAGAGAACTCCTTGGAAACGAGCTGCACAACGTACGTCTGCCCTACCGGGGACACCATACTATTAAATTACACTTTGGCGCGAGTTTGGCCGGAGGGAATAGGATTACGGCATGGCCAGGTTTGCACGAGTTGTGGTTCCGAACTGCCCGCATCATCCGTCTTCGCCGGCCGGGCTAAGGCGTGACAAGCATCACCCAGCGGGGCAATCGTCGGCAGACGACGTTTTTCTGCGAGGATGACTACCGCGCGCAAGCTCGACCTGCTCGTCGAGTGGTGCGGCAAGCACGAGGTGCGCATCCGGGCCTACTGCCTGATGCCCAACCTGCCTGCGGCAGGCAGGCCATATGCATCTGATCGTCGTGCCGCCGACGGCCGACGCGCTGTGTCCTGCCATCGGCGAGGCCCACTGCCGCTACACGCGGCGCGTGAACCTGCCTTCGGTAGGCAGGCCTGCTTCGGTAGGCAGGCCTGCTTCGGCAGGCAAGCTTCCGCCAACGCTGCCGGGACAGCCGCCTTCGCCAAGGCTTCGGCGGGCCAGGCCTGTGGCAGGGACGGTTCGCGTCGTTCCCGATGAACGGTTCACACCTGATGGCGGCCACACGGTACGTGGAGCGGAATCTTGTTAAGGCGAAGCTGGTGGCAGAGGCGGATAAACAGTATGATGTCCCCGTTGTCCGGATTAAGGCAGAAGGTCGGCACAACTCGCAACCCATGAAGGAGAATCCGATGGCCAAAGGCAATAACGCTCAGAAGAAGAACATCAAGAAGCCCAAGAAGAGCAAGACCGCAAAAGGCAAGAAGTAAGCTGGCTCCTGAACATCTGGAGCATGCACCGTGATCGCCAGAAACTGCTCTTTCGAGGAGTCCTGTGCCCGGATGTTCGTCGCGTTCTTCAAAAGGTCCCCCAACGACGACCCGCGGGATAGAGTCGCCGTGGAGCTACCGGCCGTGCTGAAAATCGCACTGGAAGAGGCATTCGGCGGGCTCTGACGAGGCTCACCCGTCACGGTGAGAGAGACTGATCTGGGCCGCTACGGTTCGTGCGTTGCTAAGTCCTGCGTCGTCCAAAGCTATTGCCCCGGAGTCGCCCATAACATCGTAACTTCCGCTCTCATAGCCAATCGCAAAGAAACTCAGGCCCAATCCACTGAGCTGTTCCCGCAATGCCGTCTCCATGCGGCAGGCTGCTTGAGAACCTGATACCGTGGCAAGCTTATAGTGATATTTTGGGATCGGCGGCTTGATTGCCTTGACAGGAGGCTTCGCTTTGTTGGTCACGGTTATAATTCCTTCATGGCCACATTGGGGCCAATAGCTGCCTGTGTTCTGGTTCGTCACCTAGGGGTCCCCACAGGGCTCCTTACTATACTGCCCATCTCATCGAAAAGCAAGGAACTCGTGAACGGGGCGTTCTGCTCGGAGGTTGAGATCTGCCGAATATGTTTCTTGAGCTATCCAGTTCCTCTCGGCTTTGCCGCTGCTTGACCCACTCGGACCAATCGCCTGGCCAACGCAGATCGAGCGTTGTGGTGACCTCAATCCACCGGATCGCCTTTACGATGTCCTGTCTGTTTGCGGTTGTTGCGTTTCGGATGTTGATCCGCTCACCACTACGGGCGGTTCGGAAGGTAAATTGGGTATCTTGGGAGATACGGAGTTCACCTGTATATTTCGCTTGCCCGGCCGTGGCTGGCTTGTAGGATTAGGGCGTGGCCAGACTTGTGCGAGTTGTGGTCCACAAGTGTCGGCACCACGTTACACACCGGACAACCGCAGGCAGCAGACGTTTTTCTGCGGCGGCGGTTGTCGCGCCTATCCCGATCTGCCGGGCGCTGAGTGGCGAACGGTTTGTGCGGAACATCGAATCGCTCGTCGGTCGTCCCTTGCTGTCAGGCCAACCCGGCAGCCCAAGGAAGGTGAGAGAATAGTATGGTGTTGCCAGATAACGCGTAACGTCAAGGGTGTCGAGCATGCCCCGTCCCAAAAAACGCAAGCGCATCCCAAAACCTCCCGCACAGCGGACCCCTGTTGCTTCTCCACGCCAAGTTAAATCTCGCATCCGTAAATGGGTCGTGCCTGCTGGCTGCCTGATCAGCCTGGCGATTGTTGCCGGGGTGATCTTCCTGCTCCAGACTCCCCGGCAGCAGCCGATCGACTACCCGGCGGATGGGACCGTCTTTCCGCCGGACATCGCCGCGCCAACCTTCCGCTGGTCCAGTGCAGATGCCAATGTGGTTGCGTGGCAAGTGGAGGTGGGATTCGACGATGGCGGGCCGGCTTTGGAGGCCACGGCAAGCGTCCCGCGGTGGACCCCCACGGACAACCAGTGGCAGGGCATCAAGAGCCGATCGGTGACCGACGCCGCGATGGTGACCGTCGTCGGGCTTCGCCGCGACGGCAGCAAGGCCAGCCGCGGCGGCGTCTCGATTCGCACGGCCAAGGAGCCCGTCGAGGCGCCGCTGTTTTACCGGGAGGTACCCCTGCCGTTCTCCGAGGCGGTGAAGGATCCTTCGCGGATCCGCTGGCGGTTCGGGTCGGTCTCGTCGGCCACCCAGCCGCCCGTCGTGCTGGAGAAACTGCCGGTCTGCGGGAACTGCCACTCCTTCTCGGCCGATGGCCGGCAATTCGGCATGGACGTCGACTACGCCAACAACAAGGGCTCCTACGTCCTGCGATCCGTCGAGCCTCGCATGGTGCTTGACCCGAACAAGATCATCACATGGAGCGATTACCGGCCGGATGACAAAGAGCCAACCTTCGGCCTGCTGTCGCAGATTTCCCCCGACGGGCGGTACGTGGTCAGCACGGTCAAGGACCGATCGGTATTTGTCCCCAAGCCGGACCTGGAGTTCTCGCAGTTGTTCTTCCCGATCAAGGGGATTCTGGTGGTGTACGACCGGCAAACGAAGGAGTTCTTCCCCCTGCCCGGCGCCGACGATCCGCAGTACGTGCAGAGCAACCCGGCTTGGAGCCCGGACGGGCAGCACATCGTCTTCGCCCGCGCCAAGGCCTATCAACTAAAGAAGTTGGCCAGCAGCAACAGGGCGCTGCTGACCGCCCAGGAATGCGCCGAGTTCCTCGAGGGAGGCAAGACGTTCAAGTTCGACCTGTACCGTATCGCTTTCAACGGCGGTAAGGGTGGACAGGCCGTGCAACTGGCAGGCGCCTCAGGAAACGGCATGAGCAATTACTTTCCCAAGTACTCGCCCGATGGCCGGTGGATCGTCTTTTGCCGGGCCGCCAACTTCATGCTCTTGCAGCCGGACAGCGAGCTATACATCATTCCCGCCGAGGGTGGCCCGGCGCGGCGGCTGAAGTGCAACACCCGGCGCATGAACTCCTGGCACACATGGTCGCCCAACAGCCGCTGGCTGGCGTTCACATCGAAGGCCAACGGGCCGTACTCCCAGATTTTTCTGGCGCACATCAACCAAGCCGGCCACAGCAGCCCGCCCGTCGAGCTGTCGCACTTCACGGCCGCGGACCGGGCGGCCAACATTCCCGAGTTCGTCAACGCGCCGCCCGACGCCCTGAAGAAGATCGTCGAACAATTCGTCGACGACCTTTCGTACTGGCGGGCCGGTCGCGAGTACCTCAGAGCCAAAGACTGGCGAAACGCCGAGCTGATGTACCGAAAGGCCCTGGAAATCAAACCAGACTATGCGGAAGCCCACCACAGCCTCGCTCTTGCGCTGGCCGCCCAGGGAAAGGCCGATGAGGCCATCGCCCACTTTCAGAATGCCCTGAGAATTAAGCCCAACGATGAATTGTCTCACTACAACCTCGGTAACGTGCTGGCCGACCGAAAACAGATCGATCAGGCCATCGCCCATTACCGCAAGGCCCTGGAGATCAAGCCCGACTATGAGGCGGCCCACTTCAATCTCGCTAACGTGCTGGCCGGCCGAGGAAAAGTTGACGAGGCCGTCTCCCATTACCGGAAAGCCTTGAAAATCGACCCGCGCGACGCGGAAGCCCACAGCAATCTGGGCGTCGTCCTGGCCGGCAACGGGCGAATCGACGAGGCCATCTTCCATTTTCAAAAGGCCCTGGAAATCAACCCAAACGATGCCAAGGTGCGCCGGAACCTCAATGTAGCCCGGTCCACGCGGAGGTGAACCCGGACGGCGCCGAAACAGCCCACAGCCCATTGAACAGTAACAGCGTATGAATGACCGGAGCGGCCCCGGAAACGCAGTAACGTCGAGGTGACGCATTATGCCCCCCGAACCCCAGACTCCGAACCCCCAACCCGCCGACCCGTCAACTCCCGAGATGAGGCGCTTTCGCGGATGGCGAGGATGGCTTCTACGGTTGGCGCTCTTGATCCTCTGCCCAGCCCTGTTCTTAGGCCTCCTGGAAGCCGGTTTGCGATTGGGGGGCTATGGCTATCCGACGGGATTCTTCCTTGGGCCGGACGCCAACGGCACTTGCACGACCAACTACCGCTTCGGATGGCGATTCTTCCCGCGCCAGCTTACAAGGGAGCCATATCCCTGCGTTCTATCGACCAAGCCGGCGGGCTCAGTCCGCATCTTCGTTCTCGGTGGTTCGGCCGCAATGGGCACACCTGACCCGGCGTTCAACTTTGGTCGGATCCTCGGCGTCATGCTCGGCGAGCAGTATCCGGACACGCGGTTCGAAATCGTCAATGGGGCGATGACGGCGATAAACTCGCACGCGGTCCTGGAGATCGCCCGCCACTGCGCTGCTCGTGATCCGGACCTTTTTGTCATCTACATGGGAAACAACGAGGTGACTGGACCCTACGGTCCGGGAACCGTCTTCCAGCAATGGTCGCCGAGCACGAGGATCATTCGGGCCAGTCTCTGGGCGAAATCGACGCGAGTCGGGCAGTTGCTCGGCGACGCCGCCGGTCACTTCCGTGGAAAGGACGTCGCCCCGAGCCAATGGCGCGGCATGGAGATGTTCCTGAACAACCCCGTCCCGGCCGAGGACCCGCGACTGGCTGCCGTTTATGACAACTACCGGCGGAACCTGACCGACATCTGTGGCATCGCACAGCGAGCGAACGCCGCGGTTGTACTTTCGACCGTGGCCGTGAACCTGCGAGACTGCCCGCCGTTCGCCTCGCTGCACCGGTCCGATCTGACTACCGAAGACCTGGAAACGTGGGAGTCGATTTACGAGGCCGGTGGCAAGTTGGAGGCAAGCAGCCGGTGGCTGGAGGCGATCGATTGGTACGAGATGGCCGCGAAGATCGACGACCGCTTCGCGGAACTCCAGTTCCGTATCGGTCAGTGTCTGCTCAAGGCCGGCCGCTCCGCGGAGGCACGGGGCCGACTTGAGTTAGCCCGCGATCTGGACGTTCTGCGGTTCCGCGCCGACTCAAGCAACAATGCCATCATCCGTGACGTGGCTCGTGAGCAGAAGGCCCGCGGTGTCCGCTTTGTCGATGCGGAACTGGCGCTGGCCCAAAACGATCCGGACTCCAAGGGCATTTCGGGGGGATACCTCTTCTATGAGCACGTCCACTTGACCTTCGAGGGAAACTACTTGCTCGCCCGGGCTGTTCTGGATCAGGTACGCGAGGCCTTGCCCCAACTGGCCGCTCTGGACAAGCATGACACTATCCCATCGAGGAGGCGGTGCGCGGAGTTGCTGGCATTGACTTCGTGGGATGATTACCAGTTAGCCGCCCATATGGTGGAAATGACGTCCAAAGCACCATTCACCAATCAGTTGAACCACGGCCTCCGCCAGGCTGCGGCACATCGGCGAATGGATGGCCTTCGCCGACTGGCAGCGACGCCACAAGCGATTCAGGCGTCATGGAAAACCTACCAGGCGGCAATTGCCAAGACGCCAGATGACTGGAGCTTGCATCACCACTTCGGTAGGCTGGCGAGACGGTTGGGCCGACCCGAGGTGGCCGTTAAGCACTTCCGAATCGCGCTCGATAGGGTGCCATGGCATGGTTCGATACACCATGCCCTTGGCAACGCCCTGGCCGACCAAGGACAAGGCGACGAGGCCATTGCCCATTACCAGGAGGCCCTGAAGATAAAGCCCCATGATGAGGTGGCCCACTACAACATCGGTAACGTGCTGGCCGGCCAAGGAAAAACCGATCAGGCCATCGCCCATTACCGCAAGGCCCTGGAGATCAAGCCCGACTACGGAGCGGCCCACTTCAACTTCGCTAACGCGCTGGCTGGCTGCGGAAAAGTTGACGAGGCCATCGCCCAGTACCGGAAAGCCTTGGAAATAGACCCCCACGACGCCGAAGCACACAGCAACCTGGGCGTCGTCCTGGCTGGCCACGGGCGAATCGACGAGGCCATCGTACATTTTCAAAAGGCCCTGGAAATCACCCCCGACGATGTCAAGGTGCGCCGAAATCTCGAGCTGGCCCGGGAAAAACAGATACCAGATTGACATTGAATTGGGGTCAACCCTTGGGCTATTGGGGGGCTAGCAGGGGTCAGGAACCGTTGTTTTCATGTTGCGAGCTACATAGTGACTCAACAGGCTGGACACGCTAGGTTTACGAGAAAGGCAGCCGGGCTGGGACTATTGTATATACTGTGGTACCACGTAGTTTTAGCGACCGTTTGCGAAACAGACACGCCGGCCCTGGACAGTTCGAACCTGTACATCGTCACGAAGTACGACTACTCCGCCAACACCGGCTGGCTGACGGGCATGTTGGACAACAAGGGCCGCGAAACGCGGCGCGAATACGACGCTCTCGGCCGGGTAACCGCGGTCATCGAGAACTACGACGACGGCAACTCGACGGCCGACAAGGACCACACGACGCAGTACGCTTACGACGCCAAGGGCCGCCAGGCCAGGATAACCGGCCGGTGGCATGTTTCCCCGGCCATTGGCGGAAGCATGTTCCCTCGACGCCTGTGGGGCCACTGTGGCCTTGTCCTGCCAAGATCGCACTTGGAGCATGCTTCCAAGAACCTTGCATTATCGCGGCAAGTTCGTGCTGAAGGCTTCGCGCCAAAGAGAGACAGCCGACTGTAGAACAACGCTCCGCCGGCCCAATTGCACGACCGCGAACACGCCGCCATAAAGCCCAGCCCTGGGCGGAACGAGCTATCGAGGTCGGTGGCTTTTATGAGGCCGGGCGTCTTGACCAGGGCGAGTTCATCTGGAGATGCGGCGACGCAGACACGGCCGCATCGCCATGATATTCATGGTTCTTCTCGTTGCAGTTAAAGGCCTCGATATTCCTTCCGCATCCTCCGTGAGAAAGTGACGTTTTGTAAGCGGACGCATCGCGGGTATAATGGTCGGCGATTGTTTTGCGAGCCGGTCTTGTGTTGTCGCGCGTCGCGGCGGCGCTGGCTGGTCGGAAGTGGAGTTCGAATGGTCTTTCGACTCGCCTGGCGAATGCTGACGACAGCGCGGCCGAGGCTGCTGTGGAAGATGGCGACGAAGTTCGGCATCGGCAACATGCGGGCCATCCGCAAATTCCACCGGCGCATCGCCGACGGCAGGCAGTTTCCGCCGTTTCTTTTCCTGTCGATCACCAACGAGTGCAACCTGCGCTGCCAGGGCTGCTGGGTCTCCACGGACGCCCCGCGGGCCCGGCTTGACATCGGCACGATCGACCGCATCATCGGCCAGGCCTACACCCAGGGCGTGCGGTTTTTCGGCATCATGGGCGGCGAGCCGCTGCTTCACCCGGATCTGATGGCGATCTTCGAACGCCACCCGCAGTGCTACTTCCAGCTCTTCACCAACGGCACGCTGCTTACCGACGACATCGCAGCCAGACTGGCGGCGGCGGGCAACGTCACACCTCTTGTCAGCGTCGAGGGCAGCGAGGTAGTCAGCGACCAGCGTCGCGGCGGGCGGGACGTGCTCGGCCGAAGCACCGCCGGGCTTGCCCACTGCCTGCGTCACGGACTGGTAACCGGCGCCGCCACCAGCGTCTGCCAGTCCAACATCGCCGACATGGTCAGCGAGAAGTACCTCGACCGGATGATCGAGCTCGGCGCACATTACGTGTGGTATTACGCATACAGGCCGTCCGGCGTGAACCCATGCCCGGAGTTGGCCCTGACGGCTGAGCAGATGGTCGAGCTGCGACGATTCATAGTGGACATGCGCTGCCGCAAGCCGATCATGATCGTGGACACCTATTACGACGAGCAGGGCCGGGCCCTGTGCCCCGCCGCCCACGGGATGAGTTATCACATCAACCCGTGGGGCGACATCGAGCCGTGCCCGCCGATCCAGTTCGCCGCCGAGAATGTGTACGACAGTGATGACATCGTCGCGCAGATCGAGGGGTCCAGCCTGCTTCGCGACTTCCGACAGTTCGTTAACGACCGCACTCTCGGATGCGTTTTCCTGGAAAACCCGGGCGAACTCGGCGAGATGTTCAAGGCCCGCGGCGCCAAGGATGCGACGGGCCGTGGCACGGGCTACGAGGAGCTGGCCGGCAAGTGCCCGATGTGCAGCCACCACCAGCCCGGCATGGAAATACCCGAGAAACACTGGGCGTACCGTTTCGCGAAGAAGCACTGGTTCTTCGGCTTCGGGGCATACGCGTAAAACAAGATCGGAAAGGCGCGACGTGACGGACAACGACAAGCGAATCATCTGGCAGGGCGAGCACCTCGACATGGTCATGCGCGGGACATGGGAGTTCGTCGAGCGTAAAAACCTAAGTGGCATCGTGTGCATCGTGCCGCTGACCGACGATGGGCAGATCGTGCTCGTCGAGCAGTTCCGCCCACCGGTCGCCAGCCGCGTTATCGAACTGCCCGCCGGGCTCGTCGGCGATATCCCGGGCCAGGAAGATGAGGCGTTGGAGACCGCCGCCCATCGCGAGCTTCTGGAGGAGACCGGCTACCAGGCCGGGCAGATGGAGCGGTTGTTCGACGGCGTTCCATCAGCGGGCTTGTGCGACGAGCACATCACGTTTTTTCTCGCCACGGAGTTGACCAAGACAGGCCCCGGCGGCGGGGACCACAACGAGGACATAACCGTCCACGAGACACCGCTGGCCGGCCTGCTCGACTACCTCGACGCGCGCAAGCAGACCGGCGTGAAAGTGGACGCGAAAATATTCTCGCCGCTCTACGTCATCGCAAAACGCTTCACGTAGCGATAGCTATTTGCCCTTGGGCATGATCCGCAGCAGCCGGGCCTTCATCGCCGTGAAACGAGCCTTGTTCGGGTCGGACGTCGTCTGCCTGTGGGCTGAGTAGTCCTTCTCGATGGTCGCCTTGGCCTCGGCGATCCGCTTACTGGACAACGGGTGCGTCTGGAGCATCTCAGCCAGCGTGCCCGGCTCGGACTCGCTCAGGTTCAGCAGGATCGTCAGCAGTTCGATCATGCCCCACGGGTTGTAGCCCGCCTTGGCCATGTACTTTATGCCGAGTTGGTCGGCCTGGTATTCATCATCCCGGCTGTACTTGAGGTTCGCGACCGAACCGATGACCTTGGCGACCTCGCCGGCGG
>CAZMBZ010000205.1:0-9580 GCA_964564285.1 uncultured Planctomycetaceae bacterium | reverse complement strand
GGCTGGCGGACGTGCAGCTACAGAGAATTGCGATCGTCCATATAACCGTCATCGGTATTCGTTTCAGCGAATTGCTCATGGCCACTCCGGCTTAGCCGAGATTTCCTGGATAGACTCCGGCCGATCCCGGCGCGCCGGGACCGTCGGCCTTTCTGAAGATTCTAACCATGATCCCAACATCCGGTTCTGCCTCTTCTGCTGGATAACTGGACAGTCGGGCCGTTCCCGGGCCATGATGCCGCGGCTTCTTGCGGAAGCATGTTCTCTCGACGTTGCGGGTTTGATGTGGTCTTGTTCTACCGAGATCTCACTTGGAACATGCTTTCGGAAGAAGCGTCCGGAAGCATGGCACGCGGCTTTCACTGGCCGGACGAGCCGGCCGAGGCAGTTGCCCTGTCCCCGTCGGCGGGGTAAACTGCTGCCTTGGGTTCTTCGGGAAGGTTCGGCTCATGGGTGGCGCGGTGGAAAAAGTGGTGGGCAAGGTGGTGGGCAAAAAAACCAGGAAAGTCAGCCGCAGAACCAAGATCGGCATCGCGGTCATCGCAGCCTGGCTTGCGGCCGGCGGCATCTGGTATTACATGGCTGGCCACTGGCCGGAAACCGTTCTTGATCTCGGCGACGAGGTGAAGATGCGGCTGGTGCTCATACCGCCCGGCAAGTTCATGATGGGCTCGCCCGCCACGGAGGCCGGCCGAATCGGCGGTGAAGGCCCGCAGCACGAGGTGACCATCAGCAAGCCGTTCTACATGGGGGTGTTCGAGGTAACGCAGGAGCAGTACGAGCAGGTGATGGGCGTCAATCCCAGCAGCTTCAAAGGCGCGAAGAATCCGGTGGAGAATGTCTCCTGGGACGATGCCGTGGAGTTTTGCCAGAAGCTTTCTGCCAGGACTGGCAAGAGGGTGATGTTGCCCACCGAGGCCCAGTGGGAATACGCCTGCCGTGCGGGGACGACCACGGCGTTCCACACCGGCGACGTGCTCAAGCCGGGGCAGGCCAATGCCGTCTTCGCGCAGATTTCCAAACCAGGCGTTTGGGATGCGATCATGGCGTGGGTGGGAATGTCCTCCGCGCAGAAGGCCAAGACTCTCCAGACGACGCCGGCAGGCAGCTTTCCGCCCAACGGCTTCGGGCTGTACGACATGCATGGCAATGTCTGGGAGTGGTGTAGCGACTGGCACGCTGATTCTTACGCGAACCTGCCTGCCGGTCAGGCAGGTGCGAAGAATCAAGACCCCGCGGGACCGGATTCTGGCACCCAGCGCGTCCTGCGCGGCGGCAGTTGGGTCAACGATCCTGCCTACTGCCGGTCTGCGATCCGTGTCGGGTACTACCCCGTCAACGGGCTCCACTACGGCGGGTTTCGGGTGGTGGTTTTGTCTGGCGTGGACTGAATGGAATTGCCCTTTGCAGTTTTGCTCTTTTGTACTTTGCCCTTCTTGCCCTGAGCGAGCGAAGCGAGTCGAAGGGCGGGGTTCCAAGGGGCGAAACCCCTCGGCCGCCCGCTTGCATGCGCAACCGTCGAATGTCTATCCGTGTACCGTTCCTAACGTTCCGCCTGCCCCGCGGGAAACCGCACCTGCGGTTTCTTCCCTGATGCCTGGAATCCAGGCTCGCTCGCGCGACGAAATCCATTTCTCGACGGATTGCTAATCCGAAGCGGAGCCCGGTTTTCTCTGATTGCAGAATGACTCTGGCGGACCCAGGTACGAGTCCACCACGCCGCCGGTGTCGATGACGATTTTGTCCAGCACCATACCCGGGTCCACCATCCATATCTTCAATACATGCTGTCCCGGCTGGGCGATTGTGAACTCTTTTGTCGTCTTCCGTACGTTGTCGATGACACTGGCGGGTCCGCCCGAGACTTCAGTGGGCGTTTCGTTATCGAAAGACACGGCATATCGAAGTTTGTAGCCCGCGTTTATTGGCCTGGTGGGGCTGGAATGCAGCGTTACCTTCAACTTTCCCTTGCTGAACATGTGCAGATCGTACTCCAGAACGGGCGAAGATGTGGCGATTGCGCTACCCGTGCATGCTGGAATGGTCGTCGGCAGGACAGTTACGGAGTCGCCGGTTCTCCCCAAACCGGTTACAACGGCCCAGCCGGCGCCTTTTTTGTCCACTTTACGGGAGTAATGCTCGGCTTCGATGGAGACATAACCGTGGCTTTCCACGAATCCCTTGACCTTTTCACGTGTTGGCAGGGCTGGATTGAACGCCGTAATGGAGGCACTGAGTGCTTTTCCGGTACCTTTGAAGGTGACTTTCGCCTGCTGTTTCGGGCCTTTGGGGGCCTTTTCCCAGTCGATTGTGACCCATATGCGTGCTTCTTTATCGAATTGCCCGGACGTCTTGCTTAGTTTTACCCACTCATCAGACACTTTGGCGGTCCATTTGACGGTTCCCGAACCTGAATTATACAGGTCGATGAAACGTTTGTTTTTTGGGTATACGCTGAAGTCCGGAAGAACGTTTTTGGCGCCGCCCTCCAGGTCCATTTTCAGGCAGGCGGGTCCCGTGCCGCTGTAGTGGCTCAGCGGCGGCATGTGGAATTGAGCCGCCTGCCCACCATAGGGTCCGGGCATGGAGGCCATGTGGTTCCACTTGTCTCCGACGGTCAGCAGGGAGGTGTTGTAATGTTTGATGACCGCCTTCAAATTATCCAGGGCCTTCTCTGCCAGTCCGGCGTAGCTGGCTGCGCTGGCCCGGCCCTGGGCGCCATAAGCGTTGCTCTTCTGGGCGTAGAGGACTTTCTTGTTGTGCAGGCCCGCGCACTTGACGTTGTACAACACCATCTGAAAGAAGGCGTCCTTGAGTTCACGAGGCAGTTTTGCATATAGCTGATCTGTCTTGCGGATCAACTCATCGTAAGCGTCGATGCGCCGTTGGACCTCGTCATTGTAATTGTCCAGGCTGAACCAATCCCATTTGGCGGGTCCTTTCCATCTCTTCTGCACCATGGATTCCGGCCGACGGGCGTAGCCCAGCTCAAAATGCTTTTCCAGGATATCCGCAATCGGCTCGGCGAATTGGGCTCCGAAATCCCGGGTCGCCCAGGACAGCAGGAATTCGCGCGAGTTCCGGTTGGTCCATGGCGAAATATCCCAGCCCATGCGAAGGAAATACTCCATGGCGATTTCGCCGGGCTTTATGTCCCCCATATTCACCACCCAGAGGTCTCTGACATTGTACTCATACGCCATGTGCATCTGCTGCCATGTAAGCCCCAAAGGCGTCGTGTGCAGCCAGACATAGCAAGCGCTGGCTCCCTGAAGCCATTGGAAGTGATAGTAAATACCCGAACCCCCGGGCCGCTGCTGTTCCTTGTGGTTAGGCAGTTGGCGGATATTCCCCCAGTTATCGTCAGGCCAGCAGATGATGGCATCGTCCGGCACGCGCAGCCCACGGTTTAGCAGCCCCAGTATCTCCGTATAGGCGATCAGCACCTGTGGAACCTTGGCTGGATCGGGGTTTACCCAGTCCCGCAGAATCTTCCGCTGATCGGCGAAGATTCGTTCCAGCACCGGTACGTTGACATCCTTGCCTGCCCCGTCGTCCTTGCCGCGTTTGCCGATGGTGTATATGTTTTCGTACCTGGCGTTGGTCTTAACGCGGTCTTCCCAGTACTTGTATATGTGGTCCTTGTTGGTCAGGTAATTCCAGGGCTCGCCGGGGTATTCGACGTCCCATTCGGCGCCGCCTATGTTATTGCGAAGCATGGGCTCGATGTGGGAGGTTCCCATCACGATGGCGTATTCGTCGGCGACGACCTTGTTGCGCTCATAGTAGTTGAAGGGCTTGGTTCCTCTGTGCATGGCCGGCCAGATGTGATTGGCCTTGAGCCGCAGCAGCAGTTCGAATATTCGGCGGTAGGTCTTTGGCCCGAGTCCCTGTCCCTCGTCGGGCGCATAGGTCTTCATGGCCCAGGGCCTGATGCCCCACATTTCATCGTTGATGAAGATGCCGCGGTATTTTACCGAGGGCGGCCCCTCCCGATAGGTTCCCTTTTTCACCACCAGGGCTTTCTGTTTGCGGGGATGGACGTCGGCAAACCAGTACCATGGGGACACGCCCATGTTTTCCGACACGTCAAACAGGCCGTAGATGGCGCCCCGCCTGTCGCTTCCGGCAATAACGAGGCCTGTATCCACTCCCGGTAATGGATTGGGGACTACCTGGATGAGGAAGGTTTCCCACTTTCCACGGACTTTGCTTACGTCGAGTTTGCCCGCCTTGACGAGGTCCTCGATCACCTTGCATTTCCCGAGGGTTCCCACGATGACGGCGTGGCGGGAAAGCCCGGTGGTGGTGTTCTTGATCGAGGGCTTCCTGCCGGTGACCCGCTCGACATCCTGGGCAAAGAGCGAGGTGGCATTGCGGACGGCGACGGTCTCGGCCTGGCTGACATACACGTCGGCTGCGCATGTTTTCCAGGATAACTTGAAGTCCCCGTCGCTGAAGGACGTGGTTACGAACTCCTGGACTCCGACGGCGAAGGCATGAGTGTTCAGGAGCAGGAGCAGTAGGGTAATGGCCTTTTTCATTTCAGTCTTCTTGCTCGTTACTCGGCAGGAATCGAGTTCACTTCGACACCACCAGTCTCAATGCATACATCCGCCCGGGAATTCTCGGACAGACTTCGGCCGGCGACCGTCGCGGCCTTGTCAGATGAAACTACCAAGATATCGGCATTCGGCAAAGGGCATTCCGGGCTTGGCGCAGGGCAATCGCCTTCGGCGACCGGTTTAGAAAGCTCTCTCGGCCACGGAAGACGCTTGTCGATCCCACGATCGGCGATAAGATCGCCAGGAAGGTCGGCGGTCCCGGCGCGCCGGGATCGGCCACGGTCCATCCAGGAAATCCCAGGTAACCAGTCTGCAAGTTACAATATCGGATCGCGCGATCACATGGAGATGAAGCGGATTCAGACTTGGGAAAGATTGCGTGCCCGGATGGCGAAAAGCGTTCTGCGCCCAGAAACCTTCAAACGAAGGGGTTTTTTCACAAGTACATTCATGGCAAGGCCCTCCCAGTGTAAACACATGCAGTTATTGCCTCTGTGAGTCCCGTCAGCATGCGATAGAGCAGGAAGTCCGGCTTATCCGGCAGCGGTTGGCCAAAAGCGATCAAACGCTCGGCAAGATTCGGTTCTCGCTCCAGCAGCCATGTCAGGTAGATCATCACCAGCACGGCCAGCAGGACCAGCCGGCAAATGGCCGTCCAGTTGAACGTCCGAATCTGTTCCAGGTTAACCTCGGATTTCAGGAAGCGAATCCCCTCCTCGCATTCCCACCTGCGGCCGTAATACCGCAGCACGCGCCGCGCATCGTCAGCTGATTGAACTGGCAGGTTCGTGAGTAACATAAACGGCACATCGTGGCCTGGCACACGTGCGACCACCATCGTCAAGACTTCGTCTCGCCCCGGCAGACGCACCTTGACCCAGCCGACCTGAGAGAAGCGAAGGATGACTTTGCCATGACGTTTGACGGTTCGCCATGCGCGATGCGGCGTGGGCGTCTGCTCGGCCAGCAGCCGCGCCTGAACCGGAACCCATTGGCCATGACGAAAAGTCTCCACCGTTTCGGCGAAACCGCCAAAAGCCGAGTAAAACCGCATCAAATTGCGGTCTCCGCGAAGGCGCACAACGAAGCGATAATCATGGTCGAGCCAGTCGCTCAATAGGGTCCGTGCATCCCCGCCACGATCGATCACCAGCACCCCCCGGCCGTCGGTCAGGTCGAAAACCTTCCGCACGGCGTCGATGATTACCGGGTTCTGGCCGCGGCAGAAAGGCTGTTCGTGACTGAACGGTTCCAGCAGAATCGGCACGGGGTTCTTACGCGATACGGAGGCATACAGTTCCACCAGCCAGTATCCGTTGACCAGTTGCCCGGTGCTGCCGTCGCGGATGGTGGCCAGGTAATCCATCTTCTTGGCCAACGGCTTGGCGATGTCCGAGAGGTCCAGGATGATGGGCGTCTCGTCGCGGACCAGCGGTGCCCAGAGGCCGGGCAGCGCCGCCTTGAGCTTCTCGTCGATGTCGCTTTGGCGGTTGAGGTTCCCTTCCATACGGTCCAGGCGGGAGAGGAACTTCGTGCGTCGATCCGGCAGCTTGCGGGCCATGCGGCAGACGACCGGCCGGCCTGCGCGGAGCAATCCGACCAGCCCGTCTCGAAGGAACTTTTTCTGGGGCTTGCTGAGATTCTCGCCGATTGGTTGGAGGAATCGGTTGAGGTTCGCCGATACAGCTTCCATCAAGGCTTGCGGACGTATCATAGTGCACCTCCCTGTGCGGTAACGAGTTATGGAGTACTTGACATATCCCATACATCGTCACGCACGGGGTCTGCGCGCCAGTCCAATTCCCTCCCGTGAAGTGCCCAAGAAAAAACCCCTTAGTTTGAGCTGGTTTTCTCATTGACGAATGGCGGATGCGCGTTAGCATTGAGGCACGGGTTTAGGCACCGCTCTACACGTTCTCGGCCTTGGAGGCCTTTTCGGCTCAACCGCGTTCGCGGCGGATGGTCTTTGGGCACTTATTGAAAGGGCAAGACGATGAAGACGAAAGCTATTGGGGCGGCGATGGTGGTGCCAGCAATCCTGTTTTGTTTGGCTGGGACTACACAGGCACAACCGGTAGGTTTGAACGTGGTCACTTCGACGTTCATTGCGGACGCTTATGCCTCCGCGCCCGATGGCGATAAGACCTTTAGTTGGGATTCAGGAGTTATATCAGGAGGATCAAGAATCTTTGATTCGCAACATGACACGGGAGCGTCCAGTGTAATCGCGGATGCGCGTGCATGGGGATCGGGCCGAATCACAGGAGACGACCCTGGGAGCTACTCCGGAGGTGGCAACGCCAACGTATCGGGTAGTTTCACGCCTAGTAGCGACCTCTTAACTATGTCCCTGTTGGCCAATGCCAGGGCAAACATGGTAATGTTTAGTCAAGCTGGCCTAAGCTCTGGTGCCAGTTCCTCGGCGAGCGGAAGCGTGGACTTCAATTTCGGTGAGACTAGCGGCAAAGTCATCTTAGCTATTCGGCAAGATACGACACAGATTAGCGACTTTGCCATTGGGACTATTTCAATTTCAATTCAAGACATCACTCTTTTATCACCGGTGCTATTACAGGATGGAAATGCTATTGTAGACGCTTCGCATACCTACAGACTGTTAGGCGAGGTGCGTGCTTCGGCATCAGGTTGTGACATGATGGGATCAGAGTCATTGGTCAACCTCAATATCGACGCTAGTGCATCCGAAGTCCCCGAACCCGCCACTTTGGCGATGCTGGCCATTGGCGGTTTGGCCTTGTTGAGGCGGAAGCGGCGGTGACCGGACTGTCCGACCGTTTGCACAAGACGCGCCCGACTCCCCGAGCCGGCCCGAATATCGTGGATATTGCCAGCCGACCCGTGTACTGTTGACGTATCCACTTGGCAGGAAAGGGGCGTTCAATGATTCGGTATACATGTCCGCAATGTGGTGCGAAGCTGGAAAGCCCTGAGTCCATGGGTGGGGAATTGGACAAGTGCGCGGCGTGCGGGTATGAGTGCGCCGTACCCAGCCCGAAACCGCCGAAAAGACGAGCCTTCCTGATCTTCGGCGGCGCGGCTGGGTTAATGGCCGGAGCCGCGCTGGCCGTCGTCATCACCGTAGCCCTGACATCGGGCACAGGGGCTTTGCCTTCGCCGCCCGCCGTGGCGCAAGTGCCGGCCGAGAACGCGGGCAAACCAGCAAAGAAGGGTTTGCCTGCCAGTCCGGCAAAAGATGTCTACCAGGAGCTGGAGGACTGGGCCAATTCCCTTCCAACTCCTGACGGCGAACCAAAGGTCAAGTATGTAGCAAGAAGGCCGTCCGACAGTAAGCGCGACGCCAACACCCCCGCCCCGGCTGTCACGCCTCCACCTTGGGGCAAGTCGGACACGCTCATCGAGGCCGCGCCCCCAGCCGGGCCGGCCCCTGCGCCTATCTCACCGGAACAACTCTTCGAGAAAGCTTCGCCTGCCGTCGTCTACCTAACCGTGCGCGACAAGGACTTCAAGCCCATCGGCCTGGGGTCCGGCTTCTTCGTCGCCGCAAGCGGCCTGATTGTCACAAACTACCACGTCATAAAGGGCGCGGAGTTCGCCACCGCCCGCCTCAGCAACGGGTCCACGCTATTCGTTGACGGTGTGGTTGCCACCGACCCCGCTGGCGACCTGGCTCTGCTGAAGGTCTCAGGCGGCGGATTCCCGGTCCTCAGAATAGCAAAAGCGGGCTTGCCGAAAGTGGGTGCCACCGTCTACGCCATCGGCAACCCGCGAGGCTTGGAGAACACCTTCAGCAGCGGCATGGTAAGCGGCCACCGGAAAATCAAGGACGGAGTCGCAGCCATACAGGTAACCGCCCCGATAAGCCCAGGCTCCAGCGGCGGACCGCTACTCAACGCCGGCGGCGAAGTAATCGGCGTAACGACGGCCTACATCACCACCGGCCAGAACCTCAACTTCGCCGTCCCCGTCTCCG
This sequence comes from uncultured Planctomycetaceae bacterium, assembly GCA_964564285.1. Classification (GTDB taxonomy): domain Bacteria; phylum Planctomycetota; class Phycisphaerae; order SM23-33; family SM23-33; genus JAUWQU01. Next base: position 1,063 of record CAZMBZ010000205.1, on the reverse strand, counting down.
GCGTCTCGGCCCTTATCCGCAAGCAAGGCAAGGTCCGAACCATCGCCAGCGCGGGAGGCCACCAACTTAATAGTGACGAAACCGGAGAACTCGACAAAGCATGGGAAGCCATGCACAAGGCGGAATACTCTGCCGCGACGAAGGCACTCACGGAACTTCGCAAAACGCAACCCGACAACCCGTTAGTCTGGTACGCGCTCGGGTATCTGCATCTCCAGCTTGGCAATAATGAGATTGCGATTGACCAATATAAGCACGCCATCGCCCTCAATCCCGAGTACGCTGCGGCTTACTGGTCCATGGGCTGCGCCTACTATTGGCTCAAGCGCCACCCCGAGGCCATTGCCGCTTATAAACAGGCCATCGCCATCGAGCCAAACTACGCAAGAGCTTACTTGTGGATGGGCCGCGCCTACTACGGGCTGAAACGCTACCCCGAGGCCATCGAAGCCTACAAGAAGGCAATAGCCAGAGACACGAACAACGCTGCGGCTTACTGGTCCATGGGCTGCGCCTACGGGCAACTGAAACAATACCCCGAGGCCATCGAAGCCTACAAAAAGGCCATCGCCATTGACCCGAACAACGCATGGACTTACTCGTTGATAGGCAGCGCCTACGAGGAACTGACGCGCTATGCCGAGGCCATCGAAGCCTTCGAGCAATTCCTTCGCCTTGAGCCCACGGGGGAAACAGCCGATTCGGCGCGGGAAGACCTGGCAAGGGTTCGCCGCCTTGCCGGCAAGTAATCCTGTGCCACGTTCACGGCGTGCGGGCCAGTTCCTTGTCCGTTGGCTTGGCCAACTCCTGTTCCAACCGTTCCTGGAGCGCTGCCAGTTCCGGCAGGTGGCGTTGGTCGCCCATCACCCCTCGTCCAACGACACCGGCTCAACATCCACTACGTCGGGATCTGAGACGGGAACTCGGTCACAAGGCAACCCCAGGGGAGCAGAGAAGCAATCGCCACCAGCAGCCAGAGCCCGCGCCGCCACACCCCCGATCATCTCACGCATCGCCTCCACCACATCGACGCGGACGGTAACAGGGGCAGGAGCCGAAGCTG
>CAZMBZ010000204.1:0-9604 GCA_964564285.1 uncultured Planctomycetaceae bacterium | reverse complement strand
CCGCCCAAAGATCGGGGAGAATCAACTGTCAATGGTTGGTGAATAATCCGAGTTAGACGACGAGAAGGCATTCTTGCTTTCAGGCCGTGGATTCAAACCTATGGCTAGAACGGTAACAATACGCCAAAACGCCCTCAGAGCCAATGGGAAAATCGGCTCTTGTCGGCCTAAACGGGAATTATCCGACAATAGGCCGCTCGGATATCTACGGCCTGAGGCGCGGGGAACTTGGCGCACGGCTTTTCACCCGCCGTGCCGGACGGTACAATCCTTCACTCGCGAAGGACTCCGACGATGAATGCCAGGACTCGCAAAACTCTATTGCTTTCCGCAAAGATAGCCGTCGCCGGCGCTCTGGTGGCGTGGGTTGTGGCGAAGGTTCATTGGCGGGACTATGTCCAAGCTTGCGATGGCGGACGCACCTACGCCGTCATGGCTGAGCCCGAAGGTGGCGCGGGCGATACCCTGCGCGTCAACACCGGCTCGTTGTGGTCGCCACAAATCGAGGTCCGGCCGGTTTCGGATTTCCAACCCGTTACGGATTCCCAGCCCGTTACATCTGATAAAGTAATTCGGCCTGGCTTTGCCAAAAGTCTTAAGGAAATCAAGATATTCCTGGCCGTGCTGGGGGCAATGGCGTTCGGCCTGGCCTTGGCGATGATCGCCGTCCGATGGCGAATGCTGCTGAAGATACAGGATGTGAACATCTCACTGTGGGAGGCGGTCCGCCTGACGTTTCTTGGGCAGTTCTTCAACGCCATCGTGCCGGGCACCGTCGGTGGGGACCTGGTCAAGGCGTATTACGTGGCCAGGCACACCTCCAAGGTCGCCGCAGTGCTTGTAAGCGTGTTCGTCGACCGCCTGCTCGGGCTCGTCGAACTGGCCGTGATGGCCGGGGTTATGCTGGGCGTGCTGCTGGTCGGCGGGGAGCGAAGTTTCGACGAGCTTCGCCTGCCGGTGATATGCATGGCAGCCATTCTCGTGGCTGTGACGGGGATGATGACGTTCCTGCTGAGTCAACGCTTCCGACGCGCCCTTCATCTGGATAAAATCTACCGCAGGCTGCCCATCGCCCACCACATAGCCGCTGCCGGCGACGCGGCTGTGCAATATCGCAGGCGCCTGGGCTCGATGGCATGGGCGGTGGTGATATCGCTGATATCGCACCTGTCGTTTGTGACCTTTGTCACGCTGATGGGCGCGAGCCTTTCGATTCCTGCCGGGTGGAAGGAATATTTCCTCTACGTGCCGCTGATCTACATCATCGGGGCGATCCCGCTGACCCCGGGAGGCGTCGGCTGGGTGGAAAACTGGTATCTGGAGTTTTTCGAGAGCCCCGTGTGCGGTGCCAGCACTGTACTGGTGCTGGCTCTTCTGGCCAGGCTCGTGCCGATTCTCTGGGGCCTGCCCGGGGCAATCGTGGCCGTCACTGGCGCCCGCGTGCCGAAGGCGGATGTGATCGAGGCTGAATTGTCCGCCGGCGAGCAGGCGGGCGAGTAACCGCGCCATCGCCCATCCCCGCCGTCCTACCCCAGATTCCCGCCGTCCAAAGGCCGATTCGCGGTCTTGATACTGCTTAAGTCCCTACCCGTACGTGCCGACGACAAACCCGGAAGCGGCATGATGTGCTTTGAAGGGTCGAACGCGCGCCGTCGCGCGACGACAGCCGCGAGGTGAACCTTTGGCTTATTGGCAAGTATCGGCAGGGCTGACAATATGGCGACTCTTCAGAATCTGACCAACCAACAGATAGACGAGGTGCTCGGCGCTGCCGCCGGGCGGCAGGTCCCCGCGACGATTACCATCCGCGATGAGAATGGATGGACGAGCTTTCGCACGCGGTTTGTCGCCCTGCGACAGGGCCATGTCCTGCTGGAAGCCCCGGTGCCACAGCCCGGCGAGCAGCCGCACGAGTTCAAGTCGGCCGACAAGGTCGGCGTGAGCTTCAAGCTCAAGCATCACAAGCACGTTTTCACCGGCACTGTCGCCGAGACCGCCTCGGAGCAGCTCGATGACGGCACGCAGCAGACCGTGCTGCACGTGTGCGGCCCCACCCGCATGCAGCGCATGCAGCGGCGAGCCTTCAACCGTACCGACGTGCCTCCAAATCGCATAGTTCGGGCGGCATTCTGGCTTGGCGGCCTGGAAAACGAACCATCCGGCACCACGCCAGACCAGCCCGTATGGTCAGGCCGGGTTGTGAACATCAGTGCCGGCGGCGTGCAGCTTACCAGCGAGCAGCGCCTCGGCGACGCCGTCAGCCCCGGCGACATTGTCGGCGTGCGGATCAGCTTTGGCGTCGGCGAGCAGAACGTCTACGCCGACGCCCAGTTCCGCCACGCTTTGGAAGAAGACGGCAAGTTCCACTTGGGTTTCCAGTTCATAGGCCTGGGCCTGACCCCCGAAAGCCGCGAGGCTCTGCAGATAATCGGCACCAAGGCCAGCCAATACCAACGCGAACTGACCCACCCCCCAAGCCACGTCCGAAACTGACGGGCGACGGGGTAAAATAAACAGCCTGCTCTTGCAGGGGTCGCGGAGAATGCAGAGGGGAAATACGGTTGCGCCCTGCGCGAGTCGGTATTCCTTTCATCCCCGCCGCGCGTTAGAATCTCTCTTTCTTGGAACGGCACCTTCGTCGGCCGATGTAGGGCGCAGAGGACGTGAGAGATGACGGAATCAGCATCGAAAGAAACTCTTAAGAAACTGACCATCAAGGGCTTTAAGTCCATCGAGTCGTTGGTGGATTTTGAGATGCGGCCATTGAACGTCCTGATCGGTGCCAACGGCGCGGGCAAGAGCAACTTCGTGGATTTCTTCCGAATGCTGCGGGCGATGGCCCTGGAAGGGTTGCAGAAGTTCATCCTGGAGCGCGGTGGCGCGGATGGCTTCTTGTATCTGGGGCCGAAGCAGACCAGCGAGATATCCGGAGACCTTGGATTCGACGGCAGGGAGTTCCATCTCGGGCTTCGAGCGATTCCCGAATCCAAGATCATGATTGTAAGAGAGGGAGTTGAGACTGCTGACGCCCTCGATGTCCGTGCGGGCGGCTTGGAGTCGGGCCTGAAGTCAATTTCGCTAGAGGGCTCAAAGATCATTAAGGGCGTTCCAGAGATATGGCGGCCCGTTTATGAGGCCGTAGTAGACTGGGCTGTCTACCATTTTCACGACACGACTAATCTAGCTCCCATGCGGCGGCATCAGTCGGCCTATGACAACAAACTGCTTCGCGGGGACGCTTCCAACATCGCGGCATTTCTCCTTCAACTCCGCGAAAAGCACAAAGGAAGTTACGATCTAATTCGGGATACGGTCCGATTGATCGCTCCGTTCTTCGACGACTTCATTTTGGAAATTGAGACGTTCGGACCCGAGGAGAAGGTAAAGCTGGCGTGGCGGCAGAAGGGGAGCGATTTTCCGTTCCAGTCGTATCATTTGTCCGATGGCACGATCCGGTTCATCTGCCTCGCGACGGCCCTGCTCCAACCGGACCTGCCGGCGACCATGGTCATCGACGAGCCGGAGTTGGGGTTGCACCCTGATGCCATCGGAATGCTTGCGGGTTTGATTCGGTCAGCGGCGACGCGGACCCAGATAATCGTCACAACACAATCACCTGGCTTGCTGGCGCATTTTCAGCCGGAAGATGTTGTGGTGGTCAACCGCGAGCAGGGGCGTTCGACCTTCAGCCGCCTTGATACCGACGAACTTCAGGAATGGCTGGAGGAATACTCGGTCGCCGAGTTGTGGCAGAAGAATGTGTTTCGGGCGGGGCCGGTCAATGAATGAAGTTGTGGCGATTGTAGAAGGGCAGACTGAGCAGGCTTTCGTACGCTCCCATCTGGCGAATCACCTGCGTCCTCGGGGTGTTCACATATGGGCTACAATGTCCGGGCCTTCGGGGCGACAAGGCGGAATTGGGAAGTGGACATCTGTGCGTGGCGATATTCTCCGCACCTTGTGGAAGAGGTCGCGTCCGGTCTGCACGACCATGTTCGATTTCTACGGCATGCCGGATAACTGGCCCGGGAGAACCGAGGCTGCCCGTTTGCCTAACGACCGCAAAGGCGAGCACGTGGAAGAAGCCCTCCGCGCCGACCTCGCTGCCAACACGTCCAAGGACTTTAGGCCTGAGCTATTCATTCCATTTGTGCAGGTTCACGAATTCGAGGCCCTGCTCTTCGCCGATGTGGCCAGGCTGGTGGAGGTGCTGGCTTCTACTCCTATATTGCGACAAAGCCCTGAGCGATTGGTCGAAAAGTTCAAGAAGATTCTCGACCAGGCAGGTCAGCCTGAGGCCATCAACGATGGCCGTGATACGTGCCCGTCAAGACGCATAAAAGGACTGGTGCCTGGCTTTGAGAAGTTGGCGCACGGCACTGTCGCAGCTGGTCGGATAGGCATTGAGGTGATGAAGCGGAAATGCCCGCACTTTGCACAATGGGTGAAACGTCTGGAGGCCCTTGGCGCCGATGGGTCCAGATCGTGATGTTCGCCGTCTTTGGGCGACGGGGTTGATCGCCTGACCAACTTGCGGCTATCATTCCCACATGGCTAAGAAAAAAGATCAACCGGGATTCTATGCAGTGTGGTCCACCGCCTGGGGGGCTGTTGGCGGCGTGGCGGGCGAGGGCGGTGGCTTGCGGCGATTTGTCCTGCCTCACTACCAGGCCAACGATTTGGCGGAACTGCTGGCGTGGGAGCATCCAGCCACGGTTCGCGACCTCGGACCCTTCGAGCGAGTCATTGAACTGACGCGGGCGTATTTCAACGCCAAGTCCGTCGACTTCGACGACATCAAGTGCGAGATGCCCGGCGAGGGGACGTTCGGCGGCAAGGTTTTGCGCGCCTGCCGAACGATTCATCACGGGCAGACCACCAACTACGGCGGATTGGCGAAAATCATAGGCCAGCCGGAGTCCTCGCGTGCCGTCGCGGGGGCGCTCGGCAAGAACGACATCCCGCTGGTCATCCCGTGTCATCGCGTTACGTATGCCGGTGGCGCTCTTGGCGGCTTCTCTGCCGCCGGCGGCGTGGAGGTCAAGCGACGTATGCTGGCGTTGGAGGCCGGGCAGAAGTGAGGTGGCCTCACGCCGATTTGCCTGGCCCGGGGCGTCGTGACGCGGCGCGGCGCTTTTACCGAGGGCAGACGGCGGATGCAAGCCAAACGCCATCCGGCAAGGCAGGCCAACCGTTCCGAGACAGCAGCAGCCAATATTGCATCTTCACACTATGGTCTTAAAGGAGATCGCGGTGTCTATTAATCAACAAGGTTCCCTTTTCAATATCGCGCAGGTTCCCTTCAGCACTTTCGGTTCATGGCTGTCCATCTCCATCCCTCGAGGCGAAGAGGAGCTTTTCTTTCGTAATCATCACGGCTCAGCCAACAACCTTTTCCCATTGAGAACTCTTGTGGACGGGCAGGTTTTTACCCCCGTCATCGAGGCGCAGCCATGGGTTCTCGTTTTGACCAGTGGTCAGGGGCGGGTTGAAATCTGCTTTGAGCGTCCCGGAACGGTTCGAATGAGGGGCCAGGGTCTGGGTTTTCAACTTGGTGGGATGAACCTTGCCTACAGCGAAGGGGCGAATCGCGTTGTTTTCAACTGCCCCTTTACTCGTCGCTATCAGATAGAAGCCCTTCATGGTTCCGTTGAGCTTCGCCAGACTGATTCGGAGAAGAAACGATGGGCCAGGCAGGCCTTCATATCCCCTGGCGAGGATGGCCGATGGGAGCTGGCGATTGATGAGTTCGGCAGTACATGGAAACGGCCTGAACGGGCGCCCTTTGACCGCTGCCTCGACTCTGCCAGGAAGGCCTTCACCGCCTTTCTGGAAACAATGCCCGCAGTTCGACCTGGGGACCGCACAACTCAACAACTGGCAACCTATGTGAACTGGTCATGTGCCGTCGAGCCCTGCGGGCTTGTGAAGAGGCCATCGCTGCTCATGTCAAAGAACTGGATGAATAATGTCTGGAGCTGGGACCACTGCTTTAATGCCATGGCCCTGGCGACAGGTCAGCCGGAGTTGGCGCTGGATCAGATGCTCACCATGGTTGATCATCAAGATGAATTCGGCTGCTATCCCGATAGCATCAATGATGTGAATATCTCATTCAATTTCTCAAAGCCCCCGGTGCATGGTCTTGCCTTCAAGGAGTTACTCGCGCGAATGCCCTGCCGGCCCGCTGAGGAGACCATGGAGACCATGTACGCGTCTCTTTCCAGGCAGGCTGACTGGTGGATGACTAACAGGCGTCTGGAAGGCAGCGCCCTGCCGTATTATCTTCACGGTAACGACAGCGGATGGGACAACAGCACCATGTTTTCGTCGGGAGTTCCACTGTTCGGTCCGGACTTGGCAGCCCTTCTGGTCGTGCAGATGGAGGTCCTGGCGGATATGGCAGGTGGTATGGGTGATAACGCCCAGGCCGACCAATGGAAAACCCGGGCTGATGATCTGCTCAAGGCCCTGATTGATGAGCTCTGGTGTGGCGATCACTTTGTCGCACGCCTGGGAGATGGCTCGGCGGTCGAGTGTAAAAGCCTCATTCCATGGTTGCCCATTATTCTCGGCAGACGGCTGCCGGAAGATATACGTCTTGCGTTGAAGGCAGGCATTGAAGGTCACCTTACCGAATGGGGCTTGGCTACTGAAAAGGTGGACAGCCCGCGTTACCAGGAGAACGGTTATTGGCAGGGGCCGATTTGGGCACCTTCAACCTTCCTTGCCGTCATGGGACTGGACCGGGCCGGGCTTGTCGAATTGGCTGACACGGTATCAGAACGCTTTTGTAGGATGTGCGCCAAGAGCGGCTTTCCCGAGAACTTCAACGCACTGACAGGAGAACCGCTTCGCGATCCAGCCTATACCTGGACGGCAAGCGTGTTCCTTCTCCTGGCGGAACGGATGAATCAGCGAACGGCTTGAAACCCGAGGAGACCGTGTGACGATGAAAAAGGCTGAAGGCAGTAACGCGCGACCCAATATCTTGATTTTCTGCACTGATGAGCAGCGATCGGACCATCTGGGCTGCATGGGGCACCCCATACTGAAGACCCCCAATATCGACCGCATTGCGGCCGAGGGCTCGCTGTTTCGCAACTGCTACAGCTCGAGCCCGGCCTGCATGCCGGCGCGAGCGACAATGTTCACCGGACTCACAAACCGCGCATCGGGCGTCCGTTCAAACGGCGTCTCGCTTCCCGAGGATATTCCCACATTGCCCGGCCTGCTGGCGGAGGCGGGGTATCGGACCCACTCGGTCGGCAAACTGCACCTCAAGACCTGGGGCAAGCCCGGCGGCCTGGACATTACTGAGATGGAGACTCCCGAGCAGAACCCCGAACGTCGCGTGTTCTGGGATAAGGGACTGATCAAGAAATCGCCGGACAACTACTACGGATTCCAGACCCAGGACTCCGCCAACGGTCACGTGAACTACATCAACGGCGACTACAAAACGTGGCTCGACGAGAATCATCCGGGCGCTTTTGAGGGGTACGCCTACAAGAGGTCGGACCCCAAGGCGCTGACAATTGATCCAGAACTGCACTACAACAAGTGGATCGCGGACCGTTCGATAAACTTCATTGAATCCCAGGCCGACAAGGATCAACCATTCTTCCTGTGGTGCTCCTTTCCGGATCCCCACGAACCCTTCGCGGCCGTCAAGAAGTGGAGCGACGTCTACGCCGATGCGGATATAGAGCTTCCGCAATGCACCACAGAACTCAGTCCCGACAACCGGTCCGAGACGATGCATGCCATTGGCGCCGGCACGGAGGTCCAGGATGCCGAATATGTCAAAAAGTGCATCCGCCAGACATACGGCATGATATCCCACGTCGACGAACAGGTTGGACGAGTGATGGATGCACTGGAGCAGGGCGGCATGGCAGAGGATACCATCGTGATGTTCATCTCCGACCATGGCGACCAGATGGGTGAGCACGGCCTGTTTTATAAGGGCGTCTATCCCTACGATGGTCATGCTCACGTTCCCTTTGTGGCTAAGGTGCCCTGGTCCAAACAGAAGGGGAAGGTCATCGACGATGTAGTCAGCATGCTCGATGTCATGCCAACCGTCCTGGACCTCGCCCGTGTCAGTCAGCCCGATGATGAACTCATGACTGACTGGTGGCGTGAAAAACATCACCCTGCCGGGACGTCTCTGCCCGGCGAAATCCTCACCGAGGTTCTGACAAGCGACGCCCGTCCGAAGCGCGGGAATGCACTGGTGGAGTACGACTCGGATACGCAGAACGCTTTCGACATCCTTCAGATGCGATCGTTGGTCACCAATGAGTTCAAGTTGGCGTATTACGCGCCGACTGACGAGGTTATGCTCTTCGATCGGATCAATGATGCTGATGAGATGAAGAACTTGGCCAACGATCCAGCGTTTGCGCCAGTGGTAAACAGGTTGCTCAGGCAAATGCTTTTTGAACTTACCCGCACGGAGTCCCGTCGGCCTCGGCAGATTTGTGGGGCATGAAACGGACGCCAGGAACAAGCAAGGAGAACTCGGCGAGATGAATAACGAACCATCCGGCGAATATTATGACTGGACCATTACAGGCAAGCCGGAGCGCCCATGGCTCCTGCCGTATCATCAGAGTCTGGTCTACAAGGTGATGAATTGTGTAAAGGATGCTCAAGGCAATATGAAGGAAGTGTACCTGACCTTCGAGCAGACCCTGGCGGTGATCCAGAAGATATATCACATGACCTGTGGCATGCCTCAGGTGCTTTACCTGACGGGCTGGCAGTATGAAGGGCACGATTCGAAGTACCCCTCCTGGGCGGAGGCCAACAGACACCTCAAGCGATCAGAGGATGAGACCGCCCTGGAGAGCCTGCGATGGCTTATGCGGGAGGCGCGGAAGTACAATGCGCTGGTCAGCCTGCACGTCAATATGTTCGACGCCTATCCAGAGAGCCCGTTGTGGGATCTGTATGTTGAGAAGGATATCATCGCCAAGGACAAGGAGGGCAAGGTCATCCCCGGCAAGGAGTGGGCGGGTATGGTGTCCTATCAAATGAGTTATACCCAGGAATGGAAGATGGGCCTGGCGCAGAAGCGGATCGACGATCTGATCGAGATGCTGCCGGAACTCAAAGATAGCAAGACTATACACATTGACGCTTTTCTTGGCGCCAGGCCGGCGGATCAGAAAGGCCTGATCAGTCCATATCTGGGTTACACCCAGGAAGAAGAAATAGCAACCCAGCGCAAGATATATCGTTACTGGAGGGATCGTGGTATTGATGTGACGTCCGAATGGGTGTTTGGTCTGCGGCCTGATCGCTTTGTGGGATTACAACCATGGGCGTGGCATCAAGGCGACAAGATCGAGGACCTTCCCGACGAGCTCTATTGCACCACTGTTATGAAGGCGGGGCGGGAGATCAAGGAAGACTGGGAAAACCTTACAGGTTTACTCGAGCAGTTTTGCCTGTATGTCATTCCGTGGTACTACAAGAACAACGCCTCGGCCTGCAAAGGCGAGCAGCAGATGCGCGACGGTGATGACATCTGCATGCCCGCGCTTTGGCGGCAGGACAGATCCGTGATTGCTTACAGCAAGGAAGGCTATGAAAG
>CAZMBZ010000203.1:6895-9631 GCA_964564285.1 uncultured Planctomycetaceae bacterium | reverse complement strand
CCCCATTTTCCGATCTGTGGGCCAAGGAGGTTGTCACGCATCTGGATGGCTGTTTTACGCTCCTTCTCATCCACACCCAGGCTTTTCGAAGCTTCAATAAAGTTGGACAGCAGGTCCCAGGCAAGCTGTTGATCGAAGCTCACTCCGTCTTCTTTCGGGCCGTGCTCAGGTGACCATCCATTAGGCGCCACCAGAACCGTTCCTCCGTCAATGGGTGAGGCAATCTCCTTGAGATGGTCCTTCCAAAACATGAACAGATCCATGATGATGGGATATGCAAATGTCTTGAGATAATGATCGTCGAGCGTGTATGCGTAGTGGTCCCAGATGTTGTTGGCGATCCAGGAGGCATCGCCAATGGACCATCGATAAGTGCTCCCGCCGAAGATGCCATTTTCCGCGTGCATGGCAAAGCCGCGCTTCTTGAAATGGGCCTTGGTTTCCTCTGTTCGCACCTCGCGAATCGAGAAAAACCATTCGTTAAGCGGAGTGAAGCAATCCGACAGGTTCGCTTGGTCAACGAACCAGTAGTTCATCTGAATGTTGACATCTGAGTGATAGTCGCATCGCCATGGGGGCTTGTTGCTATTGTTCCAGAGCCCCTGAAGGTTGGCTGGCATGCAGCCCGGTCTGGAACAACTGATCATGAGATAACGAGCGTACTGAAACATCAACTCTTCAAGATCAGGGTCAGGCTCACCTTTGCTGCCGGCGGCGGAAGCTTCATAAACTACCTTCTCGCCGGGTCCGGCAGCCTTTCCCCGGTAGAGACGCATGCGCTGGTCTGTCGTAAGTTTCAGCCTGTCTGCTTCGGTCGCGCCAAAGTCGATGCTCATGCGATTGAAAAGCGACTGGTAATCTTTCAGATGCTCCCGGAGCAGATCATCGAACGATTTCTTTGAAGCGGCGTCCAAGCGGGTCGAAACGCGCTTGTGTGGATGCTCGCCGGTCCAACCCTTGGCGCGCTGGTTCAGGTAATTTGTCCCGGCCGACACCAGGATCGTCAGCCGGTCGCAGTTACGGAACGAGATCGTGTTTCCTTCGGCCTGAACCGTGCCACCTTCGTTGAGGACAAGCAACTGTGACTCGAAGTTCAGGATAACCGGGTTCGGCCAGAGCGCCTTGTCGTGCCAGTAGTATTGGTGCTTTGCTGTGTCGCCCGAGGCGGTAAGGCGGTTGTTCTTTGCCACAATTTTTGCATCATGTGCATCGGCCAGGATGATTGTGCCGGAATAGGCTTTCTTCTTTTCCGCAGAGAACCGAAAGACCATCACCTGGGCGGGGGCGCTGGCGAAATACTCTCTTTTGTATTGGGTGCCATTGCTCTCATAGGTGATCGTGTGCAAAGCCCGGCTGATATCCAGTTCCCGCCGGTAGTCTTTCCCGTCGGTGTGGCTGAACTTGATGTTAATGTCGCCAAAGGCCTGATAGGCACCCGTGTCCTTCTCGCTGCCGACCCAGAGGGTGTCCTGGTTGAACTGGATGTGTTCGCTTTCAATGCCGCCGAAGACCATACATCCCAGGTTGCCGTTGCCGAGCGGTAGTGCTTTTTTCTGCCAGTTGTCGGCCGGTTCGTCATACCACAGGACGCAATTCCCGGAACGGTCGGTGGCCTGCGCCAGACTTGCATACAGGAGGACCAGTACAACGAAAGAGATATCAATTATCGGCCGGAAAACTGAACCTGGGCAGTTCCCTCGACCTGCCGGGCGGCTATGTCGGCCTGCGGGGGAGTTGGCGGAAGGACGACAGAACTTGAAAATCATTTCGCAGCACCTTTCGAATTCTTGCCGGGCGGAGGGTCGCCCGCATTTCCAGGCGAACTAACATCTGAATCGCAACACCCGCTTGCATTGCAGAGGACGGGTTTAAGCGGACGCCTTGTGTTTCTCGTGGCGAGTCAGCCTTGGCGTTGCCTGACAGATATCTGTGGATGCCGGATCATTGGCACCGGCCGGCACGGGCTTTTCACTCGATGGTCATGTTCTCGTTCCATCGCACGAAGGCCTCGATGGCCTCGTACTCGGCCAGGCCGAGCTTGTCGTAGAGCTTGGCGGTTGCGCGGTTGCGGTCCTCGGCCCGCTGCCAGAACTCCCGCGCGTCGATGCCCGGGAACAGCGCCTTGTCCTTCTGTGACTCGTGCTGGAAGATCGCGTCGATCTTGCGGTGCAGCTCCTGCGGGCTCAGCGGCACGGCCATGTCGATTTGGTACGGCTCCCACTCCTGCCACGCCCCTCGGTAGAGCCAGATCTCGCAGTCGGCGAACCATGGTTCGTCTCGGACTTCCTTCAGGGCTGCCAGCACAGCCGCCAGGCACGTACGGTGCGTGCCGTGCGGATCAGACAAGTCGCCGGCGGCGTATATTTGGTGCGGTTTGACGCTCTTCATCAGGTTGATGATGAGGTCGGTGTCTTCCTGGCTGAGGGGTTTCTTGGTAACTCGTCCGGTCTCGTAGAATGGCATGTCCAGGAAGTGCAGATTTTCCTCGGGCAATCCACACTGCCTGCCGGCGGCCCGGGCCTCGCCGTAGCGGATGAGCGTCTTGATCCGCTGGACCTCTGGGCTGTCGATCTGTCCTGGCTTCTTGTGGCGGAGGAACTGTTCGATGTGCTTTTCGGTCTGCTCGGTCTGTTTGACGTCGATGCCGAACGAGCGGTTGAACTCCGTGGCGAAGTCCACAAAGTTAATCGCATCACAGTCGAAGACCGCAATGTTGCCGCTGGTCTGATAGCCCAC
>CAZMBZ010000203.1:0-6795 GCA_964564285.1 uncultured Planctomycetaceae bacterium | reverse complement strand
TGGAGGTAGTTCTCGTTGTAGTCCTGGTCGGTGAGCTTGAGGATGGCCTTGCCGGTCTTGAGAGCCAGCCAGATGACGGCTTTCTTGATCGCCTGCTCATCCCACCGTATCGCGCCCAGCATCCAGGGGCACTTGACGCGGGTGAGTTGCTCTGCCGCGGCAAGGTCCAGAAGGACCTGGGCGTCGGCGTGCTGCTGAAGGAAACTCGCCGCAACGGTCTCGGTAACCGGCCCCTCGAGGGCCTCGGCGACGATGCGGGCTTTGCCCTCGCCGAAGGCCAGCATGAGAATCCGCCGGGCCTTGAGGATCGTGCCGACGCCCATGGTAATGGCGCGACGGGTGACGTTGGCCTCGCCGAAAAAGTCGCTGGCTGCGTCGTTGCGGGTGAGCTGGTCCAGCCAGATCAGACGTGTCGGGCTCTCGAGCCGGCTGCCAGGCTCGTTGAAGCCGATGTGCCCGGTCCTGCCTATGCCGAGAATCTGAAGGTCGATCCCGCCGGCGTCGGCGATCGCCTGCTCGTACGCTTTGCAGTACTCCGCCACCTGATCCGATTCGATCGTGCCATCGGGTATGTTGACGTTGGCAGGGTCGATGTCGATATGATCGAACAAGTGCTCCGCCATGAACCGCCGGTAGCTCTGAAGCTCCCGTGGCTCCATGGGATAGTACTCGTCGAGGTTGAACGTAACCACGTTGGAAAAGCTCAACTTCTCCTGGCGGTGTATACGAACCAACTCGGCGTACAGCGTCATCGGCGTCGAACCGGTCGCCAGGCCGAGAACGCACTTTCGACCCTCCGCCTGGCGAGCGCGGATCAGTTCGGCGATCTCCCGGGCAGCGGCGATGCTGCACTCGCCGCTGGTGGGGAATATGCGGGCGGGAATCTTCTCGCAATGGGCGAGATTTTCATTCTGAAGGTACGGCATCTGGGGGCTCCTGTCTGTCCAATGCAACCTTGCGCGGCCCACCGGCCACGAAACGCCCCATATAGTACCACGCCAGAAACCAATTTTCGAGTGCCAGGCAGCTTGTTTAGAAAGCTATCTCTGATGAGAGCGGCCTGGGTTCCCGCGCGTCTGCGTCGGAAAGCCTCGATCCCGACTCCGATGTTTTTCGGGACCTCCGGTTTCTTCCTTGATGCTCGAAACCCCGGCTCGCTCTCGCGACGAGATCCATTTCTAAACGGACTGCGAAGTCGCAGTTTTCGAGGAATTCGTTGAGCTTGCGATAGAACGGATGCCCAGGCAAGACGTGTCTTACTGGTGGATGTATCTCGATAGCGTCTGACGAAGGTTGCTGCGGGCGCGGCTAAGAAGGCTTTTTACGGCCATTGTCGAACAGTTGAGAATGTGCGAGATGTCCTCGTAACTCTTTTGTTCGTACTTATTTAATATTATGGCCACCTTCTGGTTCTCGGGCAGTTGGCTAATGGCCTCGGCGACCTTGACGCGTAGTTCCTCGGCATCGAGCCTGTCATGTGGAGGGCTTAGCCTGCCATCTGGCACGTCGCGGTAAAACGGCTCACCGTCTTCAGAATACGCGATTTCCAGTTGCAGCGGCTGGCCACGGCGCTTGGCTCGAAGAACGTTGAACGACAGGTTCGCCGCGATCCGGTACAGCCAAGTGCTGAACTTCGCCGTTGGCTGATATCGCGGAGCAGTGCGATAGACGCGCAGAAAGACCTCCTGCGTGAGGTCCTCGACCTGCCCCGGATCGCCAAGAAAACGATAAATCAGCGAGTTGACCTTCGGGGCATTACGGTTTACCAACTCCTCGAACGCCTCGTGCTCGCCCTTCTGGAAGCGGAGCATCAGTTTGACGTCCTCGTCCTCGCGGGCCCATCTGGTAAGCCCGGCCTCGTCGGTCTTGGGCTCGAGGCGACGGTCTTTCGAAGCGGCGGGTTTCGTTGTCTCTTTGGCCACGAGTTTACTACCTCGTCATTTGATCAGGTTGGACCGACTGTCGCAGTTGGCCGCATGCGGCCGAGGCGTCAAGGCCACGACTGGCACGCAGGTGCGCGTTTGCTCCGCGTAGCCGGAGTCGCTCGACGAACGCCTGGCAGGCCTTGTCATCCGGCGCCATGAATTCAAGGGTCGCAACCGGATTGTATCTGATGACGTTCACGTTGCAACGAAGCTGCCGTGTAATGCCCGCCAACTCGTCGGCGCAGGCGGGGGAGTCGTTCACACCCGCGAGTAAAACGTATTCGAGCGTTACCTCGCGATGCCGGGTCTGGTAGAACGCCTCGGCGGCTGAGATCACGTCGGCCAGCGAATGCCGCCCCGCCAGCGGTATCAGGCGGTGGCGGAGAACGTCGTTGGGCGCGTGGAGGGAAATCGCCAGCGTTATGGGAATATCCTCGCCTGCCAGGCGGCGAATCTGTTTGGGCAGGCCCACCGTCGAGACCGTAACGTGCCTTGCCGAAAGGCCCAGCCGGTCCGGGTCGATCATCGCACGCACGGCGGAGACCGTCGCGTCATAGTTGGCAAGCGGCTCGCCCATGCCCATGAACACAACGTTCGTCACCCGTCGCCCCGCGGCCGCCTGGAGCCAGAAGACCTGCTCGATTATCTCGCCGGCGGTCAAGTTGCGTTTAAGCCCGTCCATGCCGGTGGCGCAAAAGCTGCATCCCATCGCGCATCCGACCTGCGTTGACACGCATGCGGTAAGACGCTCCTCGGCGGGAATGGCGACGCACTCGATACGCTCGCCATCGATGAATTCCAGCAGGAGCTTGATCGTGCCATCGGTCGCGTCTGTCCTCGCGGCCTGGCTGGCTGAGACTATCGCAAGTTTTTCGGCCAGTCGCGTCCGCAGCCCGGCCGACAGGTTGGTCATGTCCGCGAAGTCCATCACGTGCTTCCGCCACACCCACTGGGCGACCTGTCGCGCGCGGAACGGCTGCTGTCCGAGGTTCGCTATGGCTCCGGTAAGCTGAGCTACGGTCATGTCCAGTACGTGACGTTTCATTTTATCGAAAGACACCGGAATGAGTTAACGGTTAGCCGTTTAGTTTCGCGGCGGAGTTTTTCTGCTTTTGTGCCTGCAATTTGCCAAGTTCGCCGGAGGCAAGAAAGTCCTCCATCGCGGCCAGGTCCGGGAGGATTCGGTCGCTGTAGGCCCGCACAACCCAATTTGCCGCCATGGGGGTAATGGTTAAAACAACCGCGCCGGATCGATGGGCCTCGTACATCTCGATGGCGGTTCCCATCGACGCACTTGGCAGCCAGGCTATCAGTACATCGGCGGCGATGGCGCGGGCCACGCCATCCTCGAATGTCTCGATAATCTCCGGCAGGTCGTAGGTGATGCTTTCGGGGTGCTCGCTGTAATGGCAGTAAACATCGGCGTTTGGGACGTGGTTGGCCAGCAATCGGCGTATGGGCTGGCGCCAGTCCTGACGATGAATCTCCGCGGCGACTTTCGAGCCCTGAATGATTCCAGCGAGAAATATATTCATTGCGTTCTCTTGGCATGCCCGGCTGAGGCCCGGCGCGTAAGGAGGCATTGTACCATCCCGGCGGCTTTTTGAGAACGCTTTGCGCCCGGAACCTGTTCGCCTGCCCAACTGCTTAAGGATTGTTGCAGGCAACTTGGCTGGCCGCACCCGCGCGAAACGGCTATTTCTTGGCGGGGGATTTTTCTTTGCCCCCCCGGCTCGCAAAGGCCCAATGCAGCATGATAATGCCCACGCCGATAACCAGCCAGACATCAGCGACGTTGAATACGTAGGGGTAGTTCAGGCCCATGAAATGGACCTCGGAGAAGTCCAGGAAGTCCCGAACCTGAAGGGTTATAGGCGTTGAGAGGCCGGGGATCAACACCTCGGCGATCATGCGGTCGTAGAAGTTGCCCAGTGCCCCGGCCAGGATAAACCCCAGCGCCGCGTGCATCCATCTTGCGCCAGCGGGGGAAACCACGAAGAACCATCCCACCAACAGAATTGTAAACACCGTAGCAACAGCAACTAATGCCGGCGGCATCGGTAGGCCGAATACCACGCCCGAATTTGTGGAAAGCGACAACCTCAACCCGGCGCCTACCTTGCGGTGAAGGTCGAGGGTTTTTAGCACGTCGCACGGTTCGATATCCGGGCCGAGCGTGTCTTTTATCTCATCGACTTGAATGGGAACGTTGGGGTCGGCCAACAAAGATGAGAAAACCGCGTCCTTGGACCACAGGTCTGCCGCCAGGGAGATCGCCGTAATCACCAGAAAAAGCACCACCGCCGTGGCGCTGCGCCATGCGAGCATTGGCTTGCCGGCGTTCGGCTGGGCGGTCAAGCGGTCTTTTTCTTCAGCGGCACCGGCCAAGATAAATCACCTTGCGAGACGAAGAACCGACCTGTTGAGCGTAAGCCTTTTGGGCGTAAGCCGGACAGTCATCGTCGGCATCGTACCCTAATCGTCGTCCGAATCGATCCTCTCGCCGGCGATAACCAAGCCCTTTTCGACCATGCGGGCGTACTCGATGCTGTACGGCGCCCATGGCCTGGCAGCCAGCCGAGCCTTGCTGATAGGAATGCCAGTACCCGCACAAACGCCGTAAGTGCCTTCCTCAATTCTAGTAAGAGATTGATCGATCTCGGCCAGCATGTTGCGCTCGCTCTCGAGAAGGCCCAGCGAAAACTCCTGCTCGAAATTGTCGGTCCCCGCGTCGGCTGGGTGATCGGAAATATCACCCTTGGACTCCTGCCGGTCGGCCCCGAGGGCCTCGGTTTCGAGCCCCGTCATGTCGCCGACCAACTCTCGCCTCTTGGCCAAAAGCAACTTGTGGAATTCCTTGAGTTCGCCCTTTGTCAAAGGACTTCGAACCTTGCCGGCCTTCTTAGGCTTGGCTGCGGCTTTCTTCTTGGATTTGGCGGGCGGCTTGCCGGTCTTGGCGACCGGCTTGGCTGCGCTCTTACGTGCGACGCTGGAAGACGTTGCGGTCTTGACTCTCTTGCTCTTGACGCCCGTGGAACTCTTGGCGACAGCTTTGCCGACCGCCTTCTTGACAGCCTTCTTCACGGCTTTCTTGGGGGCGGTTTTCGCGCCCTTGACAGCCGACTTGGTTGCCTTCGCGCCCCCGCAAGATGCGGATCGCTTGGGACTTACTTTCTTTGCCACTGAGTAAAATCCTTTCCGCTTTTCCATCGCCCGCGCGGTGACACCCCGGTCACCACGGCCGGACGGCTAGGATACAAGCCGGAAAGTATAGGAACATTCCCACCGCCTGTCAAGACCCATAAAAGCCCCGCCGCTACTATGCCAACGCCATGTTTCTCGCACTTTTCAAAGCAGAAAATGGATGCCTTCTAGGTCCGGCCATCCGAGCAAGTTAAAATCGGGCGCAAATCGCGGGCTGCGGGTTGAATATCCGAACCCCAAACTGCTACCGCCGGCGAACACCTTTACGCATATCGAGCAAAGTTACCGGCGTTTTGGTACGCTATATCACATGAAAGTTGAACTTGTCATCCTGGCCGACAACACGGCCGACCGAGACGATCTCACGGCCGAGCACGGACTTGCAATATTCATCAGCGGCCCGCGACGGAAGGTTCTTTTGGACGCAGGCGCCAGCGGCGCAACGCTGCTGAGCAACGCAAGTGCCCTTGGCATAGACCTTTCGGCGCTCGATGCGGTGGTGATTTCCCACGGGCATTACGACCACACCGGCGGCCTGGCCTCGGTCGTTCAGCAGCGCCCCGGACTGCCCGTGTACGTCCATAGCGGCGCGTTCGACCGCCGCTATGCCGACAGGCCGGGCAAGCCACTCAAGGATATCTCCTGCCCGCATTCCATCGAGGCGCTGTACCAGGCCGGGGCGGTTTTTCACTCCGTCTCGCGACCCGAGCCGCTGGCCGACTGGCTTGTGGTCAGCGGGCCAATCGCCGGGCCAAAGCACGGAGGAAATGTATTCGTCGTCCGCAAAGCCGGCGAGCTGGTCATCGATGGCTTCGAGGATGAGATGTGCCTGCTCGTCCGAGGACAGCGCGGATGGGCAGTACTCACCGGTTGCTGCCATCGCGGCCTCGGGAATACCATCCGTTTGGCGCGTTCCCTGATCCACGATGAGCCACTTACCACCCTTGTGGGTGGCATGCACCTGGCGAATAACGACCAGGCCGGCATCGATGAGGCGCTCGAATTGATCGAAAAGTACGCCATTCGCGACATCTACACCTGCCATTGCACCCAACCAGGCGCTGTAAACCAGCTCCAGCAAGCACTTGGCGACCGCCTGCACCCCATGTCCGTGGGCTCCCGAGTGGCCTTATGACCGCCAATGCCCCACGAAATACCCCCTTTCAGCCCATCTAAATCGCGCCTTTGCGCCCCGTTGGCACGCCTTTGCGCGCAGTTGGCGCGCCTAAACCGCGCCTAAACACACTTCCCCACCACTTAGCCAGCGTTTCGCCACCGTTTGGCACCACATCGACACCACATCGACCCCACCAAACACCGCAAACCACCACCGAAATCACCGCGCCGGCACACAATCTGCACCTCCACGAAAACCTCCCTACCCCTTGACCCAGCCAATCGTCCGGACTACACTTCGTCATCTGACGAAGTGATGAATTCCGACCGTAACCGACCCGAAAACTCGCCAACCCGCTCGCGGCAAGGGCGGCTTTCTAAACGAGCTCCCGAGAGGACGACCATGCAAGACTTTCTCAACATCACCAGGGCACTATCCGACGAGAACCGCCTCCGGGTGCTGATGGCCCTGGCCACCGGCGAACTCTGCATCTGCCAGATCATCAAATTGCTCGGCCTTGCCCCCTCGACCGTCTCGAAACACATGACC
>CAZMBZ010000202.1:0-9666 GCA_964564285.1 uncultured Planctomycetaceae bacterium | reverse complement strand
GCGCAATGGAACTTCGCCAAGAAGGATCTGGAAGACAGCAACGCGAAGTTCAAGGTCGTGGTCAACCACTCCCCGGCCTACTGCTATGGCGGGCACGGGAACGATGCTGAAGTGGTCGCCATGACCACGCAGATCTTCGAGCCCAACGACGTGAAGCTGGTCCTGGCGGGCCATACCCATTTCTACCAGCACAACCTGGTAAATGGCATACACCACATGGTGATCGGTTCGATGGGCGCGCCGCTTAGAGCTACCGGGAGCCATCCCATCAACACGGTGTTAACCGAGTCGACAACATGCTACGGGATCATCGATACCACGGCGGACACGCTTACCCTCACGATGTACCGAGGTGACGGTTCACTGCTCGAGACGATCGTGGTGCCCGAGCCGGCGACGATGAGCCTGCTGGCCCTGAGCGGGCTGGCCTTGCTTGGCCGTCGCAGGAAGAAATGACCCGGATAGGCCGACGGTAACCGCTCGGCGAATGTCGCCGAGAGAGTCGCCAGCCGACGGATTGATTATGTGCCGGCGCCGAGGCTTGACAAGCTTCGGCGCCGGCGTGTTTTTCATCTGCGGGCAAGGCCCGCAAAGCGCGGGCGATGCGCCATCATTGGTCGTCTCTCTCGAAAACGGCTACGGCCCAATGGTGGACCATATTGGACGCGGCGCTACCGCGCAGTCCTGGTGGAGAGCTCTCTCTTTTTGGCGTTGGTGACGAGCGACTCGGCCAGGAGTTTTACTGCTCTTGCGGGGACGGCTTCGTGGAGGGTTATCATTGTTGTGCTGCTGCTGCGGGTTGGCGGGGCGAGCGGTTTGTGCTCGTGGCCATCACTGTTGGCATCTTTCGTCGTGGATTTTGCGGAGGGTTTGGGGGCGGGTCTGCTGGCGCGTTTTTTCAGCGACGAGATCACCGCGACGTGGCCGACGGCGTTTCCGAAGGCATCCAGCACCGGCGCGCCGCTGGAACCTGGCGCCCAGTCGGTGCTGACGTGCATTCGGAAGGCTCGCGCGCCTTTGAGGGTGGCGGGGTTGGCGGGCTTGGCGCGGGCGCGCCAGAAGAAGCGGTTGACCATGCCCGTGCTGAAGTACCCAGCCACTCGCATGGGGTCGCTGTACAAGTAAACGGCGTCGCCGGGCGCGACTCGGTCGTTCAGCGCAAGCGGCGTGAGCGACTTTCCCGCCACGCGGATGATAGCGACGTCCATGGTGGCATCCCGTGCCAGCACGGCTGAGACGGGCAGCACTTTGTTGTCGGCGGTAAGGGCGATAATGTAGCCCTCTCGCATGGCTGTGCTCTTGGCGGCGAGGACGTGATAGCAGGTGGCGACGGCGCCGTCGGCGGTGATGGCGTATCCGCCGGCGATGCTTAGGTGCCATTTGGCGCAGCGCGGGCAGAGGTAGAACCAGCCGATCCGCAGCAGGGATTTGCGTGCCCGCGCGGCGATATCGCGCGGTTTGAGTGGCCTGGTTGATACCTTGGGGAGCCTCAGCGTTGCCGGCTCGGGCGACTTCATCTGGGCGAGGAGTTTGGCCCTGCTGAGCAACTTGCCGGCATCCTTGAGGGACTTGGCCTGGGCGATTATCGACTTGTCGGAAAGCGGCAGCCGGTACGGCTCGATGGAAACGTTGCTGTCCTGGCCCATGAGAGCTCGGCAGGGCAGGGCAAGGAACGAGGCGGCAACCGCGAAGATGGCGACTAGGGCACTGCGGTTCATGGGTTCTCCTGACTCATCATGGCTGGTCGGTCCATTATACAAGCTGTAACGAAGCCAGCGCGATCGGTATTGCCGATTGCCTCGCCGCCCCATGGCGCCGGCGGCGGTCTCGTTACAGCCAGCCCGTCATTCTCGCTAGCAGGCCCGCGTAGTCCAGAAACGCGGGCCAAGACACATCCGACGGCACACCGTGGTCGCAGCCGGGGATGAAACCGCCATCAGCCAGAACCGGCTCTATACGCTTGAGCTCGTCTCGGATAACCTGGCCACCTTTGGCCATTGCTCTCTTGTCCACGCCCTGACGCAAGGCAATGTCCTTGCCGTGGCGGCGGCGGAAGTCGACGATGTCGTTTCCCGCAGCCACCTCAATGGGATCGCAGACATTGATACCGCTTTCGATCCAGATCGGGATCAACTCCCCGACGAAGCCATCGCTGTCCATGTCTATCAGCGGACAGCCTGCCTTGCGGAGCAGTCGGCTCCAGCGGATCCAGCTTGGCTGGCAGAATTGGCGCGTCATTTCCGGCGAGATCATCGCTTTTTGCTTGTAGGCCATGTCTTCGGAGATATACACGCAATCCGGCACGATGCGGTCGCAGATTTGCCTGAGCATCTCCTCGACGAAGTCGGTCCAGAACCCCGACATGTCGGCCACGAGGTCCGGCTGATCGATCATCATCATGCACAGCCCCTCGAAGCCGCACCATTCCCTCATCTGCCAGAACGGTCCGGAGAAACTGACGCCGAGGATCCAGTCCCGCTCGGTTGCGGCCCGGCAGCGGGAGTCGAAGTCCGCCGGCCAGCGGCCCGGGGCGTCGATATCGTAGCGGAGTTTCATCTGCTCCCAGTCGTCGCGCGTCTCGACGGGGCATCGCAGCCAGCGGCGAGTGACGAAGTCCTTTGCGAGTCGCAGGTACGTCACATCGAACTCGTCGGATATCTCGCAGATGTTGCCCTTCCAGTCCTGGACGATGTAGTGGCCGTCACGGTGTGCGAGGACTTTCTCCTCGAACTGGGGGATCATGCGAAAGTCCGCGCCGAGTTGCACGCTCTTGCCGCTGCGGGGGCGTTCGATGCCCAACGTTTCGTAAAGGTAGTCGAACCATTTGACGTCGCGGGGCAGGCCCTGTTCGTGCCAGGCGGCGAGGGTGGACTCTCTCGGCCCGCCCGGCTGAAATGGCACCTTGTCGGGGCTGGCGAAGGTAAGCGTTTCGATGTGGCGTTGTCGAGGCGTCACGGGGGCTGCTCCTGTGGCTTTGTCTGCGGCGCGTCGGCTTAGCGGCTGGAGGCCTACGGCGCTTTGTCTTTGGACCCGTTTTTGTTCTCGGCGACGTCCTCGGCGGTCTTTGCTGTCAGGCTGGCGTCGGCGCGTTCCCAGCCCGTACGGATGTCATCTGTGCGCTGGAAGCGATGCCACATGACGATGCTCTCGTCGCGGTCGCTCCTGGCGAAGTATTGGTCGGAGGCTACGAATCGGCCTTTCTGGTGGACGAAGATCAACAACTTCATAATGGCGGTCTGATGGATGGTCTTGAACATCGCTATTTCCGGCAGCGGTATGGGGGCCTGGGGTACCGGCAGGGACGGCAGGCCCCAGATGCGATCCTTGAATTCCATGGCCAGTCCGCCGCTGGCGACTTCCATTATGTAGTCGGCGTCATTAGCTTCGGTTACCAGGATGGCCCCCTGGCGGGCCGTGCGGGCGCGCAGAGCAACCTGGACGTACTCGACGTCCGTGCCCTTGAGGAGCGTGCAGTCCACGAAAACCTTCGAGTCCTTGAGCATCGGCATGTCGAATTTCTCGAGGGCCTTGTCGACGACGGTCGAAAGCAGCAATTGCTCGATGGCCGTCCTTGATGTCGTCGAGACCTTCCTGGTCGCGCATCCGGTCGATAATACGAGCAATAATGCAAACAGCAAAAAACGTTTCATTACAGGTTGCCTTCTAAGTGCCGATGACTGTCCGGGCCTACGCCCGGCCCGCTCCGGGTGATCAGTTTACACTACCGGTTCCCCGTTTAATACCCATTGGGTTGAGAATGGGTCGCTGATAGTCCCGATTGTGCTATTTGATAAATGCCATATTAATATCCCTTTATCTGTGGATATCCGCCAGGACTTCGATAATGATAAAAGAAGCAGGAGGATTACTCTTAATCTCCTGCGGGATGTCATATCGTGGCTTTTAGACGCAGGCATCGGACACAAGCAACTTTGCTGAAGAAGATTGGCTCAAAGCTGCCAAGAGCGAGTGATTATCATGGCGAAGGTACTGGTTGTAGACGATGACGAGCAGGTACGTGTCTATCTCAGTCGGGTCTTGACGGAGGCTGGTCACGAGGTCTTACTCGCAGCGGATGGCTTGGTGGCGACCGATGTTTGCCATCGCCAGTCGCCGGTCCTGATGATTATCGACCTCATCATGCCCACGCAGGAAGGCTTGGCGACGATCCAGCAGATTCGCAGGGAATATCCGAATATGCGAATCCTGGCGATCTCCGGCGGCGGGATGGCCGAGCCGGAATCATATCTCCGCATGGCCCGGCGCTTGGGAGCTGACCACGTGATGGCCAAGCCCATAATGGCGGCCGACCTGCTCAAGATCGTCGGGGAACTGCTGGGCCAGTCGTCAACAATCGACCAATGACCACAAGTGTCTAACCCTGCTACGTGGTACCGCCCGCCACCTTCAGCAGGTCCGCCAGGGTCGTGTCGGCAAGGGCTCGGCGGGTTGTAAGACGGGCGTGGTTGACGGCCTTGGCGAGGTCGTTATCGTAAGGGTGGGTTTTCAGGGCTTGGCCTTCATCGGCTTGGTCGGCCAGATCGATAACGTCTTCGACGAGGATATTCTCCACAGGCCGACCTGGGACGAAGGCATCGGCGTCGGGGCCTTCGACGGGGCAGATTAGCTTTCTAGCGACGAGGTCTTCCAGCAGTATTCGGACGCTTTGGGGCCTGATCCGCAGTCGAGCGGCGATGTCGGTCTGGCTCGCCGGACCCTGGCCATTGGCGTACGGTTCAGCCACCGCCAGCGCCGCGGCCAGCATGTCCCACGGACTAACCATCGCGTCATGGGGGTCGGTTTCCTCGTCGAGTTGCATGGCACCCCCGCCGAGTTCACCGGCTGTGTGGGCGATCTCCGCGCCGAACAGGAACGCCAGCCAGGACGTGTTCAGCCAGAACAAAAACAGCGGCAGCAGTCCCAGCGAGCCGTAGAGTGGATCCTTGCCGACGACCTTCGTGACGTAGAGCGAGAAGCCCCACATCGCCACGAGCCAGACCGGGAATGCCACCATCGCGCCAGTAAAGGCTGCACGGAGCTTGACCTTGGTGTTGGGTATGAGCGTGTAGGCTCCGGTGAATAGCAGTATGCCAACGACAATCGGCTGGAGCAGGCCCAGCGGGATCAGCAGCCAGCTCAGCCAGGGGAAGCTTCCGATTATCTGCTCGGCGTAGTGGCTAACGTACTCGGCTGCGCCCAGCGCGGCGATGAGGGCAATCGGGCCAAGGGTCAGCGCCGACCAGTAGAGCAGTGTTCGTCGGCCCAGTGGCCGCCCGCCTGGGGCGCGGAAGATGCGGTTCAGCGACCGCTCGACCGTGGTCATCAACGTCAGGGCCGTCCATATGAGCATGGCTAGGCCGATGGGCCCAAGCCGGCCGAAAGTCACTTTCTTCTCGACCCGTTCGATGACTTCATTGAGTTGCTCCTGGACAGACAGCTCGTTCTCGGCCGGGGCGCTGGTGGGGGCGGAAGTGGTCGTGGGCGAGGTAGTCGAAGTCGTCGGCGACTCCTCGCGGGCTGACACCTTGATCGATCCAAGGCCACTGCTGCTGATGTAGTCCTGGACGTACTTCTCGGCCCGTTCCTTCTGGCCGAGGCTGCTCAGTATGAGGATCGCCAGCACCAGCGACGGCACCATCGCGAAGATGGTCCTGAACGACAGTGCGGCGCTCATAGCCATGGCGTTGTTGTCTCGCAGCCGGCGCAGGCAGTAGGTCCAGAGCTTTATCTGGTATTGGACGAACCCAGCGCCTCTGCCCAGTTCGCCGCCGGGATCGCTGGCCAGCCTGGCCAGGAACGCCCGCGCGTCGCGCAGCTTTTGTCGTATGCCCATGTGGACCCTTTCCGCGGTCGGCTACGGTTTCTTGCGATTGAGCAGATGCAGGAATTCCAGTCTCGTCGGCTCGTCGTGGTGGAAGCTGCCCAGCACGCTGGATGTCGTCATGACGGAGCCCTGCTTTTCCACGCCACGCATCATCATGCACAGATGACGGGCCTCGATGACAACGCCCACGCCCTCGGCGTTGACCGACTCCATCACCGCTTTGGCGATCTGTCGCGTTAGACGTTCCTGTATCTGTAGCCGACGCGAGAAGACTTCCATTATCCGAGCGAGCTTGCTGACGCCGATGACCTTGTCGGTGGCGATATAGCCGATGTGGCACTGCCCGAAAAACGGTAGCATGTGATGCTCGCACAGGCTGAACATCTCTATGTCGCGAACGATTATCATGTTGTTCGCTTCGGACTCGAAGACTGCCCCGCTGATGGTATCCGCCAGGTTTTTCCTGTAGCCCTGCGTGAGGAAATCGTAAGCCCTGGCCACGCGATTAGGGGTCTTGAGCAGGCCCTCGCGAGATGGGT
The DNA here is from genome assembly GCA_964564285.1 of uncultured Planctomycetaceae bacterium. Classification (GTDB taxonomy): domain Bacteria; phylum Planctomycetota; class Phycisphaerae; order SM23-33; family SM23-33; genus JAUWQU01. The sequence goes on along the minus strand of CAZMBZ010000202.1, from coordinate 3,303 downwards.
CTTCGCCCAGTTCGATTAGCAATTCGTGTATCAATTGCTCGACGCGTTCGGTGTTCATTTTTGAACCAACTCCTTAAGTTCTCTTGTCAGTTTGATGTCCGCTGTCATGCCGGGCGCCGTGGCCCCGCCGGGCCAGAGGCACGAAAGTACCTGGCGAGTGTGGGGCAATACAAGCCGGCTGTCCAACTCCAAAAGTCCCGCAGCCACGAAAGGCCGCTCGACTTCCGGCGCTGGGATGCGAAGGTCCGGCTCGTCGATAATCTCCTGCCCGAACAGGACAAGGTCCAGGTCGATTGTCCGCGGCGCGAATCGCCCAGCCGATCTCTTCCGACCAAGCATACGCTCTATCTCGCGTAAAACATCGTATTTCATCGCGCGGGCATTGCACGAAGCCTGGGTTCGAAGCACACCGTTGATGTACTCCGGTTGACCGTCAGGCTGACCGTCAGTGCCAAGGGCTTCGGTCCGCCAGAAAGTCGACACGCCGGTAAGCGGCATCTGGCGGGCCAGCATTTCCACGGCTGCGATTACGTTTCGTCGCGGGTCGATGTTGGACCCCACGGCCACGTATGCCGCCACGGTTTCTCCATCGCTCACGTGCCCGGCCCCCTGCGGAATATTTCCACGCCGACGGTTCGTGCGAATCGCAGGGCTGCGGGTTTCTCGACCAGCACTCTCGCCCGCTTCACACCAGCCTGGACCAGGCACGCTTCCGCGATGGCGTCGGCGAGGCGTTCGACCAGCAGGAAGGTCGAACTCTCGATCAACGCGAGCACTTTTTTCTTCACGGCCTTGTAATCGACCGTGTCGGCGATGTCGTCGCTTTGTCCGGCCTTGCGAAGGTCGGCATAGAGAGTGATGTTTACCACCACGTCCTGCTTGTTGACGCGCTCGTCGGGGTTTATGCCCACGATGCAGCGAGCGCGAAGGTCGCGGATATGTATCCTGTCGAGATTGTCCATTGGCTGCTCATCCATATGTGCATCCTCGAATATGTCGCCCGCCATCGACGTAGATAACCTGTCCCGTGATGAAGTCGTTCTCGACCAGCAGCCGCAATGCCGCGGTTATGCCCTCGACCGAGCCGACGCGATTCAACGGGTTGGTGTGCGCCAGGTCGGCGAGGTAGCTGTCATCCTTGCCTTTCGGCGGAAGGATCAATCCCGGCGCGACGGCGTTTACCTTTATCGCCGGCGCGAGCTCCAGCGCCAGCATCCGCGTGATGGTCCAGAGCATTCGCTTGCTCAGGTGGTAGGACGCGTGGAGGCGATCGTAGTCTTCCATGCGGCTGTCGAGGAAGTTGACGATGTCCCCGGCAGGGAGCTGCTGGGCCGCGAGCGCCCGCGAAAGCGTCAGCGGTGCCATCGCGTGGAGTTGTGCGTTCGCATGGAGATTTTCGGGCGTGAAGTCCATCACCGTATCGTCGGTGAAGGCCGAGGCGTTATTGACGAGGATGTCGATCGCACCGGCCTGGTCGATCGTTCGTGGCATGAGTTGGTCGGCCTGGTCGGGTTCGCCAAGGTCGGCCTGGATGCACCAGGCGCGTCGTCCGGCTTGCCGGATGTCCTCAGCGGTTGCCTCGGCGTTTTCCCGCGAGGCGCGGTAATGGACAATCACCTCGGCGCCGGCACCAGCCAGCGAAAGTGCTACCGCGCGCCCGATCCGCTTGGCGCCCCCGGTGACAAGGGCTCGGCGACCTTTCAATGGCAACGCGTTGTCAGTCATGGTTAGCTCCTACGGCTTCGTAACAATGCTACGCCTACGAGGCACTTTCGTAAATCCAAAAACGCTAACGTATTGTAGGATCAACTCCAACGTTCTTGCCACCTGAATCGCTCGCCGAAGGCACATAACCCCAAAAATCACATTTTCCCTGTTAATGAGTCTATCGTCGAGCCGATGTCTAATGATATGGTTTGTCGCGGTCGCTGCCCGTAAACGGGGAGCGTGCATACGTGCGGAGCAATGTTGGCCTCCGTGCTGTGCCGTAGCGACTGGTGTCGGCGGTGCTATTGTCTGCACGCCGTCCCGGCCTGTGGCTGGAACATCAACGGATCTTGGAGTCCGACTGGAGAGCAGTATGTACGAATGGACTTTTGTTTCGTCGCGTAACTTTTGCTTCACGGCGCTGCTGATCGCCGCATTGCTCGCTGGCCTGGCCTCGACAGGCCGTGCCGGCGAGATCGAGTACGCCGATTTCAGCGACTCGGCCGGGTTGACCATCAATGGTGACGCCGTCGCCAATATCAACAACGGTATCGACGCCAATCCTGTGCTCCGCCTGACCGCAGCGACGAGCGGCCAAGCGGGCAGCGCGTTCAGCACCGCGACCGTTTCGGCTGCGGGATTCTCCACCACATTCGAGTTTCGCATCAGCGATCCAGACGCTGTCGGCGCGGACGGGCTAGTCTTTGTAGTCCAGCCGGTCAGTTCCGCCAGCGGATCCGACGGCAGCGGTCTTGGGTACGAGGGCATCACACCGAGCGTTGGCGTGGAATTCGATACGTTTCTCGGCCCGGGCGACGCCAGCGACAATCACGTGGGGATCGACCTCAACGGCATTGTGAACCATCCGGACCCCGGTTATGTGCTGGACCTTGCCGACACCCTCCAGGACGGACAGAAGTGGACAGCCTGGGTGGACTACAACGGTCAGACGCTGGAGGTCCGCACCAACATTACCGGCGTTCGGCCAGATGACGCCATGCTCACCCGCGACGTGGACATCACCACGCTTTTCGGCCAAGACGAGGCCTACATAGGATTCACGGCCTCTACCGGCGGGTTTTATGAGAGCCACGACATCATCTCTTGGAACTACAGCGTTACTCAGGTCATCTGGGACGGCGGGGCGGGCAGCGATAGTTGGGCTGGCGGGGCCAACTGGAATGGCGACGTCGCCCCCGAGGCAGGGGATAACCTCGTCTTCGCCGGAAACGTCGAGACCACGACAGACAACGACCTTGCCACGGTGGCATACGGCTCGATGAGTTTCGCCGACACCGCGGGCGAATTCATAATCAACGGCAACGCGGTGCAGATCGTCGACGGCGGGTACATCTGCAACGACTCAGCCAATGTTCAGATCATTCAACTGGACATCACGGGCAACGGAGCGCTGCGGATAGACGCTGCCGCCGGGCGGCTGATCTTCAACAATATGACCCTCAACGGCGTGACGGAAGTCGCTGGTGACAACGCTGTCTCGATCTTAGGCGCGATGGATGGCGTCGGTTCGTTGCTAAAGACCGGCGGCGGCGTGTTGGAACTGGGTGGCCTGAACACCTACAGCGGCGGGACTAC
>CAZMBZ010000201.1:0-9681 GCA_964564285.1 uncultured Planctomycetaceae bacterium | reverse complement strand
AGGTGGCCCAACAGGTGACTTATCCGGTGCGATACGACGATGTGCTTGTCGGCGAGCATCGAGCGGACATGGTGGGGGAGAATAAGGTAGTCGTGGAACTGAAGGCCGTTAGCGAGTTGGCCCCGCAGCACCTAGCCCAGATCATGAGCACGCTGAAGGCGGCAAACATGAGGCTTGGCCTGCTGATGAACTTTCACGAGGCAAGGTTGGTCAACGGATTGCGTCGAGTGATAGTGGAATGACAAATAACAGGTTCTATAAAAGGCAGTGCATGGCGACCGAACCATCGGTCCGCGCCTCCGCGCCAACCAGGAACCTGTTTCTTCTGTGCAGTTTTTCTCTCAGTGTCTTTTTGTTGCTGTTTCTTCCAGTTGCGTTTTTTGCTGTAAGAATCTCAGAGCCTCTGCGTCTCTGTGGTAATCATGCTGCGGCTTTTTCTCTCAGTGTCTTTTTGCTGTTGTTTCTTCTGGCTGCGTTTGTTGCTGTAAAATCTCAGAGCCTCTGTGTCTCTGCGGTTAAAGCTTTTTTGTTGATGAACGAATGTGAACTTTCTGAGTCTTTGCGTATTTGTGGTTAGAAAACTATGCCATTTTTGAATCCGATAGTTTTTTGGACGGGTCTTGCGGCGGTTGGGATACCGATCGTTATTCACCTGCTTAATCGCAGGCGACACCGCGTGCTGGACTGGGCGGCCATGCAGTTTCTGCTGGATAGCATCAAGCGGAACCGGCGCCGGTTGCGGATCGAGGAACTGATCCTCCTTGCGCTGCGGTGCATGGTGCTGCTGGTGCTGGCTGCGGCGCTGGCGAGGTTGACGGGTTGTTCGGCCATGAACGCCTTACCCGGCGGCTCGGAGAGTCAGACGGCCGTGTTCGTCATTGACGACAGCTATTCGATGGGCCAGCGCGTCGGTGGTGGTACGCTGTTCTCGGCCTCGGTGACAGGGGTTATCGACCAGATCGGCAACCTGAGCGAGACCGACAAGCTTGCGATCATTCTCACCAGCGAAGGCGAACAGGACGAGCCGTTCTTCAAGCCCACCCACATGGCCAACGCCAAGCAGGACGTGCTTTCGGCCCGGCTGGGCGGGCTGACGCCTTCGGACTCCCGGGCCAGGCTTGACAGGGCTCTTGAGTCTGCGGCGCGAGTGTTCGCGGATGACAAGTCCGTCAACCGGCGTCTGTATGTTTACGGCGACTTCCGCCAGGTGGATTTGATCGAGGCTGACAATGCCGAGGCCATTAAGAAGGCTTGCGATGAATTGCGGAAGCTCAACGTGGATATTGTCGCGTTGGATTACGGGCGGAAGACGGCAGGCAACCTGACGGTCGAGTCGCTGGCGCTTGCCGGAAAGTTTGCAGTCTCCAAAGTGCCGATTCGATTGCGGCTTGAGGTTCGCAACAACGGCGAGCGGATGGCTCGCAACGTCGAGGTTAAGCTTTCAGCCAAGCTGCCGACATCTGACGGCCTGCGGGAAGTCGAGCTTCCGGCGGTCGTGATCGATGCCATCGACGCCCGGGCCGTGGCGACGGCGGAGTGTACGGTCACGTGCCCAATGGGCGGGGCGGCTGTGATTTCGGCGACGCTGCCCACGGACGAGTTGACCTGCGACAACAAGGCATGCCTGGCGTTGAATGTTCGCGATGCGGTAAGCGTGCTGGTCGTTGACGGGCGGCGGGACGTGGCGGACCCAAGTGCCAGCGAATCCAACCTGTTTGCTCTGGCGCTTGATCCGGACCGCAACGGATCCGAGGGCGCGAAGCTCGACGTGATCAGTCCGCCGGCCCTGGCGGATGTTGACCTCGACGAGTACGACTTGATCGCGATGCTTAACGTAAGCGACCTGCCGTTAACCATGGATGCCAACGGCCAGGCGCTCTGGCCGGCGGTTACGGCGTGCGAGCAGTACGTTCGCAGCGGCGGGGGAATGATAATCTTCACCGGCGACCGCGTTAACCCGACTTTCTACAACGGACCCATGTACGCCGAGGGCTCGGGGTTGAGCCCCTTCCGCATTGGCCAGCGAAAAGGCGATCCGGACCGCCGCAAGAAGTTCTTCCGCCTCGACCCGCGGTCCATCGCCTCCGACGGCGTGACGCAGGTTCTGCAGGATTTCCTGGCTGCGGGGCTGGACCCGACGCAGTTCATTCGATTCTACGCCTTCACCGCGTCGCGAGGCTCGGCACCGCTGCCAACGGTGCCGGACGTCAAGTCCCCGAGAATCCTGGCAAAGTTTGCCGACCAGGATTCGTCGCCGGCGATCGTCTCTCGCCAGTTCGGCTTGGGCACCGTGTTGATGTTCTACTCGACGGCGACCACGGCTTGGAACGACTGGCCGGCCGACGAGAACGGTACGTTCGTGGCGATGCTCAACGATGCCGTCCGACACCTCGCCCGCCCTCAGCAGCGGAGCCTTTCCGCCACGGTCGGCGAACCGATCGTCTATGAGATTCCCCAGGCCCTTCGGGATGCGACGGCTGAGCTTAAGACCCCGCTGCACCCGGCTCAGCCGGTCGTACCGCTGACGGCACTGCCGACCAGCGCCCCGGCCGGGCAGGGCAGAGGCATGCAGCTTCGCTATGATCGGGCCAATCACGCCGGCACTTACTCGCTGGATCTGGTCCTGCCGGATGAGTCCAGAGTCGAGGTGCTGTTCGCCCGGCAGGTGGATCCCGTCGAGGGCGATTTGACCCCCGGCAAGGAGCAAGCCGTCTCGTCGGCCTTCGGGCGGGAGGGCGTTACGTACTTTGACAGACAGGCCGCGGACGCAGCGCAGATTGCCGATGTGAATTCACAGAAAGAATACTGGATGTGGGCCTTGGCGGTCTTGGTGGTTCTTATGGCATTGGAGACCTACCTTGCCCAGCGTTTCGGCCATTGGCCTGGTGGGAAGCCAGAGGCGACAAAAGCTGATTACCACAGCGGCGCAGCGGCGAATGGATAACAAGCCAACCAATTAAAAGGTGCGACAGGCACAGCGATGATAGATCAAGTAGTCAAATGGTTGTTGGGCAGCGATCCGGCCGAGCTGGTCGGCGAGGGTAACTGGCGGTTCGGGTTCGTCGCAAGTTACGGAAACTACGTCAACCTGCTGTTGATCGTGCTTTTCATGGCGATGGCGTTCCTCGTGATTCGCAGTTATCGGCGAGAGGGCGACACTCCCGGCTCGGTCAAGGCCTCGTTGGCGGTCATTCGCCTGCTGGTTTGCCTGCTGGTGCTGGCGGTGCTGTTTCGACCAGCCATAGTGTTGAGGTTCACTCGAACCGTGTACTCGACGGTCTTGGTGTTGATAGACGACAGCAGGTCGATGGCATTTACGGACCGATACACCGACGCCAACGAGCAGACCGCTCTGGCGGCGTTGATGGGCACCGACGAGGCCGGGCTTGAGGGCGTATCGCGGACGGACATCGTTCGCAAGGTTCTGGGTCGTCAAGGCGGGTTGTTGGAGAAACTCGCCGAGGACCACCCGTTGATGCTCATGCGTTTTTCGACCGACAAGCAGGGGCAGGAGTCCTACACCCGCCCGCTGGGTCAGATTGCCGGCGTGACGGCGTCTGTCGATACCCGGCCCCGGGGCCAGGACGATAATGCTTCGACCCAGCCGACAAGCGCTCCGGCCTCGCCTGATGATATCCTGGCTAAGCTGACGAGCAGCGGTTACGAGACGAACCTTCCCGCCGGTCTGCGAGACTCGATGGATAGCGTTTTGGGCCGGCGTGTGGCAGGGATCGTTATGCTAAGCGACGGGCAGATGACGACCCGCGGCGGCAACGACCGTCTTGCCGACGCGATGGCGTACGCCAACCAGCGCGGGCTGCGGATATACCCGGTTCTCGTGGGCGATCCCACGCCGCCGAAGAACCTATCCGTGACCGGCCTGCAGGCGCCGAGGGAGGTCCGTCGGGGCGCTATGACTGAGTTCTCAGTCGTGCTGGCCCACCGTAATCTGAGCGGGCAGGAGGTAAGCGTGAAGCTGCTTCGCCGCGAGGTCTCGGGAGCAGCTAGATCTGCCAAAGCGAGCGACTGGACCGATACCGGCATCGTAAAGGCGGTTCGGCTCAATGGCGAGGACACGCGCGGCGGTTCCGGCAAGTCCACCAGTCACGGCGTGCAGACGGTGGAACTGGCTGTCGAGCCGGATACGGTCGGCAAGTTTGTCTATCGCGCCGTCGTCGAACCGCACGCCGACGAGCGAAATCTCGAAGACAACCAGGCCGAAGCCCCCGTCGACGTCTCCGATGAGAAGATACGCGTCCTGCTGGTCAGCGGCGACGCCGGGTGGGAGTTCCAGTACATTCGCAACTTCCTGCACCGCCAGCCGGAGCTTTACCGCCTGAGCGTATGGCAGCAGAACGCTGATAAGGAAGTCAACCAAATCGCATCCACGGGCATGAAGGTAAACCGCTTGCCGCAAGAGCTTGCCGAACTAGCGGGGTCGCCTGGCGGCAAGCCGCATCCGGGCTATGATGTGGTGATCCTCTGCGACCCCCAGCCAACGCAGGACGGCTTCGACGAGGACTTCGTCAAGATTCTCCGAACGTTTGTCGAGGTTCACGGAGGAGGCCTGTGCTACGTGGCAGGGGCGAAGTATTCGGACCTCGTGCTCGGCTCGCGAGGCTCATTCGCTTCGCTCGCGGCCTTGCTGCCGGTAGTCCCTGCCGCTAACACGGGCGACACCGTCGAGCGGATTCTCTACCGCCGCCCGCAGGCCTGGCCGGTGCAACTGACGGATTACGGCATCGACCATCCGGTAACCCGTCTGGCCTCGACGGCGGAGGATTCAGCGAAGATCTGGCAGATCCTGCCAGGCGTCTATTGGTCGCATCCGGTGCTTAAGGCCAAGCCCCTGGCTCGCGTCCTGGCCATCAGTTCCAACCCGGCTCGCCATACCGATCACAACGAGGCGGAGCCCGTGCTGGCAACCCAGGCGTTCGGCGTGGGGCGAGTGCTCTACGTCGGTGTCGATGAGACGTGGCGGTGGCGGTTCGTGCAGGAAGGACGCGTCCACCAGAACTTCTGGGACAATTGCGTTCGCTACCTGGCCAGCTTGCGGACAAAACAGGTTGTTATCACCGCCGGTGGCGATCGGTTCTCAGCCGGCGACCGTATCAAGATCGAGGTCGAGGCCTTTGACGAGAACTTCCATCCTCGCAAGGATGAGTCGTTCGACGTCGAGATGATCGACGCCAAAACGGGCGACGGCGAGACAATCGTCTGCAAGGCCGTGGAAGGTAAGTCCGGGCGGTTCAAGGGCACGTTCCGGGCTTCCAAAACTGGCGTGTTCCAGTTGAGCGCCTTGAAGGGCGACCCGCTCAGAAGCGAGAAGGTTCAGACCAAGACCATCCGCATCGACCTGCCCAAGGCGGAAGCCGTGCGTACCGAGGCCGATAGAGCGACGATGGAGAATTTCGCCACCCGCCCGGAGAACTTCGTGACGGTGGATCGAGCCGACAAGCTCGCCGAACTCATCCCAGACGACCGCAAGACTGCCGTTCGCGAGGTGCCGCGCGAATTGTGGAACTCCAACCTTATGCTTCTGCTGATCGTCGTCCTGCTGACGGGCGAGTGGATAATCCGCAAGAAGTACAACATGGCTTAAGCCTTCGGAAATAAATATGAAAGACGTTCGACAACCGGACCTTCTTCACGCTGATATCCGCGACAAGCTGGCGAAACTGCGCCGGGCTCTTACCGGCCGACTGGCCTTGGAGGGCGCGGCCTGGACTGTCGTGGCGATAGTGGCCCTGATCTTCGGGACGCTGGCATTCGACTATCTGCTGCGCCTGGAAAGGCCGCTTCGCGTGGCCATCATGGCAGTGGCGCTGGCTTTGGTGGCCTGGGTTCTCTGGCGAAGCCTGATCAGGCCGCTACGGGTGTCGATGTCCGCCAAGGACCTGGCCTTACTTGTCGAAAACCGTTTCGACGTGCTCAGCGATCGCCTGGTAAGTTCCGTGATCTTCTCCGGCCGGACCGAAGCGGAGACGCTAGGCGCCAGCCACGCAATGATTGCATGCATGGCCGACGAGGCGAACCGATTGGCCCGCCCGCTGCCGTTTGAGGAGGTCGTCGAACGTCGGGGAATATTCCGGTCGTGGTCCATCGCGGGCTGCGCGCTGGCGCTGCTGCTGGGGTTCGGAATCATTCAGGGAGACCTGCTGAGTCGCTGGTTCAAGCGAAACATCCTGCTGGCGAACGTGCCCTGGCCCCAGGCGACGTACATCGAGGTTGTCGGCGAGGGCGACTTCACCGTCATGCGAGGTGACGACCTCAAAGTCGTTATCAACGTCGAGCCGCGCAGCCTTGTCGTGCCGGAAGAATTAAAGCTCCACGCCACGTACGAGGGAATCGGAAGGACCGAGGAGACCATCGACCCCGATCCCGAAAACTCGCGCAGATTCGTCAAGATATTCCCCGCCGTGCCGGAGGAATTCGAATTCTACGTCACAGGCGGCGACGACCGCCGCGACGCCCGCCGACCCCACCGTGTGGTGCTGATCGACCCGCCCAGTTTCCGCAAGGTGCGGTTCACTGTCACTCGCCCAAGCTACACCAAGATGTCCCAGCCGGAGTCGTATGATGGCTCTGCCGGCGTCTTGAGCGTCCCAGCCGGGGCAAGAGTGGCGATTGAGGCGATGGCCAATAAACCGCTTTCGTCGGCGGTGGTCGAGCTTGACGGCAATACGGTGGGGCAGTTAAAGGCACGTTCGGTGTCGGAGTCAGCCGGCGATTCCGCTGGGCAGGCGGACATGTGGTTCATTGGAGAGTTCGAGCTTCCGGCGGTCAACAAGGCCGATTCTCGCGTGCTGCGGTTCGCCCTGGCTGACGCGGCGGGGCATGTCAATCGCGGCGGTGCGAAGTACCTGCTCCAGATCCAGCCGGACCATGCTCCGACGGTCGAGTTGCGAAAGTCCGCCGTGGGCGCGAGGATTTCTCCGCGTGCGATCCTTCCGCTCAATATTCGAGTGCGGGACGAGTACGGCCTGGCCGCGCTGTCGGTGCGACTGGCCCGCAATGAAAAACTCGACGACGCCAACTCTCGCGACGTACCACTTGGGCCTGACGTGCAACGTGAGGTGGATATCTCTCGCGAACTGGACATCGAACCGTTGAACTTCAAGCCCAACCATACGATTTACGTCTCGGCCTGTTGCGACGATACCCTGCCGGCGTCGTTTGGCGGACCCAATCGAGGCACCAGCGGGGCCTTAAGCTTCATGGTCGTCAAGGCAGAGGACCTCATGGAGGACTTCGTCCGTCGCCAGAAGGAGATTCGTCTGGAGTTCATCCAGGCCATGGCTCTTCAGGAGGCCGCCCGGGCGCGGACATCCGTGGCGGGGTCGATATTCGCCTCCGGCAAGGTGGACACCGAGAGTCGCCGGGAGCTTCTCAGCTCGAAATCGGCCCAGGCGAGCGTCGGGTCCGAGATAGCCAAAGCCACCGATACGCTAGCGGGCATTGTCCAGGAAATGAAATACAACCGCGTGGGGACAGACACAGAGCGGGAACAAATCCGTACCTCGGTCGTCTTACCTCTTAAGGACCTTCAGCAACCCGTGCGGAAGATACTTGCGGCCTTGCATGCCACGCGCGAGATCGAGGACGTTGTGGGCCTGCTGGCCCAGGCCAAACGCATAGAGAAGCTTCAGAAGGAAGTGCTGGATCGCATGGAGGAGATACTGGAGCAAATGGCCAAGCTGGAGAGCAAGCAGGAGATGGCCAACAAGCTCCAGCTTATTATCAAGTGGTCGCAGGAATTGCTGGATACGATAAAGGACAAGCAGGACGCCGAGACGGGCAGTGTGTTCGAGCCCGCCACAAAGCCTGCCGGCCCGACGGACTGAAGTACGTTCGCCCCGACGGCGGCTTTTGAAAGGACAGCGCGATGATACGCAACGAGAAGAAACCCGTGCCCTGGCGGACCCTGTGGGCGACGGCGGCGATGGCGGCAGCGGTTGCCATGGTGTCGGCGGCGGCGATTGCCCAGGTCGCCAACGAGCCGACAAGCCGCGCGAGCGGCGTCAATGCCGAGGAGGCCGCCAAGCAGCGATTCACGAAGAGACAGTTCGAGCAGCTTACCTCCAAGATGGTCGAGTTGGCAGAACTGCTCGACAAGGCCGAGCCGCAGACAGCCAAGGTCCTCCGCGAGGCAGTATCGCAAGCCCAGGGCCAGTTCATCGCCGAGGACATGGAGAAGGTCGCCCTGAGTCTGAGCAAGGGCCTCGCAGCCGCGGCGGCAAGCACGCAGAGCGAGGTCGTCGGCGAACTCAAGAGGGTTCTCCAGACCCTGCGCCTGGGAATTCTGGACCTTGATGAGCGGCTCGAACGAATCCGCGAGTGGAAGGCTCACCTGGCCAAGATCGAATCGCTTATCAAGGATGAAAAGCCCCTCGAACGAGAGTCGAACCTCAAAGATAAGTCCGCCGAGTTCAGTGAACGCGCCGGCGGCATGAGCAAGGAACTCGCCGACATTATCGCCCAGCAGAAGGATCTGAAGAATAAAACGTCCAAGCTGCCCCCGCCGGATGAGAACGTTAGCAAGCTGATGGACATCTGTCGGCAACTCAAGGAGGCTATCGCCAGGCAAACGACGCTTCAAAACGCGAGCAAGATCACTCCGATCGACAGGTTGCCCATCAACGGCCAGCTTCAAAAGATTCTGGCGGGCACGACCGACAAGTTGTCCAAGGCGATAGCCGCGGTCGCCGCTGACCCGAAGATAGCCGCCAGGCTTGCCGCCGGAGGCGCGAAAGACAATCCGCTCAAAGCTGCCGCCAAGAGTACCTCCCTGGCCTGCGATGCGATGAAAGATGCCGCCGACGCGTTGGGCAAGTCCAACGCCTTCGATGCTGCCGATCCGCAGACTCAGGCGTTGCACGACCTCAACAAGGCCTACCAGACCGTCCAAAAGGCCCTGGCGATACTCGCCGGGAAAGACGCCGCCGGCGCCAAGCTCGCCGAGAAGCAGGGCAAGCTGGCCGAGCAGACCAGCAATCTCGCCGAGCAGATCGATAACCTGGCCAAGGACGCCGGGATGAAGTCCGACCAGTCAGGCCAGGACGGTGAAAAAAAAAAGCCTGGCAATCTGGACAAGGCCAAGAAGCACATGAACGATGCGGCTGAGAAGTTGGGCAGCAAGCAGCGAGACAAGGCCACTGATCAGCAGCAGAAGGCCCTGGACGAACTCGAGGCCAAGAAATACGAGGTTGCCAAACTCAAACGCCGCATGGAGGAAAAAGCCAAGCAGCCCGAGAAGACCCAGGCCGAGAAGCAGCAGGAGCTGGCCGAAAAGGCCGAGCGAACCAAAAAGCAGATGTCCTCCAAGAGCGAAACGCCCGGCACGGAGTCCATGGGCAAGGCGTCCAAGTCGATGAGCCAGGCGGCGGGTAAGCTCAGCAAGGGCCAGTCAGGCAAGGCAAATAAGGACCAGAAGAAGGCCCTTGACGAGATGGAAAAGGCCCGCGAGGAGTTGGCCGAGGCGATCGAGCAGGAAGAACAGTTGGCCCAGGCAGAGCAGCTTGAGAAGATCGACGAGATGCTCCAGAAGGTTCTCGAACGGCAGCGGGCGATGTCCGCGACCACGCGCGAGACCAACGACAAACGCACCGGCCAGGCGCCCTTCAAGCGGTCCGAGCAGATCAAGCTTGCCGAGCTAAGCCGCGGCGAGGGCAAACTGGCCGA
>CAZMBZ010000200.1:5487-9703 GCA_964564285.1 uncultured Planctomycetaceae bacterium | reverse complement strand
CGCAGGAATCCAGGCCGCTCGCAGCAGAGATAGCTTTCTAAACGGGCTGTTAGGGGGAAAAGCCGCGATCATGGCTTCTGGTGTTTTTCGCAAGATGTGCGGGTTCCGCCGATGCCGTCAGTCGCCCACTCGCCGCGCCCCGCAAGAATCCGCCGCTCAGTGTCTCCGCCCCTATGCTAAGACCTTCTTCTCCCCGCGTCACTCAACGATCTCCAGCAGTCGTTCGGTTAGTTCGACGTGGCGTTGCTTGTCTTGGAGGAGGTGCTCGATCTTTTGAATGATTTCGGGGTCGGTGGTTCGGGCGGCGAGTTCCGCGTAGGCCTTGATGGCCTGCTGTTCCAAGGCCAGCAGGTCCTGGAAACGTTCGCGCAGCATGGCTTGTTCGAACTCAAGCATCGCTGGTCCCGCCGAGCCCGTCCGCCAGCAGGCGGATGGCCTTCTTGTGTTGCTCCGTGTCGGAACGCAGGGCGTCGAGAATCGAATAGACTTCCGACCGCTGTTCGACACTCAAATATTCCGAGTGGGCGATCTCGCTGGATGTTGCCGTCAGGTCGGCCACCAACTGGTGTTCCATCCCCTCGACCGCCTGCATGTTACCGTGTAGTCCACTCTGATCGACCATCATTGTCTTGGCACCTCTGCTGGACTTCAGCCGATTCGAAGGGAGATGATTACTCCATGCCGAATTATCGCGCGCCAAGGGCAAAAACACAAGGATTGCATGGATATAAGAAGATGCATTTTTCTCAATCCGTGTAATCCAGAAATCCATGTTGTCCCCATCTGATGTTTCTTCTGCTTCTTCCCCTTCCAACCAGTCTTTTTTCTCGGCGTTCTCAGCGAGAGGTAAGCTTCTTTTTCTTCTTCGTTCTCGCCATTTCTCTAACTCCTACCTGGAATGTCCGGTATTGAGGCCAGGTTGATCGGCGTGGTGTATACGAAAACAGCCCGTGGCCTGATTCGGCTCATGGGCTGCATCGTTCGTTTTCGTATCGCGGCCTGGGCCGCAATGCCCGGAACAGGACTTGAACCTGCACTGAGTATTAACTCAACTAGGCCCTCAACCTAGCGCGTCTGCCAATTCCGCCATCCGGGCAGTGAGCCATTAACGTTATCCCAAGTAGCCCGAACTGTCAAGCACTACGCGCCGATGATGAAAAAAAGGCGGATATCGACCGTGCTCGACGCTCCCGCTGTCCGCGAGCAGGTCGGTGTCTGGCGGCTCGGCTGCCCAACATAAGCCCACGTTGCGATTGCCCTGGCATTTGGGGGCATTGGGCGTTGGTCATTTGCGGGCGCAGCCCGTGCCATCAATCTTCCAGCACGCGTCTGGCTCGGTTCCCCAGGCGGCAGGTGATTTCGTAGGGGATCGTGTTACATAGTCGGGCGAGGTTTTCGGCGCTGTGGGAACTGGCGGGATCGTTGGAAATTATCTCGACCTCGTCGCCGATGGCGGCTTCCGGGGCGTTCGTCAGGTCGATTATCGCCTGGTCCATTGCGATTCGCCCGCGGACGGGCACCTCGGCACCGCGGATTCGCATGGTCGAGCGGTTGGATAAACGCCGCGAATAACCGTCCGCGTAGCCCACCGGCACCAGCCCGACGGGTGTGTCTACCGGGACGGTGTACGTCAGTCCGTACCCACACTTGTGCCCGGCGGGAAGGGTCTTCATCTGCATAAGTAGGCCTGTCAGGCGAAGCGCGGGTTTCAGCGGCAACTTGCGGATCATATCATCGGATGGTTGATAGCCGTAGATGGCAATTCCGGGGCGGACCATGTCCAGATGGGCCTCGGGCAGGTCGATGGTGGCGGCGGAGTTGGCGGTGTGCAGGCACAGCCCGCTATGGCCTCCGCAGGCGTCCACGGTTCGCATGAAGGTGTCCAATTGTTGCCTTGCAAACGATTTGTCCGTCTCGTCGGCCGTGGCGAAATGGGTGTACATGCCCGTGACGTCGATGGCTGTTTGCCCCCGGGCCTCGGCGAGCAACTCGGCTGCTTTGCCTGGCAGGACGCCGGATCGCCCCATGCCGGTATCGACTTTCACATGCACCTCGGCGACGGCGCCCACCTGTTTGGCGACCTGGGCTATCGTGGCAACTTCCGCCGGCGCCACTACCGTCAGCGTCACGTTTTGGGCGATAAGTTCAGCCAGCGTGTCGCGGAACTCGTTGCCGCCGGCGTGTGCGCAGGCCGAGAAGAACATCAGCAGCGGCCTTTCGTAGCCGAGCTCCCTCAGCGCGAGCGCTTCCTCGGGATTCGTAACTGCCAGCCAGTCGGCATGTTCGCTCAGCAGGCCAAGCAGGTTCGCCAGCCCGTGCCCGTAGCAGTCGGCCTTGACGACCGCGCAGAGTTTGCTCGCCGGCGGGATGCACTCTCGCAGCAGGCGAAGATTATGCTCGATGGCAGAGGTCGAGATGTGTGCGGTCAGGTAGCTTTCCATTTCGATCGTCGCGTTCGGTTGTCCGTCACCGGTTGGCTCGGGTAGAGCCAAATAATATGCCCACTCGCCGATGCGGCCTGGCAGGCCGCTTGCCGCAAGGGCAGCTTTCCAAACGGGCTGTTAGTGTCCCGACTTACTTATCCAGCACTTTCGCGGGTAAAACAGAGAAGCGGTAGATTGTCTTTGTACTATAAGTTTCTCCAGGCAGCAAAATCGTATTCGGGAAACTCTTTTGATTGGGGCTGTCCGGATAATGCTGAGTCTCAAGACACATTCCGCCGCGATGCACGTACGGCTTGCCGGCTTTACCTTTGAGCCGACCATCGAGGAAGTTTCCACAATAGAATTGAACCCCTGGTTCCTGGGTGAGTACTTCCATGAAACGCCCGCTGACCGGTTCATACACCGTTGCCGCCAGCGTCACGTCGCCAGGCTTCTTCGGCTTATTCAATACAAAGTTATGATCATACCCCAGGCCAAAGGTGAGTTGCTGATGGCTTTGCCCGATATCTCGACCAATTGCCTTTTTAGAGGTGAAATCGAATGGGGTTCCTTTGACCGGGGCGATAACACCTGTGGGAATCAATGTTTCATCAACCGGTGTGTAGTAATCAGCATTTATGAACAACTGATGATCCAGGATGGTTCCATTGCCTTCGCCAGCCAGATTGAAATATGTGTGGTTCGTCAAATTGACCGGTGTGGCTTTGTCTGTCGTGGCGCTGTATTGAATCACGAGTTCATTGGCGCCAGTGAGTTTGTAAACAACCTTACATTGAAGGTTGCCGGGATACCCCTCTTCGCGATCCTTGGACAGATAGGTTAATTCCAATCCTGTGAACCCATCCCCGACGAGCGGCTTGGCATTCCAGACAACCTTGTCAAATCCTATAATGCCGCCATGAAGATGGTTCAGGCCGTTGTTTGTGGCCAGGGTGTACGTTTCATCGCTCAGCTTGAACGTTCCCTTGGAAATGCGGTTTCCATAACGGCCGACAACTGCGCCAAAATAGGGCCTGTCAACCGCGTTCATATACCCTTCCACACTATTGTAGCCCAAGACAATATCAGCATACTTCCCATCTTTGTCCGCCGCCATGATAGAGGTCACTATGGCGCCGTAGTTGGTAATCTGGACTCTTGTTCCCTGTGCGTTTGTAAGCGTATATAGTTTGATATTATCAAAGTCTGTTGTGCTGATTTGTCTGGTATGATCACATCCGATGAACATCAATGATGCAATGCACAAAACCCAATAAGTTTTCATGTTGTCTCCTTTTTCTAAACGGACTGCTCAATACGGCGGCGCCTTTGCCATGGGTAACATTCCAACTTCTGTTGCGAAGGAAGCCCAGAGGCGACCGGAGCAACAGCAGCACGCGCCGCGACGGAACGCCCGTCGCACGCTTCAATAGTACCCGTTCTCAACGGCAAGACAAGGGTCCGGCGCGGAACACTGTGAGCTCGGCTGAACAATCCGCCCGCGAGGCGGCAAGCCCTCGACGAAAAACACGCCGCTTGCCTCTGATCGGCCTGGCGGGTAGAACACCCCTAACATGGATGCGGTGATATTCGATTTCGATGGCGTTGTCGTGGACTCCGAACCCGTTCACTTCGCCCGATTCCGCGATGTGCTGGCCACTATCGGTCTGGAGTTGACCGAGGCCGACTACTACGACAAGTACCTCGGCTATGACGATCACGATTGCCTGCTGATCGCCGCCGCCGACCGGGGCATGGAGCTTTCCGAACCTCAAATTGCCGACCTCACCGCC
>CAZMBZ010000200.1:0-5387 GCA_964564285.1 uncultured Planctomycetaceae bacterium | reverse complement strand
GGAATGAAAGTCCTCGCCGTCGCCACAAGCTACGATGCCGCCCACCTCACCGCCGCCGACCGTGTGGTAAACTCCCTCGCCGATGCGACGATCGCCGATCTGGAAGAACTTGTGGGGTAATCACGCCAATGGACTGGGGACCGTCATCGCTGGCCTTGATCGCCGAAACGCCGGGCTTGCCCGAGGCGTACTGGCCGGTGGGCGTAGGGGCGGTGCTGGCTCTGCTGTTTCTGCTGCTGAGCCTGCGGGCCGGGCGAAGGCGGCGGCTCATCGACAACATTCCGACCGCCAAGACCTCCGGGGTGTTCGTCGGACTGGTGGAACTGAGCTGCACGGCCGAGTCGTCGAGCCCATTGGTGAGCTACCTCGCGGAAATACCATGCGTCAGCTTTCGCTGGAGCGTCGAGGAACACTGGAGCCGAACCGTCACCGAGAGCTACACCGACGCCAAAGGCCGCAGACGCACGCGAAGGCGAAGAAAGAGCGGCTGGAAGACCGTCGCCAACGGTGGGCAGTACCAGCCGTTCTACCTGAAGGACGACTGCGGCGTGATCCTCGTTCGACCGGAGGGAGCGAAGGTCGAGGACGATTGCGTTTTCAGCGAGATCTGCGGCCAGGACGACCCGCTGTACTACCAGAAGGGTCCCGCCTGGGCCGTGTCCAGTTCCGACCATCGCCGCCGCTTCAATGAGCACGCGATCCCCCTGCACAGCCGCCTCTACGTGATGGGCCGCGCTCGCGAGCGGCAGGACGTGGTCGCCCCTGAGATCGCGGCCGACGAGTTGGCCCCGGTGTTCCTCATATCCATGCGCAGCGAGCAACAGATCAGCAGCGGCCTGGCCTGGCAGTTCTGGCTGTGGGGCCTGCTGGGGGCGCTGGGATTGGCGGGCGGCTGGTTCGTCAGCGCCCACCTGGGCGGACACAATCGACTCGAGCCGGACGTAGGCTTGTGCGTCATATCGGCCGCGTGCTTTGCCGGCTGCTGGGCGTTGGGATGGGTGTGGATGGTCTTCAACAGCATGGTCCACCTTCGGCAAATGGTCACACAGGCCTGGGCCAACGTGGACGTGCAGTTGCTCCGGCGCGCGGACCTGATCCCCAACCTGGTCAATGCGGTAAAGGGCTTCCGCGACCATGAGCGGACCGTCCATGAGTCTCTGGCGCTGCTGCGCTCTCAGGCCCAGGCCACCCGCCCGGGTCGGTCCGGGCCGAACCCCGTCGCCACGCGCCGGGCGATCCTGGCGATCGTGGAACGCTACCCCCAGCTCAAGGCCGACGGCGCGTTCGCGAGCCTCCAGCAGCAGCTCGCGGACACCGAAAACCGCATCGCGCTGGCCCGCGAGTATTTCAACAACATCGCCTCGCACTACAACCGGCGGCTTGAGATAGTGCCCGACTCCGCTGTAGCATGGATGGGCCGCCTCCGCCCGCAGCCGCTCTTCGCCGCGGCCGGCTTCGAGCGCCAGCCCCTGGCCGTGAAGCTGGCGGAATGACCCCGCCGCAGGGGCCACGCAGATGATTCGTAGCTTTTTGGGAGATTCAAACACAATGACATCGCCAACTCGAGTAATCAGCCGGACCGCACCCGTGCGGTGGGAAGATGCAATGGTCAGCGGCAACGGCTCGACGGGCATCATGGTCATGGGGCTGCCCGTGGACGACCTGGTAATCGTCAACCACGCCAAGTGCTGGACGGTGAGCTCGGAATTCAGACCGGAGGCGCCGGATCTTCGCGAGGCCTGGAAAACGGGCCGAGAGCTTGCCCAACAAGGCCGCTACCGCGATGCCGACTCTCATGTCGCCGCGACCGCCAGGAAGATCGTCAAAGAGAAGTACGGTGACAAGGCCATGCGGGGCATCCGCCCGTGGTACGACCGAACACACCCAGCCTTTCACATGCACGTCGCCACCGAAAGCGCCGGCAATCCTCGGCGATACCGGCGCGAGACAAACTTCGCCACCGGCGAGATAACCATCTCTTGGACGGACATCCGCGGCGACTGGGTGCGACGTATGTTTGTATCCCGCACGCACGACGCCATCGTGATGGAGCTCACGGCCCCGGTCGGCGCTGCCGTCAATGCCGCGCTGCGCCTGACCGAAGCGCCCGGCAAGATGGACAACGATATCGGATCGGTAACCATCGAGCATGGTGATGCGGAAATGTACTACCACGCCGCCTACGGTCGAACCATGGGCAGGCCCAAACCGGAGGGCTATCACGCCCTGGCCAGAGTTATCGTCAGCGGTGGCAAGGCTCGTGGGCGTGCCGATGAGCGGCTCGGTATCAGCGGCGCCAATCGCGTACTGGTAATCATGCGATTCGAGTATCTCGACGACGCCGGCGCAGCCGACCGCGCGAGCCTTCGTAAAGCTCTAGCCAAATTGCCGGATGACTACGATGAGTTGCTCGCACCCCACGCAGCCGTCCATGGCGAAATGTTCAACCGCGTCACGCTGGACCTCGGCGGCGATCCCGAAAGCGCACTGGCCAGCGAGGCTCTTCTGGCCGACGTGGCGAAAGGCAAATCGCTGCCGGAGTTCTTCGCGCTGATGCACGCGGCCGGACGGTACGCCCTTGTCTGCGGTGCCACCGGCGATCTGGCGCCGTCGCTGATGGGAATATGGGGCAACGACTGGACCCCGCCATGGGACGGCAGGTACACGTTCGACGCGAACCTGAACCTGGCTATCTCCGCGGCCGCTCAGGGCAATCTGCCCGAGGCGATCAACACGTACACGTCCTTCCTCGAACGCAACCTGGACGACTGGCGGGACAACGCCCGCAAGCTTTACGGCTGTCGCGGCGTGGTGACAGACCTCTGCCAGGGATGGCGGCACGGCACGGTGCTGATGGCGACTTATCCTTGGACCGGCGGCGCAGGCTGGCTTGCCAGCTACCTCTACGACCACTACCTGCTCACGCAGGACCGCGAGTTCCTCGCAAAGCACGTGGTCCCGTTGCTAAAGCAGGTCGCGGACTTCTACGAGGACTTCCTGAAACTCTACCCCGAGCATGATGGACGGGCCGTATTCTACCCGTCGATATCGCCCGAAAACGTACCGACGATGAAGCCCGAAAACCAGGCCATCGAGGTCGTGCCAAACGCCACCGGCGAGATCGCCATCTGCCGTGAATCGCTGACGAACCTCATCACCGGCTGCAAGGACCTCGACATCGAGGCCGACAACATCCCGCGATGGCAGGCGATGCTGGCGAACCTGCCGGAATACGTCATCAACTCAGACGGTGCCCTGGCCGAATGGGCCTACCCGGGCCTCGGCGACACGTACAAGCACCGCCACTGCTCGCACCTCTACGGTATCTGGCCGTCCCTGGAAATCTCGCCCGAGCGAACGCCAAAACTCTTCGACGCCGCACGCGTCGCGATGGAAAAACGAATCGAGGCCGGCCTCGGCAACAAGGCCGCGCACGGCTTCATGCACATCAGCTTCGTTGCCGCAAGGCTCAAGAACTCCGGACTGATGTGGCGAATGCTGAGTGACTTCTCCAAGCTGCCTTTCGTCAACACCAGCTTCATCACCTGCCACAACCCGGGCCCGCAAATCTACAACCTCGACACCACCTTCGCCATGCCGGCTGTGCTTATGGAAATGCTCGTCTTCTCCGAGCCGGGACTCGTCGAAGTCCTGCCCGCCCTGCCGGCGGAGAACTTCAGACGCGGCACGCTGCGAGGCGTGCTCGCACGCGGCGGAGTGGTCGTCGAACAACTGCACTGGAACCTGGCACAGGGCCGCATCAACGTGAAGCTCCGCAGCAACAAAGCCCAGACCATTACGCTACGCAGCGGCGTGCGGGTGAGATTCTGCCACGCCGACAACCCCGATGAACAAGAACTCATCACCCGCCAAGCGGACCGCGACGGCTGGAAGATCGACCTGCCCGCCGGCAAGTCAATCGGCATAAGGCTGAACATGTAGGCAGACACTGCGGCGAAGATTCGATGAAGAAGATCACGCTTACCATGCTCGCGATAGGCCTGTTCTACTGACTCGACCTCTCAGCCCTACTTGTCCCAGTGCTCCTCGATAATCCTGGCGATCTTGGGATAGTCTTTATCGGTTTCGTCGAGCTCTTCGCGAAGCTCCTTGAGTTGGACCTTCAGGTCGGCGATGGTTTCTTTGTACTTCGGATCGCCGTAGCGGTTGTGCATTTCGGAGGGATCTTCGACGAGGTCGTAGAACTCCCACGCCACCGGCGTGTCGCGGTAATATCGATTACCGTCCTTGCCCTCGACCTTCCTGGTCCCGTGCATGTCCGTGAAATCGCAGCCATAGAAGAAGATCAACTTGTAACGATCCGTGCGGATGCCGAAGTGGGCCGGGTTGTTGTGGGCGTGGGCCATGTGCATCCAGTAGCGATAGTACGTGCCCGTCCGCCAGTCGTCGGGTTTTGGCTCGCCAGCCAGAGCGCGGGCGAAGCTCCTGCCCTGCATGTAATCCGGCGTCGCCGCGCCGGCGAGGTCCAGAATCGTCGGGGCGAAGTCGGTGTTGTTGATCAGCCAGTCGTTGGGCTTACCCGGCTGGGTGGTGAGCTTCGGGTAGCGCGCCAGCAACGGCATGCGCATGGCTTCCTCGTACATCCATCGTTTGTCGATGAAATCGTGCTCGCCGAGGAACATGCCTTGGTCGCCGGCGTAGAATATCACCGTTTCGTCCATCAGCCCTTCCTGGTCCAGGTAGTCGAAAACTCGCTTGAGGTTGTCATCGACGCCCTTTACGCAGCGGAGGTACTTCTTGAGGTATCGCTGGTAGGCCTGGTGGGTGTACTCGCGGTCGGACAGGTCGGGGTCCACCTCCATGTGCTTGCCCATGTTCCGGCGGTGCATGCGCTTGGAGATCGACGAGCCAATAACGTGGATCAATTCGTCGTTTTCGCCCCGCGTTCCGACCGATCCGAAATCCCCGGCCGGCTGATCGTACATGTTGTCCGGCTCGGGAATCTCGACATCCGCGAGATAGTCGTCGTATCGTGGATGGTGGTCGAACATATCGTGCGGCGCCTTGAAGTGCAGCATGCAGAAGAACGGCTTGTCGGTGGGGCGTTTTTCCTTGAACCACGTCAGGGCCAAGTCGGCGATCACGTCGGAGGAATGGCCCTTGAACTTAAGTACGTTGGCGTCCTTGGTCAGCGTGCTGTCGATGCGGACCTTGCCAGGCTCGCCGCCATCGTTGGTGTAGAACGACGGGTCGAAGTAGTCGCCCTGGCCCGGCAGGACGCAGTAGTAGTCGAACGTCGCGGGGTCGGCCTTGAGATGCCACTTGCCGATCATCGCCGTCGCGTAGCCTGCCTTGCGCATCTCGGTGGACAGATGCTGCCTCTCGGGCGGCAGGACGCCGTAGAGATCGAGCACGCCGTTGCGCTG
>CAZMBZ010000199.1:0-9801 GCA_964564285.1 uncultured Planctomycetaceae bacterium | reverse complement strand
CTTGAGTTAATTGGCAGGAGAAATGGGGCCAGTATTGGCAGGCAGTTTCAACTGAAACTGATTTCGTTAACAAAAGGAATTGAGCAATGAGTTTGAATAAATCATTGTGCATATTGTGTCTGGCAGGAGCCATGATAATCGGGCTGTCAGGCGTGTCGCTGGCAAGCGAGAAGGTCAAATCCGAATCCATCAGGCGCGTGTTGTGGGCTGATACGCCAGTGATTATCGACGCGAAAACCGCCGAGAGCCCGCGTTACAGCAAGAGACTGTGGGAAAGGTCCGTTTATCCGATCGGCAACGGGCGACTGGGCGGTACGGCGTTCGGTAATCCAGAGAAGGAACGGATCCAGTTCAACGAAGATTCCCTTTGGGTCGGCAATGAAGATTGCACGGGCGGTTATCAGCCCTTCGGCGACGTCTACGTCAAGATGCCTCATAAGGAATACAGCAACTACCGCCGGGAGTTGGACATCGCCAGGGCGGTGCAGACGATCACCTACACCTCCGGCGGCGTGCGATACAAACGTGAATACTTCTCCAGCCATCCGGCGCAGGTGATGGTCTTGCGTTTCTCAGCCGACAAGGCCGGCGCCCTTTCCGGTAAGGTGTCCATGGGGAATGTGCAGGAGATTCCCATCGCCGCGGACAAAGAAACCATTACCATGAAGGGTGATACCAGCAAGTTCTGGTGGTGGCAGGTTCATCTCAAACAGCCCAGCCGTCTTCTCGGCAGCAGAGAATACGCCTCGGATAAGAACATCGACCTCGATTTAGAGGCGCAGGTTCGCGTTATGCACGAAGGAGGCACGGTCAAAACGGTCGATGACACCGTGGTCTTCGAGAACTGCGACAGCGTGACGATTCTGCTGGCGGCGGACACCAATTACCTCAACCGGCGCGATAAAGGCTGGAGAGGCCCGCATCCGCACAAGCGAGTCAGCGCCCAGATCGCTGCGGCTGCAAAGCGTGCATACTCGGCGCTGCTCGATGAGCATGTCGCCGA
The DNA here is from genome assembly GCA_964564285.1 of uncultured Planctomycetaceae bacterium. GTDB lineage: Bacteria > Planctomycetota > Phycisphaerae > SM23-33 > SM23-33 > JAUWQU01. The sequence goes on along the minus strand of CAZMBZ010000199.1, from coordinate 8,798 downwards.
CTACCAGAGCCTTTACAGGCGACTGTCGATTAGCCTCGGGCAGACGCCCGCTGCCGTGACGGCGCTTTCCACCGCCAAGCGTTTGAAGGCGTACGTGGAACAGGTAAAGAAGAAAGCCGGCCCGGCCGTTGATCGGGACCTGGAGGCGCTGCTTTACCAGTATGCACGGTATCTGATGATCAGTTGCTCCCGGCCCGGCGAGGGCGCCTTGCCAGCCAACCTGCAGGGGCTGTGGCTTATAAACAAGCGTCCGGCCTGGCGATGCGATTACCATACGGATATCAATTTGCAGATGAACTACTGGTTCACGTCAGCGTCCAACCTGGCTGAGTGTTTTGTTCCTGTGGCGGAGTGGATTGACTCCATCCGCGAGGTTCGCAAGGACGAGACGCGGAAGGTTCTGAAGGTCAAGCGGGGCTGGCTGATGCGTTCGGAAAACGGCATTTTCGGCGGTTCGACGTGGCACTTCCAGAAGGGCGATTCGGCATGGCTTTGCCAGAACCTGTGGGACCACTACACCTTTACGCAAGACAAGGCCTATCTCAAGAGATACGCCTACCCGATCATGAAGGAGATCAGCGAGTTTTGGGTAGATCATCTCAAGAAACTGCCCGATGGTACGCTGGTGGCTCCCGACGGGCGATCACCCGAGCACGGTCCGGATAAATCCGACGGCGTGTCTTATGACCAGCAGCTTTGCTGGGATCTGTTCACCAACATGATCGAGGCCAGTGAGACCCTGGGTGTCGACGGCGCGTACCGTAAGGAGTTGATCGCAAAACGAGCGAAACTGCTCGGGCCGACAATTGGCAAGTGGGGGCAGCTTCAGGAGTGGATGGCGGACATTGACGATTCCAAAGACAGTCATCGCCACATCAACCACATGGTAGCGGTTTATCCAGGGCGGCAGATTCACCCGACCACCACACCGAAACTTGCCGAGGCGGCCAGGGTCGGCGTTACGGCGCGGGGCGCTGGCGGACCCGGCTGGTCCATGGCCTGGAAGTCCAGTGTATTTGCCCGTTTGCTGGATGCTGAGCAAGCTTATTCGTTGTTGTCGAACCTGCTGGCGTCCAAGATTTACGGCAATCTGTGGGCTGTCCATCCGCCGTTTCAGATCGATTGCAACTTCGGCTATGCGGCGGCTGTGAACGAAATGCTCGTGCAGTCGCATATGGGAGTTATTCACCTGCTGCCTGCCTTGCCTAAGGCGTGGTCGACCGGCCAGGTTAAAGGCATGAGAGTTCGGGGCGGTTATGAACTGGACCTGCAATGGAAAGACGGATCGCTGACGCAGGCTGTAATTCGGGGCGTTTCCAACGGGCCCGGCAAATGCGTGGTAAGATACGGAAAACACTCCTGCACGTTTGAACTGCGTAAAGGAGAAACCCGCGTGCTGCGAGCTGGCGACTTCAGCCAGTCAAGCTGAGACAAGGTAATGGCACAGTAACGCTACTGCCGGAGAGAACGCGAACGACAGACGCGTCTTTGAAGCTTTGCACGACTGCGGGCTTTCGACAAGGCTGGCCCTGAGGAATAGAATCATGGAAAAGACAGTTGCTGTTGCTCTGGCTCTGCCGTCAGCGTTATTACTGCCTGCCTGTATCGCGATCATTTGTGGCATGGTGGAAGAAAGTGCGGCGGCCGAGCGCAAACGATCATTTTCATCGATGCAAGCGGAGTTAGAGCCCAGTAAGAAGGTAGTATATAAGACCGTTAAAGACAGAAAACTCGAACTGCACATCTTCCATCCCCCGGGTTTCAAGCCAACGGATCGGCGTCCGGTGTTTGTGGTGATTCATGGCGGCGGATGGCGAGGCGGCACGCCGCGCAGGTTTTACCCCTACGCAAATAGTCTGGTCTCAAGAGGATTTGTCGGCGTAAGCGTCGAATACAGGCTACTGACGAGCCGAAAGGGAAATACTGTCTTCGACTGCGTTAAAGACGGGCGATCCGCCGTTCGCTACATCAGGGCACACGCCAAGGAGTTGGGAGTCGATCCTTCGCGAATTATCGTGGCAGGCGGCTCGGCAGGTGGTCATGTCGCAGCCGGCACGGCGATGTTCGATAATATCGATGATCCTGGCGAAGACTTATCGGTATCCTGTGTTCCCAACGCCTTGGTCCTGCTCTTTTCCGTGCTGGACACATCACCCCAGGGATATGGAAATCGGCTAATAGGTCCGGCATGGAAATCCATTTCTCCTCTTCATCGGATCAAGCAAGGCTGTCCGCCGACTCTGATATTTCATGGGGACAAAGACAGCGTAACACCGCTGGCCACGGTAAATAAGTATAAGAAAGCGATGGCTGAGAATGAGAATATCTGCGAACTTGTCATCGAGCCGGGAGGCAAACACGGGCATCTCAATCAGAACATGAAACTCTTCGACCAAGCCGTTGACCGGATCGAAGTGTTTGCGAAAAAGCTGCATTTGGGGCCTGACAAGAAGAGCCCTCAGAAATAGCCTTACCCGCCAGTGTGTGTGGTGGGAACAGTCTTCGCCGATGTTGAGTCTGGCTGTAATTGTACTAATAGAACCGTGCTGGATGGAAGATCAAGAAAGAGGACAGGAGTTTCTGGAGTGAGGTCTTTGACTTGTTCCAGAGAAAACTCATGGTCCTTGTCAATACGCCAAGTGGTTACTTTGACCTTGCCTGTCCAGGGCAGGTTTTGCAGATCAACGCGAAGGTGGCGTCTTTTCGAGCGGAAGTTGCTGGCCAGTAACATCGCCAGAGTTTTTCCCTGAGACAGACCAGCCCCGAGAGTAATGTCATCTTTTCCGGGTGCGCCTGTTACCGTAACTCTGTCAGGAGCCTGCAAAAATTGATTAAAGGCTTTCATCGCAAAGTATGAACGTCCGGGTTCTCCGAATACATCGAACATACCCCATGGCGAATCATCCGCGGAGTAATAAAAGGCCATATCGACAGGAGCATCCTGCATCTGCAAAAGCGCAGAAGCCATAAACGCGGCGGCTTCATGATTGCGATTTTCGGCAAAGGCATCCCTGACGGTGTGGCGAGGTGTGTTCTTTCGCCATCTTATTCTCTTCCAGCCGCTGATGATCGGTTTCCATTCGGTACACCAACTTTCGGTTTCCTTAAATCCATATTCGTCGAGAAGGCTTCTAGCAGTATTAATTCGTGTCAATAGAGGCTCAGTAGTGACGTTGCTATACGAATGCCAGGAAAAGAAATCTATAGGGACTTTGTTATCTCGGCAAAAAGCAAGGAAAGCACGTACCGCAGGACCATCCGGTATGGCAGTGACCGGGCCTCCGACCATGATTTTGGGGCTATAGGTTTTAATGGCAGTCACTGCCGTACGGTAAAGCTTGAAATACTGCTCATCAGTCCCAGTCCACATGAGACTGCTTTCCATTTCATTCCAGATTTCCACATGTCGAATATTGTAGTGATGTCCGTTAGCCCACCCGTCATTATAATGTCGAAGAATATTGACGCAGACTTTTGCCCATTTGTCGAAATCTTTCGGAGGGGCTACGTGAAAACGAGGCGATTTATGTTCTATGCTCACGCCCATTCGATAAAGGATCGATGCGCCATTTTCGATAATAGGTTTTATATAAGCGTCGGTCTTGGCAAATTGGTAGTTGTTGGGGTCGTCGGCGTCAAGATGGAATAAGGGGAAGATCGCCGGGACATCCACAACGTCAGGATGAGGCCAGTTACAATCATGCAGGCGCACCATTGGGAAACCGGCTTGTTTGTGTAAAGTAACCATATCACCGGAATGCCTGCCCACAGCCCTCGGCCCGCCGTTAACACTGTGGAGAGGTTTAAGAACTCCGGCAGGCTTGGAAAAGTCTACTTGAATGGTCACCACCGATGGTTGTCTCTCTGATGGCAAAGCCTTTCCTGTCTCAGCCACGACGATTCCTCCAATGACCGATAGCAGAATCATGATTGTGGAAGCAGTGATTGATCGTCTCTGTTGTGTGTTCATGATGGACGTTCTTCAATATTGATCTGTGATGTATCATAAAGAGTTCTGCCCACGAACGTTGTGGACCTTTTGTAGAATTGTATCACCTGCGGGCGGGAGTGCCAGCAATAGTTTGGCAAAGGGCTGATCGTACTGCAAATGCGCCATCGGGGAAGTCTGACAGAGCGTTTGGAAAGCCATGTCTGCGGCGAGCGGCGCGTTGCTTTCGCGTGCGGCTCATTTCTAAACGGACTGGTTAGCTCGTTAATGTCGCAGGCGGTTACGGATGGGCTTTTGCGGCTCGGATGATTTGGCTTGGTGGGTGGCCTCGGTGTTTGCGGTACAGGCGGGAGAAGTAGTAGGGGTCTTTGAAGCCGAGTTCGAAGGCTACTTCACGGACGGTAACGCCTCGGCGGGTGCGGAAGATATCGTCTGCGAGGTCGAGTTTCATGGCTATCTGGTGCTGGAGGAAGCTCTTGCCGGTGGTTTGCTTGAAAACGTGTGATAGGCTGGAGGTGCTTCGGTGGAGCAGTTTTCCGGCCTGGGCGGCAGAGAGGGTCTGCCGTGGGTGTTCGGCCATGTATGACAGGAGTGGGGCGATGGCGTCGGCGCCTCGGGGGGCGATCATTCTCTGGGAGACGATAAAGTTGGCCAGCACGGAGAAGACGCCCATGATGTCCTCGACCTGGCGTCGGGTGTAGCGTGGCGTTTTCAGGAAGGCGTGCTTGAGGTCGTCATTGTCGTATCGTTGTCGCCAGGCTTCAAGCAGGGCGGTCTTGCAGGTGTCTGTTGTGCGGAATTGGCCGATCATCATGTAACCGAAGGTTCGGCCATGGTTTCGGACGGCGGTGCAGCCATCGATGAGCCCGGCGTGGCAGCGATACCATACGGCCTTTCCCGAGCGTGCGGCCCGACTCCATCCCTGGCGGTCGCATTCGTTGCACCGGTCGATCAGGTTAAGTTTGGTTCGCACCAGCCGGCAGAATCGGCAGTGCGACTTGTTTTCCCCGACTTGCAGTTCTCGCCCGTCGGCGGCGAGGAAGCAGAACCGCACGGCGAGCAGTCGCGAAAAGTGGTCGAGTACCTTACGGATGTCCTGCTGGAAAATGAATTGCATTTCGTGTGTGGACATGTTGTGATATTACATCACATTTGCAGGAATGTCCATCATACGAGCAAACTTGTCCATTCCCTGCGCTGCCGGGCATGAAGTAGACTCTGATCTCGCGAGTTTCCGCCAGGGCTTGCCAGCCCGGCGGGGTGACGCAGCCTGCGGGCTTAAAGCATACTTCACATCTAAGAAAGGTCTGATAATGGGCGCGAAGACAATCTCGGAACGGGCGATAAACCAGGGCGAGGGCATAGTGCGGCTTGCGCCGGCCTGGGTTCCCCGGGTGTTCTGCATTCCTGGTCGGCGGATAAAGCTTCATCCGGAAGACTACTGGGCGTTGGGTGCCAAGCGTGGCGGGATTGACGAGCGATGGTTCGCTTCGACCACCCCGGCTGACAACGGACCGCTGACGGGCAAGGACGAAGGGCTCAGCCAGATCGTCGTTGAAGAAAATGGCCAGGTTGAGCAGGTCCTGCTTCGCGACGCGGTGGCGGATCTGAAGGCGGATATCATCGGCGGGCTTTGGGACAAGTGCGGCGGCTGGCCTATGTTCTCTAAGTTTTTTGACAACCGCGACGCGCTGCCTTTGCACATTCACCACGACGAGGCCCACGCATCGCGCGTAGGTGCGGCTGGCAAGCCGGAGGCGTACTACTTTGCCCCGCAGGTGAACAATCACGGCGGGACGTTCCCGTACACGTTTTTCGGTTTTCGCCCCGGCGTGACGAAGGACCAGGTTCGCGACGTTCTGATGAAATACGAATCCGGCGACAATCGCATCTGCGATATTTCGGTGGCCTACAAGCTCAAGCCCGGCACGGGTTGGTGCGTCCCGCCTGGGGTGCTTCACGCTCCGGGCAGCCTATGCACCTACGAGCCGCAAAAGGCTTCCGACGTGTTCGCGATGTACCAGTCCGTGGCCAGCGAGCAGGTCGTGCCTCAGGATCTTCTTTGGAAGGATTGTCCGGAAGAGGAAAAGGGCAACTTCGACTACCTGGTGGACGTGATCGACTGGGAGCAGAACACCGACCCGCTGTTTGCCCAGAAGCACTTCCTCGAACCGGTCAACGTCCGCAAGCTGGAGGACATGCAGGCCGATGGTTACGAGGAACGATGGGTCTGCTACGGCACGGATGCGTTTAGCGCCAAGGAGCTGACGGTCCTGCCAGGCCGGACCGTGACAATCCGCGACGGTGGGGCGTACGGCCTGATCGTCCTGCAGGGCCATGGCAAGATGGGCGTATGGGATATCGAGACGCCGTCGTTGATCCGCTATGGGCAGTTGACCTATGACGAGTTTTTCGTGAGCGCCTCGGCCGCGGCTGAGGGAGTGCGGATCACCAACCCGAGCAAGAGCGATCCGATTGTCATGCTCAAGCATTTCGGCCCGGACGCCAGCGACAACATACCGACGATAGGCTGTCTATAATCGACGAAAGGACGCAGGTTATGGCAACGCACGAAAACAATCATCCGAAGCTCCACAATGCCGCTTGGCCCGGTGTGGTCGGCAAGGAGCCCGGCACGGACAATCCGCCGATCGATCTGGAGACGATGCTGGACTACACCGCGGCGGCGGAGGTCGGCGGCGTCAAGTTCGATGGCGTGGACCTGTTTCTCTTCGCCCCTCACGTTGACATCGACTCGACAGATGACGACCTCAAGGCCCTGGCGGACTCGGTGAGTCGGCGCGGACTCGTGATAGGCTCAATGGTCGCGCCAGTCTGGCCACCGACGGGCGGCGGCCCCGCCAATGATCCCGGCGAGGGTCGCACGAAGTTTCTCCAGCAGGTGGAAAAATCATGTCGTATTGCCGCCAAGCTGACTGCTCTGAACGTCAGGCCCTACGGTGTGGTGCGGATCGACTCGGCCTGCGGAGTTGCTGACTGGGCGAAAGACCCAGAGGGCAACCAGAAAGCAATTGCCGAGACGTTCAGGCAGGCTGCCGCCATCGCCCGCGATCATGGTCAGCGCCTCGCGGCCGAGGGGGAAATATGCTGGGGTGGCATGCACTCGTGGCGGACGATGGCGGACCTGTTGGATCGCGTGGGCGAACCGGACACGCTTGGTTTCCAGGCCGACATGGCCCACACGCTGCTGTATGCCCTGGGCTACAACGCGCCAGAGGACAGGCTCCTGCCGGAAGGCTACGACTGGTCGGACCAATCGGTGCTGGATGATGCGATGCGGACTGTCACCGACGCGTTGCGGCCTTGGATGATCGACATGCACGTAGCCCAGAATGACGCGACGGTTTTCGGTTCGGGCACGCATGACAAGACGGGGAGGCACTGCCTGCCGGAGGACCCCAACGGCAAACTGGACATTAACCACGTGGCAGGTTTCTGGCTGCGCGACGCCGCGGGCGAGCCCACCAAGGCAGTCGAGCACCTTTGCTGGGACGGCTGCATGTTCCCCAATACGGTGATGGCAAAGGCGGAGACATGGAACAGCATTCTGTCAGCCATGATTGGCGTTCGCGACACCCACGGCTGGGCTTGACGGTTTGAATAAAAGGAGCAACGAGAAATGGCGAAAAAACTCAACATCGGAATGATCGGTTACGGGTTCATGGCTCGGACGCACTCGAACGCGCACCGGCGGGTCAATAATTTCTTCGACGTGCCTTACGAACCGGTGCTCAAGGTCGTCTGCGGTCTGGAGGCAGATCAGGCCCAGGCGTTTGCGGCCCAGTGGGGCTACGAGTCGAGTTGCACCGACTGGCGGCAGGTCGTGGATAACAAGGACATCGACGTTATCGAAATCTGCACGCCGAACTTCACTCATGCTGAGATCGCCATCGCTGCCGCCAAGGCGGGCAAGACGATCATCTGCGAGAAGCCCATGGCCATGGACGGCGAGCAGGCCAAAACCATGGTCGCCGCAGTCGAGGATGCGGGCGTGGCGAACTTCGTGTCGTTCAACTACCGTCGCGTCCCGGCCGTGACGCTGGTCAAACAACTCATCGACGAGGGACGGTTCGGAAAGATATTCCACTACCGAGCCAACTTCCTCCAGGACTGGACGATTTCGCCGGATGTTCCGCAGGGCGGCATGGCGACGTGGCGGCTTGACGTGAAGTCCGCCGGCAGCGGCGTCACGGGCGATCTGCTGGCCCACTGCATCGACACAGCTCTGTGGCACAACGGGTCGATTTCGCGGGTAAACGCGATGACCGAGACGTTCATCAAGGAGCGTATGCACGCCGATACGGGCAAGACCGAGAAGGTCGGCATCGACGACGCATGCACGTTCTTCTGCAATTTCGACAACGGCTCGATGGGCAACTTCGAAGCCAGCCGTTACGCCCGTGGGCACAAGGCCCTTTACACTTTCGAGATCAACGGTGAGAAGGCATCCGCGCGATGGGACTTGCATGACCTGCACAGGCTGGAGTGGTTCGACCATGGGGACGAGGGCCGGCTTCGCGGCTGGCGCAGCATTCACCTGACAGACCACGGCGGCGGGCACCCGTACATGGACCACTGGTGGGTGCCAGGGCTGCAGATTGGTTACGAGCACACTTTTGTTCACCAGATTGCGGACTTCCTGACGGGCCTTGGCAGCGGGCAACATGCCCAGCCGGACTTCCGCGCGGCACTGGCCACGCAGCGGGTCTGCGACGCCGTGCTGGCCTCGGCCGCCAAGGGCCAGTGGGTCGAAGTGGTCAAGGATTGAAGAGGAAGGTCATAGGGCTCGCAACTGTATGCGGTTGGTTATAGAGGCATTGGGGTCAGC
>CAZMBZ010000198.1:0-9818 GCA_964564285.1 uncultured Planctomycetaceae bacterium | reverse complement strand
AGTCTTGATCACTTCCTGGCTCCTCGATTCCTGCTCTTGAGTGCCTTGATCACGGCGTCGGCGACAGCCTTGCCCACGATGGGTTGCAGGTTGGCTGCGTAGTGGACATTGCGGCCTTTGCGCCAGTTGTCGAAGGCTGGGGAATCGTTCACCACTTTGTACAAATCGTTGATGTGAATTGTTGTATGCTTCCGCATGACTTCCATCGCGGCTTTATTGAATTCTGCCGAAGCGCCTTTCTGGCGTCCGTATCTCCCGCCGGTGCTGTTAGGGACCGGCGTGGTACTGCACCAGATCAGTGTGGCGCCTGTCTTCTGCAGGATCTGGGTTTCCTTTTCGAGGTACTTTCTGTACTTGTCCAGAGGTACGGCATAGGGAACCTTTGGAGAGCTCTGTTTCAGATCGTGAAGGCCGCTGTTGAAATGGATGACATCCCACTGCATGCCCTTCCGCTTGTAATCGCCCGCCCAGTATTCCGCGTACGTCGAGCCCCGGTACACTGACCAGCAGTTGTCGCCGATGATATGACAATTCGCAATGCCTTTCAGCGCGGCCTTTGCGGCGTCAAGATAGCCAAACGCAATGGAGTCGCCAACGAACAGCACGCGGGGCAGGCCGGGGTCGTCGCCGGCGCACGGGTCGACGGAGGGATAGAGTTCCATGCTGTCTATGATGAACCTGCCGCCGATTTCCTTTCCCTGTATTCTTGTCTTCCAGAACCCCTTGCCGAGGTCTTCAGCAGTCAGGGCTTCGTGCAGATAGATTTGCGAGTTCCGCCGGCCACGGGACGCTTTTATATCCTTGCCGCCAAGTCTGATCATTCCACGTTTTGGCGCCGCCCCGGCATCCGGCGTGAACATGGCTACGACTTGCCGATGGTCATCTGTTGCGCCGGTTGCTGTTTTTATGCCCTTATCTAAAATGGCTTTTGTGAACGTGAAAGGCCTGCCTGCCGCGAGCGCCTTGGCGTTATTCTCATCAAGACGAAAGTCAATGATGCACGGCTTCTTGATATCCGAAAAGTCCGGCTTTGTTATGGATTTGGCGATTCTGGTTTCATCTGTCCAATAGACGGTATGCCATGCTTTGCCCCCGACGTCTTTGCTGAAGTCGTACGCAAGTGGTTTCAGTAGCTCGAAACTCTTCTTGCCCAAGTCTACCCTGAACACCTTGCCTTCCGCGCCGTTGATGTCATCTTTGAATACGGTGTTGGCGCGCGGAGTTTCGCCCCGAAGAGACATACTCCCGGTCAGGAGGAACAGTCCCACAAATGTGAATAATGCGAGCTTCTTCATGTTTCACCTTTCTTTCGTCGGCTATGGCCGTTACGCGTAAAGCATTCCTTCGTCTATCATCGCGAGGTAGTTGTCCAGGGGGATGTAATTGGCGACGCTGTTGCCCGTGCCCAGGCAGTAGCGGCCTCCCGGCTGGCATGTATCGAGCGTGTCGCGGACGCGGCGGCGGATGGCCTGCTCGTCGCTTCGGCAGAGAAAGTCCACGTCGATGCCGCCGATCAGTCCGATATGCCGGCCATAGGTGCCCTTGACCTTTCGAACATCCTCGATGGTGTCCTCGAAGCTGTGTTTGGCGTCGATGGTGACGTCGTCTATCAGGTCGTCGATAATATCGCCCAGGTTACCGCAGGAGTGCAGCAGGTAAGGTCTGCCCGCGGCGTGGGCCATGGCGGCCAGGGTCTTGTGGCCGGTAAGCGCGAACTCGCGAGTGTCGTCGGGGGAGATCAGCAGGCCGGTCTTGAAGCCCATGTCGTCGCTGGACCAGATCGCCTTTACGCGATCGAACTGCAACGTCCGCTCGACGCACACGCGATAGATCTCCAGCAGCTTCCGGGCGAGGGCGGCCACGAGGTCCCGCTGATCGTACAGGGCCAGGCACAGCGTCTCGTAGCCCATCAGCCAGGCCAGTTCCTCGGCGAAGTGGCCGGTGAGGCCCCCGATGACACACATGTCGTCAGGCAGGTTCTTCTCCAACCATTCCAAGTCGGCAGAAAGCTCCGGCGCGCCAGGGTCCGGCCAGGGGTATCGCTCGAAGTCGTCCCAATTCATGATCGGGCCCGTGTGCTCATCCTGAAAGCATCGCCCGCCGGCGCGGGTCATCCCGGCCGTGTCGTCGACACTGGCGCGATGGTGCTCGAAGCCGACCGACACTCCGGCGACGACGTAATCCCAGCCGCAGAAACGATTGACGGCGATGGCCTTTCGGCGGGCGAAGTCCGGCCCGTTCGGGTCGAGCCCGTCGGTGAGGCCAAACCGCTCTGCCAGCGCGTCGCGGACCTCCCCATCGTGGAACAATTCCATGAAATACACGCGCTCGGGTGTGCCCTTGCCCAGCAGATTGTCAATGAGCCCCTGGTAGTTCGTCCGTCGTGGCCGATGGAGTAGACCTCTGGATTCAGACATGCTTTCCACTGCTCCGCTAAACGATGGACTCTCTCTGATCACAGGGCAACATCTAACCCATCCGCAACGAACCTGTCTGCCGTACAGGTAGATTGTACCGCCAGCGAGGCAAGTTCGCCAGATGGCAGGCAGGTCGGCCAGGCCGGTGGCATGGCCAATACGGCCTAGCAGCCCGAATGTCTGCGCGTCTGCGTCAGTATTAAAAGTACTCGACAATGCTAAGGCATTGCCTGCGTTTTCTTCCTTGATGCTCGACATTCTTGCTCGCTCTCGCTGGCGGACCCATTTCTAAACGGGTTGCTAGCGGGTCGCACCGAATGTCGCGGCGAGCGCGGCCTGGCAGGGCGGGTCTGTCTTGCCTGGCGGGGGTTTGCGGCAAGGCGTTTTGGGGATCGGCGAGGCCCGCGAGTCAGGAGACGTGGTCTGGGCGGTTTCCGGGGTTGCTGATTTTGGCGGTTGCCTCTTGGCTGGGGCTTCGAATGCGGCTATGTTGGTGGTTTCCATGGCTAAGTATGAGACAAAATCGCAGTATGAACTGGCGTCGATTCGCGACACGGTCCAGAGCATATGGGTGGCCATCGTGTTGGCCTTTGTGCTCCGGGCGTTCGTGGTCGAGGCGTTCGTTATTCCGACCGGCTCGATGGCCCCGAGGCTTTACGGTGAGCACCTGGACCTGAAGTGTCCGGCATGTGGCCAGGAGTTCGCCTTTGGCTGGTCGGTCAATCAGGAACGCAATGTGCGCCGGGAGCTTGGCGGCGCCCCGGCCGACGGGAAGAGGAGACCCACAGGCGCGGTCTGCCCGAGTTGCGGGTACGCCCTGCACGAGGAGGCGGACATTGCCGGCGGGGACCGCGTGCTGGTGATGAAGTATCTTTATCGCTTCAGGCCTCCCAAGCCATGGGAAGTGATCGTTTTCAAGAACCCTCAGGACAATAAGCAGAACTACATCAAGCGACTCATCGGGTTGCCCGGCGAGACCATCGAGATTGTCCATGGCGACATCTTCGTCCGCCGGCCTGGCGAACATGACTTCCGCATCCGCCGCAAGGAGGATTCGCGGGTCCAGAACGCGATGTGGCAGGTGGTGTTCAACAACGACTTTCGTCCCAACCTTGACCTGATCAAGAGAGCCAATGAAACGCGGCCTGGGTCCAGCGAGATCAGGCCGTGCCAGTGGCACCTCAGCGATCCCGACGATCCCAACGACCAGCAGTGGAAGCTCGCCGACAACGCGGAGAGCCAGTACGGGCGGGTCTTTCGATTTGTCGGCAAGGAAGGCGCGGGTGGCAAGGCCTGGTTGGAACTCGATACCGATGACGGGCGGTTCCTGCCTCACTACGGCTACGATACCGGTGCCGAGGCGCACGGCATGACGGACATTGTCAGCGACCTCAAGCTCGAGGGAGTCTGGCAGGCCGCCGACCCGGACAGTCATCTGGCCCTGTCCATAGGCAGCTTCGAGTACATCTTTACCGCCCACCTGTCGGGTGATGGCAGCGTCCGGTTGTTGTGTCGGCCTGCCGGCGCCGGGTTGGATGAGTCCCGGCTGGTGGCTCCGGAGGCCAAGGTATCGCCGCTTGCCGACGGGCGAGGGCACGTGGTGTCGGTCAGGAACGTGGATTTGCGTGCCAGCGTCTGGATTGACGGGCGGTGCGTGACGGAATCGTTGGACACGGAGCCCACCCCGGCCGATGGCGGCTTGATGAAGTATCCGATGGATTACAAGTGGCTCAAAGACCGCCTGAAGCTGGCGCGGAAAACGGTGAACGCCAAGCCGATTCCCCAGCCGTCGGTTCGGATAGCCGCCAGTGGTTCAGATTCCGTGCTTCAGCACGTAAAGCTGATGCGGGATGTATTCTACACATCGCCGAGGATCAGCAGAAGCAGTGGGGAAGGGTCGGTGCTCGATTTTTCGGATCGTCTGGGCGTGAGGTCAGGCTGCCGCGGCTGGGGGACCGAGGGCAATCCGATCACATTGAAGACCTTCGACGATTCGGACCTGAACCAGTATTTTGTCATGGGTGACAACAGTCCGTCGAGCCTCGATGGCAGGCTTTGGACCGCGGCGGCGCCGACGCTGAGGCTCTACGACGATTCCGGACTGCGAGGCGACCCGAACTTGGCAATAGGGGACATAGACTGGTCGAGATTCTGGAGTATTTTGCGGCGGCGGACGGGCGAGGCCGACTCCTCAGCGGGCGCGTACATCTTGTCGCGGTTATCCCCGGATGTGCAGGAACAGGTCAAGCAGTTGACCCCAAGCGAGGACTACGCTGACGATTCGCTGGACTTGCTGAGAACCAAGATTGTTGGCGAGTTGAACCGCATGATCAACGCCCCCGGGCTGTACGCTCCAAAGGCCTGGCTGAGTTGGGGAGTGATGCTGCCCGACGTGGCGGCGGGGCTGGTCCAGAAGCAGGCCGGCGGCAAGAAGTTATCCAGACAGGATCTGGCCAGGCTGAACCGTCTTGCGATCCAGGCCGCGATGCCCAAGGTAATCAGTCCGCAGTGGCGGACATATCAGCTTGGCACGGTGCCGCAATACAGCCTGATCGGCAAGGCGATATTCGTGTACTGGCCATCGGGCTTCCGCGTGCCGGGTCTGTCGGGCTTGCCCATCATCCCGAATGTCGGTAGAATGCGGCTGATACGGTAGTCTGGGCGGTGCGTCGGATGGGCCTGATCGGCCCTTGGCGGGCCAAGCTAAATCCGACTCCCGGGCCGGGTTATCCACAATTGTCCCGGCTGGGCTGATATCGCTCGGGATTGGCCGGGTGGTCGGAACGGATTTTTCGCATCGCCTGGCCGCGTGCGGCGTGCCTTGGCGACTCTAGTATATACGAGAGCACATATTAGGATGTATGGATTTGGGCGAAATGTTGCCGCGATGGCGGGTTACGAGGGGCGGGTGATTCGCCGGGCCGGCCTTTGTGGGACGATCCGGGCCGACCAGGCAGGACTTTTGCACCGCTTGTCCACATTCGAGCGGGCGACAGAAACGGAAAAACGGGTATGATCCTTCTCGAAGCCAAGGACCTCGTCAAGTGTTACGGTGGCCGGGCCGTGGTGGACCACGTTTCGTTCACGGTTGCCCAGGGCGAGATTGTCGGCCTGCTGGGCCGAAACGGTGCCGGCAAGACCACCACCTTCCGCCAGATTATCGGCATGGTCACGCCGGACAATGGGGAGGTCGTCTTCGACGGGGTCGTCGTGACTCGAATGCCCATGTACAAAAGGGCTCGCAGGGGAATGGGTTACCTCTCGCAGGAGCCCAGCATTTTCCAGCGGCTCACTGTTAGACAGAACATCATGGCCATCATGGAAACCATGAATCTGCCCCGCAGGGTCCGCCGGGAAAAGTGCGACCAACTGCTTGAGCAGTTCGGGCTCGAAGGCGTGCGCAAGCAGCTCGCCCGGACGCTTTCCGGCGGGGAAAGACGCAAGCTCGAGATCGCCCGCGCTTTAGTGACCAATCCCACCATGATGCTGCTGGATGAGCCGTTTTCGGGCGTCGATCCCATCTCGGTCGAAGACCTCCAGCGCGAAATTCGCGGGCTCAAGGATCGCGGGATAAGCCTCCTCCTGACCGACCACAACGTCCGCGAAACCCTGACCGTTACGGATAGGTCCTATATCATCGACAGCGGAAAGGTGCTCCGCGAGGGCACTCCCAAGGCCCTCATAAACGACGAACTGGTCCGCCGAACCTATCTAGGCCAGACCTTCCGCGGCGACGAGTTCGACCACCTCGAACGCTGACCGCGAGGCGCGGAGTTCCTGACCCCTTTTCGCCGCCGGCAGTTCCTTCTGTAGCCTCCGCAGGCTGATCCCCTCCGGCTCGTTGCCAGCCAGCATGGCCTCCACGTCGGCTGGGTGACTGCTTGGCGAAGGAGGTCCATGGACGCAAATAAAAAGTGCCACTAGTGTCGCTTTTATGGCGCAATGCCGATATAGTTGACAGAACTGGCACTTTAACGACGAGGTACTTCTCATGACCGACCCCGCTGTCTTGGCTGAGATCGGGCAGCGCCTGGCCCGCCACAGGCTCCAGCGGAACCTGACCCAGGCTGAGCTTGCGAAAGAGGCAGGCGTGTCCAAGCGAACGTTGATCCGGCTGGAGGGTGGCGAGTCCACCCAGTTGACCAACCTGATAAGGGTTCTACGAGCCCTGGACCTGCTCGGGAACCTCGACGCATTCATCCCGCCGCCGGTGCCCAGTCCCATCCAGCAGTTGCGCATGGAAGGGAAGCGGCGCAAGCGGGCCTCACGTAAGCCTGACGCGTCCGGTGCAGATAAGGAATGGACTTGGGGCGACGGGGACGAAGTTGGCGACACTGATACCGAGGGTGCGTCATGAGCACGGTTGCTGAGGTGCGGTTGTGGGGCAGGATGATTGGCGCGGTCTCGGTTGATGGTCCCGGCGAGATGGCGGCCTTTGAGTACACCGATGCTTTCCAACGCAGTGGCATCCAGGTCGCTCCGTTGATGATGCCATTAACCGATCGAGTATACCAGTTCCCAGAACTGCCCCAGCAGGCATTCCATGGTCTACCGGGCATGCTCGCCGACTCGCTGCCGGACAAGTTTGGCAATGCGGTCATCGATGCCTGGCTTGCATCGCAGGGGCGACTGCCCGGCGAGATCGATGCGGTTGAACGGCTTTGTTACACAGGCACGCGCGGAATGGGTGCGCTTGAGTTTCGGCCGGCACTTGGACCGACGCCGAACCGGTCAACACCTGTCCAGGTCGATGCGCTTGTTGAACTGGCCTCAGAGGTGTTGCGGTCACGAGAGGGCCTCGACGCGTCGTTCGCGGACAAAGACAGGGAGTATGCGCTTCGCGAGATTCTCCGTGTCGGGGCGTCAGCAGGCGGAGCGCGAGCCAAGGCCGTGATCGCCTGGAACCGGCAAACCAATGAGGTACGAAGTGGCCAGGTCAAAGCCCCCGAGGGCTTCGAGTACTGGCTGTTGAAGTTCGACGGCGTGTCCAACAATCGCGACAAGGAACTGGCCGACCCCAAAGGCTATGGCGCGATCGAATATGCCTATGCCCTGATGGCGAAAGCCGCGGGCATCCAGATGGCTGAGTGCCGTTTATTCCAGGAGAACGGGCGACGTCATTTCATGACACGCCGCTTCGATCGCATGGCAGGTGGCGGGAAACTTCACATGCAATCGCTCGGTGCGATCGCGCACATGGACTTCAACAACGCCGGCGGCCATTCGTATGAACAGGCGCTGCTGGTCATACGTCGGCTGGGGCTGTCCATGGACGACATCGAGGAGCAGTTCCGTCGCATGCTGTTCAATGTGGTCGCACGCAACCAGGATGATCACGTCAAGAATATCGCCTTCTTGATGGACAAACGCGGCAAGTGGTCACTGGCCCCCGCCTTTGACATAACCTACAGCTACAACCCCAATGGGCCATGGACGAGCAGGCATCAGATGGGGCTTAATGGCAAGCGGGATGGCTTCACTGTGGATGACTTCAAGGCGGTGGCCGAAACGATCTCGATGAAGCGCGGCCGTGCTGAAGCGATCCTTGGGGAGGTGCGGCATGCGGTCCGTCGCTGGCGAGAATTCGCCGAATCTGTGGACGTCGAACCAGACCAGATCGAAGCCATCGCTCGCACGCATCGATTGGACATGCAGCAGAA
This sequence comes from uncultured Planctomycetaceae bacterium, assembly GCA_964564285.1. Classification (GTDB taxonomy): domain Bacteria; phylum Planctomycetota; class Phycisphaerae; order SM23-33; family SM23-33; genus JAUWQU01. Next base: position 1,741 of record CAZMBZ010000198.1, on the reverse strand, counting down.
GTGACGCCGCAAGAGCAGGCCACTGGCCTCTTCCCGGCATGAGATGGCCTGGCGTTCGCCACCCGTTAGAAAAAGCGGGGTACTTTTTCTAACAGAATGGCAGGAAGCCAATGGCTTACGTTGTTGGCATTCGTTCTTGACCCCTTACGCACTCTCTATCCCAATCCCCATGGTTTGCGGTAGGGGCGGGTCAGCATTTTGTTGGCTTCTTTGTCGTTGGTGAAGACTTCCTTGTCCGGCTGCCATTGCAATTTCTTGTTGCGATTTATCGCGATATGCGCCAGTTGCCCTAGCGAGCATGTGCGATGGCCGACTTCGGCGTCGATCATGGATTCCTGGGGGGCGTTTTTGCGGATGCAGTAGATGAAGTCGTCCTTGTCGCTTCGCTGGGGCAGGTGCAAGTCGGTTGGCTTGAGCTTTGTCCGCAGGATTTTCTTGTCGCTGGCCTGGAGGCCGCCCTTTCTGAACCAGTTTGCCTGGATCCACCCATCTTCGCCTTCGACTCGCAGGTAGGCCCCGCCGGGATCGATCACATAGTCCATCTTCATGCCGTTGGCGTATTGATACTGCACCTTGAAATCGATCAGCACATTCCATATGCCGCTGCCCGGTTTGGGGTAAGTTCCCGTGCCTTCGACGCTGACCGGACCGGTTCGCTCGGTGTTATTGGCTAACTGGGCGACATCCATCAAGTGCGTGCCCCAGTTGGTTATCATGCCTTCGCAGGTGTCGCGGCATCGCATCCATCCGGGCCGGCCAAACGACTTCGACGGATGCACCGCGTCGACCATGTAGGGCTTGCGCTTTATCGGGCCCATCCACATTTCATAGTCGAGCTCTTTCGGCACGGGCGACGTTGCGGCGCTTCCGCCGGGCTTGTCGCCGCGCGGGACGCCGCACTCGATTTGCGTTATCTTGCCGAGATACCCGTTGCGCACCAGCTCAGCCGTTTTGTGCATATAGGCGTGGCTGCGGCACTCGGAGTCGGTCCTGAAGACCACCCCGTGCTTTTTTACCGCGTCGGCGAGTGCCCGCCCCTCGGCTATCGAGAGCGTCAGCGGTTTCTCGCAACTGACGTGCTTGCCCTTGCGGACGGCTGCCAGTGATATCGGGATGTGCCAGTGGTCCGGCGTGGAGTTCATGATCGCGTCAACATCGTCGCGGGCGATGACTTCGCGCCAGTCGGCATAGGCGGCGCAGCCCTTGTCGCCGTATTTGGCGTCCACCCGCGCCTTGGCGCCGTCAAGACGCCACTTATCGACGTCGCACACCGCGACGATCTGCACACCATCCATCGCCACGAGCGTTCGCAGGTTGACCATGGTGCCCTGGCGACCAACGCCGATCATGCCCAGAACGACGCGGTTGGACGGCGCGTTCTTGCCGAATACCGTCGATGGCACGATGGCAGGGAACCCCACAGCCGCCCCGGCCAGGCCGATCGCTCCGAGCATCTGCCTTCTTGTAATCGTCGCTTTTGTAACTGACTTCATGACTGGTTCCTTCTGGCAGGAAAAGGGGACCCTTGTTTCACGGGCAGGCGTCTAGTTGGTCGTGCAGTTCGGTGTATTCTTCCCACTGTTTCTGGAGTTGCTCGTCGATGACCGTATACTGCCGGCCCAGGTCGTTTACGAGGTCGAGGTCACCTGCCTCGCCGGCCGTGCCCGAGGCGTCCATAAGCTGCCGGAGCTTTTCTTCGAGTTCGCCGATGGACTGCTCGACCGTTTCGACTTTTCGCTCT
>CAZMBZ010000197.1:0-9854 GCA_964564285.1 uncultured Planctomycetaceae bacterium | reverse complement strand
GACCGTTCCGCCCCGGCCCAAGACGGACTCCGAGGATCGCTTGTTTAAGGTCTAGCTCCGCGCATTGATGGATTGGCCCCATGAATAGCGGGAACAACATGGCCATGCGATATCTTTGGACACTTGCGGCCGGCCCCCGACTCAGCTGCCAGGTGCTTAATTCGGGCCACAAACACGCTATAAAACATTGCTGAGCAGTATGCTATCCGAAGTCGACCAAATCGGCCGATCCCGCCTCGGCTGTGCCCGAAGTCCGTGAACAAGATCCGTGAGCCCACAAACGCATCCCCATCAGCGGACCCGCTGTTCAACTGAACATTTTCGGAACGTCTGAAAATGTGCCCCCCAATCTCCGCAAGGTGACGCTGGCTCCGCGGCGCCACCGGCGCCGATGCGGCCTAACGCTGCGGCGAGGCTTCGCCCCGCAGCCCACAGGCCCCCAAAAACCTACCGCGCCGGGGTTTTTCCCAGTTATGGCTAACGCGGAGGTGTGGTATAATGTCTATATTCCGGTAGGAGGAATTCCCGGCACAAATGACAGGCCCAAGTATGGCAGAGGGATACATGCTCAATATCCCGAGGATCGGCCAGAACTTGTGGCAAGGAGTGTGCATCAATCCTGTATTAGTGAGGAGATAGTGGTACATGGAATACGTTGCCACACGAGGCGATGCAGTCGTAACATCCGGTAGCGAGAACAGTCCCGTCTTCGAGGCCTTGGAGGGACGGCTGCTGCTGGACGGCGCCGCGCCGACCTTCAACACCGACATACCCGACCAGTGGATGTTAACCCCTGGCAGCCGTGGACTTACCATCGGAGTCGACGGCGACGACGCTGACGGCGACTCCCTGACCATCTCCGCATCAAGCAGTAATCCACTAATTACCGTATCGGCACCCTACGACCAAACGATCACCCCGATCATAGCGGTGCTGCACTTCACCGCCGGCGACGGAGTCACGCCGATCGGCGACATCACGGTCCAGCTTCTCCAGGGGCACGCCAGCGAGTCCCTCACGGCCGTGGAGAGGTTCATCACCCTGGCGACCACCGGCTACGACGCAGGCGGCGCGGTGGACCCTACGGGCGATCCGTTCTACACGAACGTGCTGGTCCACCGCGTGATCGACGACTTCATGATCCAGACCGGCGACCCCGCCAATGGCGATGGCACGGGCGGCAGCCCGCTGGGCGATTTCAACGATTCATTCGACCCGGCCCTGGGTTTCCAGGGCATCGGCGTGCTGGCGATGGCCAATTCAGGTGCCAACACCAACGACAGCCAGTTCTTCATCACCGAGGGTCCGACTAGCTGGCTGGCCGGCGTGCATATGATCTTCGGCCAGGTCATCAGCGGATGGGACATGCTCCAGCAGATCAGCGAGGTCCGCGTGGACGCCAACGGCAAGCCCAGGAGCAACATTCTCCTGGCCAGCATCGACATCTCCAACAGCAGCCAGGACGGTTCGCTGGAGTTCACCGCCGACGCGGCCTTCACCGGCTCGGCCGATATCACCATCACGCTTGACGACGGCAACGGCAACACGGTCGAGAAGGTCATCACCGTCACCGCGTCGTCCGAGCTGGGCACCCGACCGACCGTCGACTTGACAGCGACCCAGGCGACCATCTACCCGGGCAGCAGCGGCCAGGTCACCGCGTCGTTCACGGACGACCTCGGCGCGACGATCAAGAAATGGATCGAGGTCGATGTGCCGGGCCTGGTCGGCTCGGTGGTTAACTTTGATTCCGGCACCGGCGAGATATCGATCAACATCCCCACGGACTTCGACGTGCCGTCGTTTACCGTGACCGTCTATGCCGAGGAGGCGGGCGACTACGCGAACCTCGAGCACAGCAATACTACCGGCGGCAACGCACAGCAACTCCTTATCAACGTGGCGGGTAATCCGGTCATATCCGACGTGCCCACCCTGCTCACCTTGGCGCCCGGACAGTCGCAGCAGGTGACGCCCATCCTGACCGACGCCAGCCCGCGGGAAGTCGTCTTTTCTGCCCAGTCAAGCGATCCAAACGTGACCGTCTCGATCGACCCCGCAACGAACCAGGTCACCATCGACGCCGGAGCCGGAGCCTCGGGGCTCTGCGCGGTGACTCTCTCCGCCATCGAGTCCGGGTTCAACAGCGACCTCGCGCCGACGACGAAAACCATGTGGGTCGTCGTCCAGAATTTCGGCGACCCGTTCGCCCTTGGCATGATCGACCTAGCCGACGCCGACCAGACCATGGGCACGGCGATGGAGAACAACATTCTCTACGTGGCGCGGGGCGATGCGGGGTTGGAAGTGTACGATGTTTCCGATCCGTCGGCCCCGGTGCTGCTGAGTTCCCTCAATGTCGACGGCCAGGCATGGGATGTGGAAATCCAGCACGCCCAACGTGCCGGCCAGGATGCGATCATCGCCTACGTGGCTATTATAGACAGCGGCACGGCCGTGGTGGACGTAACAGACCCCGCCAACATCCAGTTGATCGACACGCTGGGCACCGGCTCCGCCTCCATCAGCCTTCGCGTGATGGGCAACCTTCTCCTGCAATCAGACTGGGCGTTCGGACTCGTGGTCTGGGACATCACCGATCCCTACGACATCCAGTTGACGCAGACGATCCAGGAGGTCATCCCCGCGTCGGACGGGTATGTCGCCTACAACCTCGGCTACGCCGTCGCCTGCGACGTCCAGGGCGACAAAGCTTACGTCGCGGACGCAAATGGCGCACTGTTCATCATAACTATCGACTCGCCGACGACGTACTCGGTCGACTCCTTCTACGTGACCGACCCGACCAGCACGGGAAACGGCAGTCCGTGGGACGTCGTCGTTCAGAACGACGTCGCGTACATCCTCGACGAGTTCCAGGGACTCATTGCCCTCGACGTATCGAACCCGGCCGAACCGGAACTTATTTCATCACTGGCCATCTCCGAGATGGACTGGTCGCACCTGGCCGTCTCCGGCACGCTGGCTGTCCTGAGCACTCTCACCGGCTACCAGTTTGTCGACCTCTCCGACCCGGCCAACATGAGCGTGGCGTACGACTTCTACGCCCCCACATGGGGAGGCCAGGCGTCCATCGACGGGACAATGCTAGCATTGCCGTTCGAGCAGGCGGCCGGAGTCCTAATAGTCACTGTGGGCCCGCACGCGACTGGCGAGATCGTTAACGGTGGGATGACCCAGCGGACGAAGATCACGTCGCTGGCGGTGAGCTTCAACAAGGCCGTCGTCTTCGAGACAGGGGCTTTGAGTCTGACCAACCTGACCACCGGCCAGCCGGTAGACATATCGGCCGTACCATTTGACCAGGCCACGGGTACATGGGACTTCTCAGACATCGAGCTTACGGACGGCTACTATGCAGCCAGCATCTCGTCCGGGGCGGTCCATGACCTGGCGGGCAACCCGATGCCGGCCGACTACACGTTCAGCTTCCACCGCCTGGCTGGCGATACGACGGGCGATGCCGCTGTGGACGCGGCGGACTATATCGCGCTGAAGCAGAACTTCGGCGCGGTCGACGGGGCCGCGTGGGACACTGGCGACCTCGACGGCGACGGCAACGTGGGCTGGTCTGACCTCCAGATGCTGATTGAGAACGTCGGCGCTTCGCTCGGGTCCGTTCCGACCTTGGCGCCCACATTGCCTGCGCCGACACCCGCGGACCCAGTTCAGGCAAGCGTGACCGAGCCAACGGAATCCACGATGGCGTCAGACTCCCCGTCCATGGTAGATGTCCTCGTTGAGCAAGAACTGCCGACCGTGCCCGCGACAGAGGTGCAGGTTCTTGGGACCCCTAACGGGGATGCCCCGGCTGAACCGCAACTGTCAGCCGCGCCTGTGGCGGATGCGCCGGATGTCGACGTACTGGCCATTGCGGCCAGCGCCCTTTCCAATAGCCTCACGGCGGTCAGCAAGGTTGTGCCGTTGGTGACCGTTGAACTTGCCAACTTGCTGCCTCCATTACATGCAGCAGTCTGCGTCGGTTCCCTGTCGACATCCCCCTTGCTACTGCCGAGTGCTGACTGGGCGAGCCAGGCGTTTGCGAATGTTTTTTCGCCAGCCGCCCCGTGGTGGCACGATTCATCGGCTAGATACGAGTTGCCCGATGAACCGTTGACAATCACCTCGGCCTTGGACATCGCAGGTAGGCTCCGCAAGGACCGGCTGGAGCCCATCGGGCTTGAGTGCTGGCTGTGAACAGGTAATCGCTTTCGCCGGATAATCGGCCCGGTGTCGTTCGAACATGCCTCGTGTCCCGCATGTGCGGCATGACAGCAGGATATCAGCAACACCCCGGCCGGCATGCGTGGGCTCGCAGCGCCAGAGGACCGCTTCCACTTCAAGGTTCCCCCGACAACTCCGGACTTCCGGCGGTGGGTTAACGATGGGCACGGGCAACAGTGTCGCCAATTGCATCCCTCTGGACAACTACCGGGCGATTATCAACGAAGGGATGCTGCATCTGTAGGCCCATGCCTCGCACTTTCTTTTAGCCATGCCGCATCTTCCGGTTCCGGAAGATGCGCCGCAGAACCCGCCCCCCCCACCATGATCTTTGGAAGAAAGCCCTCCAGCTTTGTTTTCCAATGCGATCTGAATCCCAGGGGCCACGGGACCTTTTCCTTATTATCTTTTATTGTACGACAACCTCAACGTTTCTGGACGGTCTCCAGAGCGCAGGGCGTGGGCCCTCCAGCCGGCTGATCACCAGTTGAGTTCCTCTTCGTAGTGCTCGCCCCAGCGGAGCAGCAGTGGAGTGAAAGAACTGCCGACATCCGAAGCCGACTTGCGGCTTGAACATAGCACCGGTACATTTTGGGAACGTTCCAAAAGTCTTCAGCTCCACTCGTTGATGGATTGACCCCATGAATAACGGGAACAACATGGCCATGCGATATCTTGCGACACTTGCGACACTGGCTGAATGCTTGCTCGCCGGTACCGCTTGGGCCAGCAGCGAACCCATTGGACCTGCAGGCCCGCCGCGTCAGCGTGGCCGAACGCCGTCAGGGCGTGGTGGACGACCGAAGAAAACACCCGAAAAGGGTTCCTGACCCATGATCCCTGACTCCATATTCGGTTCCCTCATGTTCAATTCACGATCACCGTGTGATTCAACAGGGGCGCGGTTGCCGGCCAGATAAGCTCTTTGCCGCCTGCGGTCTTGGCCTTGATGTAGTATTCAATGTCAGTCCTAACTGCCGGAATCGTTACTGAATAGACAGCCCTGGCCTTGTGTTCGAGATCGATTTGTCGGTAATCGCCGCAACCCATTTCACGCCAGTACAGGGCACCCGACGCAGCCCTTGCATTGTCAAGGACAATGACCTTCAGTGTCAGGGCTTCACCCTGTGTTAGCTCCGTTCGCTTTTCCGGTACAATCAGTCTGGATTCGCCTGCATAGACCTTGGGAGGCAGCGCATGTACGGGCAAGTCCTTACCCAAAATTCCGGCCAATGCTTCGTCATGAGCATTGAGGTATTGGCACCTCAGGAAGGACTGCTGTTCGATATTGACCAGCGTGCCCATTTCACTGGAATTGTTCATCGCAGCCAGCAAGGCCCGAATCATGTCCCCGGCCGCCTGTATCATGTCTATCTTGGCAGGTAAGGCCTGTTCCCTGGCCAGTGCCTTCTGGGCCGCCGGATCCTTTTCGGCATTGACCTGTTTCATGATGCGGTCCATATGGCCCCTGGCACAGGCAAGTCGGGCCGTTTCCCGGGCGAACTTGAAGGTATTCAGCCAGTAATCAAATCGCTCCAGATTGCCCACGCCCTCGACATCCCCGCGCAGTGTCTCCATCTCAGCAACGAATGTGTAATTCGATTTGACTTTGCTCCAGGGCTGGTTGTCAATCACAATGGCGCCAGGCCCACGATTCCAGCTTGATGCGCGAGGGAACTTGCCATCCAAACGAGTAAAGAGTTCAGCAGTTCTGCCAGCCACGTCTTTGCCGAACTCGGCCGTTGCCCAGTCACGATAGAAATCGCCTGCAGGCAGGGATCTTGGTCTTTTCTCTGAAGCCTTTTTATCAACCTGCTCAACAGGCCGGTCCCAGCCGGAGTGGGTCCAGCCTGCCTTGGCCAGTGCTGATATGTTGGGGGCCAGAATTCGCGTGCGCCAGTGCAGGCCCATCAGGCCATTACATCCATACGCGCTGGCATCAAGCGCATCCCTGCGCATGCGCCCCACATGCAGCTGAGGGGATATCATGCCGCCATCATCCTCGAACCACGGGATGGCCCATTTCTGCCTGTTGTCGAGTTGTTTGAAATTGCCGGACAAAAAGTCTCTACCCACGGATCCGCTGATACAGCTAAACGCCACATCCTTGGGGAATGCCTCATCGAGACGGGGGAAGTTGCTGGCAATCCAGCCCCAGCCAGATATGCCCAGGCCAAACGGTGCGTCCACCTGTTTGGCGGCCTTGACAGCACACAGGACATCGTCACGAAAGGCATTCTCCTTGATCTGGCCTTCATGGCCCCAGATCCAGTAATAATCAAGAGGAAACGTGCGTTTGATTCGTAGAAACATGCCTTCATACAGTGCCTGCACGACCTTGGGATCATTCGGGTCTTTGCCTGCTTGCTGTAGACGTTCTTTGACCACATCAGGGACATTCAAAGGCGCTTCAGTCCCCACACAGGTCTTGATGCCCAGACCCTTGGCATAGGTAAAGATGTCGTTCAGCATGAGGCCAGCACGTTTGAACATGTCATTAGACTGCTGCGGCGTCTTGGGAAAGGGGAAATCATGCGTCTTGTTAATCTCGGGGCCGTAGTTGTCCACATCAAATACCCGTGATCCGCCGTAACTGAACGCACTGGTCGGCATCGGCCGGTAGCATCCATACTCGGCATAGCGCTGGGTGTTGTGCCATGAGGTGCTGTCGGACAGCTTGACGGTGCCGTCTTCACGGCAGTCTTCAGGCAGACCGATCCACACGGTCGGTTCCGGGCCCAAGGCCCCCTTAGGATAGCAGTGAAGACCGATGACATTCATGCGCATCTTGGCCATCTGTGACACCACGGTCTTCCATTCATTCACGCTCCACCAGTCCGGGCCCTCGGGAAAATCGTGGAACGGAAGCAGGCCTCGCTTATCGAATATGGGGGTGTGCGTTTCGTCGAGGTCAGCCAGGGCAAACGCGATCTTCTTGTCAGGGATGGTATCGCCGTGGATGTAAAATCGCACCCCCATCTTCTCGGCATAGTGATACACGCCGTAAAGGACTGCCACATCACTACCGCCTGAGATAACGAGAGTTTTGCAGCTGTCTTTTGTGGATGTCTTCAGGGAATATTCCTGCTGGCCAAGTTTCTTGTCAATCTTAAACAGGACGGCATTCTCATCTTCCGGCGCCGATTCATCTATTTCGAGGAGATTGTCTGTACGCAGGTAGATATAGCGTCGCATCTCCTTGGCCGACAGTTTCACCGCATCCGGCGCATCTTCAGGGCATACTATAGTGCAGGATACAGTCATCGCCTTGCTGATATGTGCAACAGTCTGCTTTGCCATCTCCCGATAGGCGACGCCATTCCAATGGAAGCCATCTCCGCGCGCAAGCTGCAGTTTGTCGCTCATTAACGTATACAGATCGTTGACCGGTATCGCATGTTCTTTCATGACCTTCACCGCAATCCTATTGCGGTCGGTGATCGTCTTGTTATTAACGGGATCCAGCGCGATCAGCCTGGTTTCCTTGACTGTGATCTGTGTCGTGCTCGCCCAGATGAGTCTTGCGCCGCTGGATTCCTCCCGCAGGATGTTGACATAGACTCGCAGCAGCGGCTCATACTCCCGCGGGAGAATCCTGCCCTTGGGCCAGCCGTGCAGACCGATATTGAAATGAATCACGTCGTAGGGTCCCTGCGCGAGCACTTTTTTCAGATCGTCATGCAGGTGCTCGCTCTTGAGGTGCAGCGGTGTCAGCCAGCAATCGACCACCGCCTTGCCCTTGAGCGCCCCGATCACACGACCACGATAGCCGTTCATGATCGAATCGCCGATCAGCAACACACGCGGCAGATCGCCATGCCGATCCGACCGATAAAACCGCCACGGCCCGCCATCGGAATGCAGGCCGATATCCTTGTCCGCTTGCACGGGCGCTTTTCCTTCGGCTGCGAATAGAGCTGTTGCAACCAAGAGCCATGCCAGGCTGGTTGCGACGAATCCATGTTTCAGCCTCATTTGCTTTTCCTTACGTGCTGGTCCACATTGTCAAAAACGTTGTCCTTCAGCACCGCGCTCACACCCGTTCCGATATCAATTCCGATTTGGCAGTTCTTGAAGTGATTCTCTTCCACGATCAGACCGATATCCGTAGTGGTTTCGGTCCGTTTCTGGCCCTTCTTCAAGTACTCCCGGACCCAGAAGGCGATACCGGAATCGTTCTTCTGGAGGTTGCCCCGGAAGACGTGGCCCACATTCGCCAGGCACCCGTCAAGATAGCTGCGGTAGTAGCCCGTTCCGGTGTAGCCCGTGGTCCAGACATCGCCGATATGGCCGTGGAAGCGTCCCTGGTCGACCACATTGCGCAACACCTGCATGAATTGTGCGCCGCTCCAGGGGCGACCGATTGAGCATGTGTCGATCACGACGCCTCCGGACCGGGTCAAGTGGCTGCCGTCGATCATCCAGCCGAGTCCCGCGCCCCACAAATGAATGCCCGCCCCGATATCTTCCAAACGATTGTCCACGACGATGTTGTCGCTGAAAGGCTCGAGGCTCAGCACGACGATCCGGCTCTGCGAATCAGGTGACACATCCCACGGGCGATCCAGGGTCAAGGTACTGCCGGACACACCGACGATTGTTCGTCTCTGGCCGAGGCCCTTTCCCTTGATCACGACGCATTCGTAGCCTGGTCTTGCCGGCCCGACACTCTTGCAGGTAACCCTGTTTTCGGCCGCCTTCTGGACGTTCAGGATGGCTTGCTTGCCGCCATTGCCGTGGAAGAGAATGCCCTCCACATCGCAGACCCAGAACAACTGCACGTAGTCTCGAGCAACATAGTAACGTGACCCTGTGTGGTGGAACCACATCCCACTGTGGTTTCTCGACGATCCGGGGCGGATCTCATTGTCTTCAATTATGCATTTTTCGCGTCCATAATAAATGCCGAGACCGTTGGCGGCGGTGCCCGTAAACAACCGGTTGCGGGCAATGGTAGAATAGCGCGCGCCCACGAGCATCACCGGCATGCCCGCTCCTTTGACAACACAGTCGGTCACGGAAAGGTGGCCACCCTTCAGGGCAATCGCCGCACGCTGACCCCAAGAGCTGTCTGGCCCACCCATGCGTTGGCTCGTCAGGAAAGGATCGTTCTTTCGATAATGATAGCGATAGGTGGGTTCCTGGAACACGTAGCAGTTGCGCACAAAGACGTGTGTGGCATTTCTGCCGTCCAGCTTTGCCCACCCCCCGGATGATGGGTTACTCAGAGGCGCCGCAAACGCAATGGTCGAACGTACGTTGTAAACGCCCTCGTGGAGAAAGACCGTCACGCCGCCTTTCGGTAGTTTTTTGATTTTCTTATACTTACGAATCGCATCGCGGGCCGCCTGAATAGAAGCAAAGGGCTTGCTCGCCGTTCCGGGGTTCTTGTCGCTCCCATTGGGGGCGATATGGTAGTTCATGGGACCCCGCTCTTCTGCTGCGAATAGAGCCGTTGATGCCAGGCACAATGCCAAGCCGGTTGTAAAACAGAGGTGTGCTCTTCTCATCTCTTTTTCCTCCTTAGGCATCGCGCATAAATAACATATACGATATCTACCCATGTGGGGTAACGGTATAGTTCCACTCGCCGTGGAATGTCGCTGGCG
>CAZMBZ010000196.1:0-9904 GCA_964564285.1 uncultured Planctomycetaceae bacterium | reverse complement strand
CCCGTGTCCTGGTCGATCTTCCAAATCCGTTTGTAGTCCGACAGGAACGGGTAAACCGGTGCGGCCCGGGCGATTCGCGGCTCCAAGGCTGCGCATGCCAGCGTCAATCCGCCGCCCTGGCTGGCGCCCATCGCGCCGACGCGGGCGGCGTCCACGTCATCCATCGCCATGACGATTCCAGCCAACTGGGCCGTGTCCAGGAAGATTTGGCGGAAGAGCAGCTTGTCCGGCCCGTCGTCCAGACCGCGAATGATGTGCCCGTGAAGCGTGTTGCCTTTGACCGAGCCAACATCCTCGCTGAGCCCGCCCTGGCCGCGACAGTCCAGGGCCGCCACCGTGAAGCCCATCGCGACGTAAGGCAGCTTGGCCACCCAGTCGCCGCCGCTTCCGCTGTAGCCGTGGAACTGCACCACGGCCGGGTGTGGTGCCTGGGCCACCACGGGCCGGAGCAACTGGGCATGGATCCTCGCCCCGCCGACGCCGGTGAAGTACATGTTGAAACACTCGGCGAACGGCGCGGTGAACCCGGCGGGCCTGAGCTCGATATCGGGGTCGATCGCGTGCATCTCAGCCAGCGCGCGGTCCCAGTACTCATCGAAGTCGTCCGGCCGCGGGTTCGTGCCCTGGTAGGTCTTCAGTTGCTCGAGCGACAGGTCAAACGTAAGGGGCATTGCATGTTCTCCATCTCAAAAAACTTCACCCGTCGGCCCTGACGAAGGGCCTCGGTGGTGTATAGGGTGCCTCGCCAGATGATTCCGCCGCGGCGGACGCCCAGAACCGCCGCCCGGGCTGTACCGAAAAAAGCCAGACCCGCCACAATTGGGGCCATCAGCGGCGGGAGTATTCGCCCGCCGGCCCAACGAGCCATCATCCCCGCCGTTGCAAGGAACGTCGCGGTAACAGCCAGCCCCGCGGCGGCGCTGGCGATAAGGGGTCCGCCTGCGGAGAGGGCAATCGCCGTCGCCAGCAGCGCCGGCAGGATAGCGGGGGCGGCCTCCAGCAGCATGATGACGGCCCCCCAGACTATCATGCCGACAGCGCGGAAATCCCCCGGCGTACTCCAGCCTCGTTCACTGCAGCGCATGGCCTGGCCACACGTCTTGTACCAGTGCATCTCCAGCAGTCCCATCGCGTTGACCACGCGGCACTTGAAGCCCGCCTGCTTCATCATCATGCCGACGGCCATGTCGTCGGCGACTTCCATTCGCAGCCACTCGAGCCCGCCCGCCTCGGCAAATGCGGCCCGGCGGACCATGTTGAACGCCCCGATGCCCATGAAACGCTTCGAGTCGGGGTCGTCAGCCTTCCACGGTTGGACTATGGTCAGCAGTTGGCGGATGAACATCGCGATCAGCCCGTCCAGCAGAGGGCTCGAAGGCCAAAGCACCGGCATGGCGGTGAGATGATCCAGCCCTGACGCCTCGAAGTGCGCAATAGCCTTTCGCAAGGTGCCCGGCCTGAAGTGAACATCGGCGTCGGTCATCAGCACCAGCTCGCTGTCGCCGGCGGCCAGGCCTTTTGACATCGCGTGGACCTTGCCGAGCCAGCCGTCGGGCAGTTCGGTAACGTGCAACGCCACGACGCGGGAGTCTTCCGAAGCCAGGCGGTCGACGATCTCGCCGGTTCGGTCGGTGGAGCGGTCGTCGATCAGGACAATTTGCAGGTCCGGGTAATCCTGGGCCAGCAGCGTGCGTGCGGCGGCCTCCATCTTGTCGGCCTCGTCGCAGCCTGGCACTACTATCGACAGCGTCGGCCAGCGCGACGGCTCTGGCGCTTCAGCCCGCGCGAGATACATCATCGACGAGCCCATGTGCCACATCGCCCAGGCCATCCACAGCCAGTACGCAAGCCCTCCGGCCACGTATAGCCCAAGCAATATGGTCAGCATCACGGTCATGCCCCCAATAGTCGCAGGCCAGGCCATCGAGTGCAAGCCGCCAGCGGGTCTGGGCGGCAGGCTCGACCATGACTATCGCGTCGTGGTCCGCCTTCGCGGAGACCGAACTTTCATGCGGTTTTACGCGGCTTTCGGCGGTTGGGCCAAGCGCCTGATCGCCTTTCCCGATGTGCATCGGGGCTGCCGGATAAGCCGGACTTCCTGCTCTATCGCATGTTGACGGGGCTCACAGAGGCAATAACTGCATGCGTTTACACTGGGAGAGCCTTGCCATGAATGTACTTGTGAAAAACCCTTAGTTTGAGAATTATGGCGATCACCTTGATTCTCGCGTCCAGAACTTGTGCATGCGGCGAGTAAAGGGCTTGTGAAGGAGGGGGTTATAGGAAACGCTATTTCCGACAAAACTATGTTTCGGCGCATGTGTTGCAAATGAGTGAGGTGTTACAAGCGAAGCAGTGTCCCTGGCAGAGGGATGCATGAAGCAGTGGAATGCGTATAATGAGAAGACCTCGGCCCTCGTTGAGAGTACCGTGAAGGAGACTATCGATCTCTACCTTCCGAACGGTCGCTCGAAGGCTTAGCAGGCCAATCGGCGCAGATGGCGCTATCGCGAACACCATCGCCAGGCCAACTCTTGTTGCCAGGACAAGCCATCGACGAATGGCGCAAGACCATGAAGATCAAGATCTTCGGAAGGACTTCAACGCGCTCCAGGCCAGGCTCGCGCTCGTCACCATCGCGTTGGGGGTTGGAAGCTGGCGGGTGCAGGCCCGTTTGAGAATCAGCGAGCAATCTGGTATCTCGTTAAGTAGGAAGTAGATGGATGGATATTAGCTCGAACTGAACGTTTTTCATGCCCGAGGGGCTGGCCATGACCAGCCGGCCCTTCGAGGCTTTGTAATTCAGCCAGTTTGTGGATTGAAAAGAACAATGTTGAATGTGCGTCGATCCCTTTATGGTGATGGGGATCGCCTTTCAGGCCCTTACGGAGCAACTTGTGGCGTGTTCTTAATGGGACATCATGTTTTGGAGCAGCATTATGAACATGAAACGGACACCGCGGGTCGGCCTCGCGCTATCGATATTTGTCTTATGTGCAGGCGGTATCGCCGTGACGCAGGCCCAGGCCAAGAGCTTTTACAGGGGTCCTCAGCTCTTTTCCACCAGTCCGAGTGATACGAAATCGCTTCAGACCATCGCCCGTTTCGGGCCGGTGGGCATGGGGATCGACCTCGTTCAGCCTGCCTTTGTGATGAAGATTCACAACATCGAGGAAGGTTCTCCGGCGGCGGCGACGGGCAAGCTCAAGGCCGGCCAGATTATCGAGACGATAAACGGCCAGAAGCTGGCGGATATTGATCCGCGCATTCAATTGGGTCGTATAATCGCCGCCGCCGAGGCGACTGACGGTGTCATCAACTTCATGGTCAAGGACGCCCCGGACGCCAAGGCCATCGAGGTGGTCATAAAGATCCCCGTGCTGGGTGCATACAGCGACACCTGGCCGCTGAATTGCCCGAAGTCGGACAAAATCGTCCGCAACTTCGCCGATTACCTTTCCAAGCCCGGTTCCAATCCTGGTTTCGGCAACATAGGGATGTTGTTCCTGCTGTCGACCGGCGAGGACAAGGACCTGGAGGTCGTGCGGAAATGGGCCAGGGGAGTTGCCAGGAAAGGCTCGCCGACCTATGCCTGGCATTTGGGTTTCGGCGGCATTCCGCTGACCGAGTATTACCTTCGCACCGGGGATAAGTCGGTACTTCCGGGCATCCAGAGATGGGCGGATACTGCCGTGAAGGCGGAGTTCCTGGGCGGCTGGGCCGGTCGAGGTGGCGTCGCTGGAGCGACCTACGGTGGCGGTAACGGACAGCTCAACGCGGGCGGCACGGCGGTGGTAACCTTCCTGATGCTCGCCAAGGAGTGCGGTGTTCGTGTGAACGACAATTCGCTAAACCGCATATTGACCAACTTTTACCGCTACGCGGGGCGCGGCAACAATCCTTACGGTGCCGGCAGGCCCGAGAGCAGCTTCGTCGACAACGGCAAGAACGGCAACCTGGCATTCGCCATGGCGGCGGCGGCTTCCCTGACGCCCGACGGCGAGCAGTCGATTTATGCCCGGGCCCGCGACATTGCCGCGATGACCAGCTTCTACACGACCACCTACATGTTGCACGGACACACCGGTGGCGGCATTGGCGAAATCTGGCGCAGCGCCGCGATGGGCCTGCTCCGCGAGAAGAAGCCCGCCCAGTACCGCCAGTTCATGGACAATCGCCAATGGCATTACGACCTGTCCCGCCGCTGGGATGGTTCGTTCGGCATCCTTGGCGGGGCGCGCTATGACAACACGGAATGGGGAGCCGGTTACGCATTGGCTTACACGATCCCGCGAAAGAACCTCCGTGTCACCGGCGCGCCGCCATCGAAGTTCTCCAGGAAATACCAATTGTCCAAGCGGCCTTGGGGCACCAAGGCGGACGATGTGTTCTTCTCGCTCCAGGCTGCGACGGACAAGGACGGCAATCGCCAGGATATGTCGCAGGAGACCTTGACAAACGATTCCGCCAAGCCGCTGATTGACAGGCTCCTTGCAATGGGCAACATCAGCGATGCCGTATTGCGCAAGTACGCTCACCACCCGGACCACATGGTTCGACGGCTCGCGGCCAATGCCGCCATGGGCATCGAACCCAACTACATGTGGATCAAGCGTACCGGCAAGGTGAGAACAGATCTTGTTAACGAGTTGATCCGATCGAAGGACCCACGTGTCCGCCGAGCGGCCCTTGAGGCGATGAACATCGCTCTGCCAAGCCAGGATTCGCAGAAATACCTGACGCCCGAAGTCTTTGGTCTGCTGATCAAAATGCTTGCGGATAAGGAAGAATCGTGGTGGGTCAAGGACGCGGCCCTGCAATTGGTAGGTCGTGGGCCGGCGGACTGGATCGTTCCTCACGTCGATCTGTTGATCTCGTATTTGAAGCACGAGGAATGGTGGCTGCAGAGCGCATCGCTGACGGCTCTGGCGCCCGTGGTGGCGGATGAGCGATGCTATCGCAAGGTCTTGCCGGCGATTGGCGAATTCCTGCGGACATGCAACCGGTGGAATGCAACTTCGCCCGTCAGGTGGGGTCCGTTGCCCACAAACCTGCGCAATGCAGGCCCCGAGGTGCAGCAACTGGCTGCCGAAACGTTGCAGGAATCCTATGCCGGTTTCACCGGGGTGAAGACGGCCCCCAGCGGGCAGGACATCTCCGGCTTGTACAAGTCTCAAGTGGAATTCCTGGCCCAGTCGTTGGCTAATGTGCCGGGCGGATACGATTTGCTCTACAAGGTCGCCAAGCAGCGTTTCCCCAAGGAGCCGTTGCCCTATGCCAAGATATTCCTGGCTGCGGACCCCGAGAAGTTCAGCCCTAAGCTCAGAGAAGCAATCAGGCCCATTATCCGGGACAAACTGGTTTACGAGTTTATCGGCAAGAACCTGCGCCGCTTGAAGCCCGCTCTCGAGGGCACCTTGCAGGGCGTACACCTCACGAGCACTGTCGATGGCTTGGCGGACCTTTACCGGAAGGTTGGGGTGCATGACTACGACTGGCATGCCTTCGGCCCGGACCTCAAGAACGCCCAGTGGGATTACTTCACCTTCAACCCCCGGGAGAAGCAGAAGTATGACATTTCGCCTTGGCGGTATCGCAAGGTAACATACCCCAATGGGATGGATAGCTGGTTTATGCCGGACTTCGACCCTGCCAAGGCAGGGTGGCAGAAGGGGCAGGCGCCCTTCGGCCAGTACAACGGCAAGCTGGTTACCGACTCGGCGCCTTGTTCCAATTCCGACTGCCATTGCAAGGATCCCATGCGAACCTTCTGGGACAAGGAAGTCCTCTTGCTGCGAGGTACGTTCAAGTTCCAGCCACTGCGGAAGGGACATCTCTACCGGATTCGAGTCGGCGCCGGACAGCACGTCGGAAGCGGCGACGGATACAAGATTTACATTAACGGCAAGGAATTGTACGAAGCCAAAGCAGGCAATGGCAGACGCACTGGCGGCAAGCCCCGTGGCGCCTACATCACCAGAGACTTTTTCGAGGAGTTCAATAAGAGCGACGTGACGATCGCGGTGACGAGTTTCCTGAGGTATGGCCGAAAGGCAATCGTAACCATGCCCCCGGTACCCCAGGGAATCTTCGCCGTGTCCCTCGAAGAAATGAAGCTTCCCCCGATCAACGATGAGGCGATACGCAAGTCGGCGACGGTGATTCCCATGCTTTCGTCGCAGTGGCAGGACAAACAGGATCCCGACAACACCGAGGTGCAAACGGGAGATGACAAGTTCCACTACGATGGCAAGTTCGTCGCAAATGCGAAGATTCTCGGCACCTGGAAGACCGTCGATCTGGTCAAGGCCGTCGACGAGTTCACTTCCGACAAGAAGATGGACGCCCGTCGCGCCCGGATAAAGGGCATGACCTTTAAGGACAAGGGCTTGACCGGTGAAGGGATGTGGATATGGTCAGGGGACACCCTGATGGATCTCAGCCGCTATCAGGCGTTGAAGATGACCATCAAGACCATCGACGGAAGCGACTACCTGTTCGTCGAGGCCGGCGGATTCAGCACTCGAAACGCGCCGGGCTGGAAGTCCGCGATTTGCGTGATGAAAAAACAATCCAAGTAACGTTCAGAAAAGAAAACAGGAAAGGAATCAAAATGAACATCAAAATCAAAGCCGCTATGGCCTTGTCAGCATTGTTGTTGACAGGGGTCGTTGTCAGCGCTGCCGCGATGACTGTCCCGGCCCGACTGCCTGATCCGGACGGCAAGCCGGGCGATGCCACCAAGCCGGTCAAGGTTTACATCCTGGCCGGGCAATCCAACATGGTGGGCATGGGCAGGCTCAGCGGCGCAAAATGCCGCTATTCGAACATCTTCCTGACAGCCGACCCCGCGGCGCCCAAGGGAAGCCTGACGATCTATCGGGTTGGGAATTACATGATCGGTTCCCACGGCGTTTATCTCTCCGCCGACCCCAAGAAGGGCAACGGGGCGATGGCCTCGGTCTACAAAGGCGCCTACGACAAGGCGACGGACTACGACAGGGCGACGCCCGCAAAGACCCAGACGGTCTTGCTTGGTGTCGTCAAGGACGAGCTTCCCACTATTGCGGGGGCGTATACCGTGGTGGTCAGGGGCTTTATCGATGTGCCCGATTCGGGCAACTACACGATCAATCCAGGCTACGGCGACAGTGCCTGCAACGTTATGGAGCTGGATGGCAAGGAAGTTTATCGCAAGGACGTGGATGGCCAGGCGGTCAAGCAGAAGGTAACGCTTGAGGCAGAAAAGCTTTATCCCATCAAGATCACTTACTTCAAGGGCGGATCGACTGCGTTGTGGATTAGCCAGGAGGACCTTCAGGGAAAGGGCGATCTGGAAATCGTGACCAAGCGGGACAAGGAATTCCCCTGGCTGATCGACGACGAGGGCAAGTGGACGGTGCGCAATGACGTCTATTTCTATGATGCCCGCATTAGTTTCAAGGGCAGTCCTCTCACCGCGACATCCAATGGCAAGGGCATCGGTCCGGAGTTGGGATTCGGCTACGTCTTGGGCACCTATCACGACGAGCAGGTCCTGTTGATCAAGACCTCCATGGGAAACCGCGCGTTGGGCTATGACTTCCGTCCGCCCTCCAGCGGTCGAAATGATCCCGACAGCAAGTGGGAAGGCCTGGAATACCGACTGATGGTCGAAGGGGTCCGCAAGGCTCTGGACAACATCAAGGACATCGTGCCGGGCTACAAAGGCCAAGGCTATGAGATGGCAGGCTTCGTATGGTGGCAGGGGCACAAGGACAGCTTCACGCCCGCGCTCATCGCCGAGTACGAGAAGAACATGGTCAACATGATCAATGATGTTCGCAAGGAATTCAAGGCACCCAAGATGCCTGCCGTTATCGCCACTGTGGGCTTCGGCGGACACAGGATGGCTGAGAAGTTCGTGAGTATCCTCAATGCCCAGATGGCGGTCGGTGATCCGAAAAAGCATCCGGAATTCGCCGGGGCGGTGGCCTCGATTGATACCCGCGATTTCTGGCGGGAGATCGATGAATCGCCGGGCACTCAGGACTACCACTACAACCTCAATGCCGAAACGTACATGTTGACCGGCGATGCGCTCGGTCGGGCCATGGTCAAACTCCTCGGCGGGAAAGCGGAGGCTCTTCCGCAGGCCGCCAGACCGAAACCCGCGGCGGCGCAGGCAAGTTCCGACCCGGACCGGTGGACGACCCCTGCCGCCAAAGCGGCACTGGCCCCGATCGTCATGGATGGCGTGGCGTCGAGCTATATGTCCAATCCCAGGTATAACGCGGCCTTGGTAGGTGAGGCTAAAGGCCAAAAGCCGGCACGCTCCTCACAGTTCCTCCGTGGCGCGATGTACGGGCTGACGAACATTTATCACGTAGCCGGGGTGGATGACTATGACTGGCACACGTTCGGTCCGGAACTCCGGGATATGAAGTGGGATTACTTCAGCTTTGAGCCGAAAGAGGCCATGCCCAAGGACAAGGGAAATCGCTATCGCAAGGTGACGTATCCCAAAGGCATGGACAACTGGTTCGCGCCCGATTTCGATGCCGCCAAGGCGGGTTGGCAGAGCGGCCTGCCGCCCTTCGGCCAGTTGGATGGCAAGATGGAGCCGCTCGGCAAATGCCAGCGGGGATCCAGTTGCGGCTGCGGTGAGAAACCCAGGACGCTTTGGGAAAAGGAAGTCCTGATGGTGCGCGGCACGTTTGACATCCCGGCACTCAAAGAGGGCTATCGCTACAGGATCGTCCTTGGCGGCAGCAACCACGTCAATGCAGGCGAAGGCTTCGCCCTCTACGTCAACGGGAAGCTGCTGGCTGAGTCCAAGGTCGGCGTCTTCAGTCGGCAGGGCGGACAGCCCCGCGGCGGGCATATCTACGCGGACTTCCGTGATGACTTCAAGGGTGGCAAGGTGACAATCGCGGCCACCAGCTTCCTGAGATACACCAGCCGGAAAGGAACCATCCCCCCGCGCGGCCACCTTACGCTGTGGATTGAAGAGGCGAAGATTCCGCCGGTGGTAGAAGCTCCAGCCACCGGTAAGTAACGAGCAACCAGTCCGATCCGTCGGATCAGTTGTTCTCGCAATAACAAGCGGAAGATGAGGCAATCCGCGCCAGCGCGGGTTGCGTGCGCCTCAATGGCAACGTGATTACCCCATGAGGTAAAGGAAACACTATGTCCAGAAAAGTACTCGGATCAGTCATCGCGATGGCGGTTATTCTCTGCGCAATTGCGGCGGCCCCGGCAGCCCAGCCGACACTGACCAAAGTAGCCTGTATTGGCGACAGCATCACTTTCGGTCATGGCATAAAGGACCGCAACAAGAACAGTTTTCCCGCGCAGATCGGGACGCTGCTGGGCAAGGAATACGAGGTAAAGAACTTCGGCGTCAGCGGTTCCACGCTGCTCAAGAAGGGAAACAAACCCTACTGGAAACTCAGACAGTTCAAGGCTGCCCAGGATTACAAACCGGACATCGTGATTATAAAGCTTGGGACAAACGACACAAAGCCCGGCAACTGGAAACACAAGGCAGAGTTTAAACCCAACTACGTTGAGATGGTGAAGACCTTTCAGGGCCTTGAGAGCAAACCTGCGGTGTGGGTATGTTATCCCATTCCGGTCTTCCCTGAGAGATGGGGAATCAATGACAAGACGGTTAAGGGAGAAGTCATCCCGCTGATCGACGAGGTCGCCAGGGAAACCGGCGCACAGGTCATTGATCTCTACAAACCGATGGCGGACAAGGCGGAGCTTGTCCCGGACAAGGTCCACCCAAACGCCGCGGGCGCCACGGTGATTGCCGAGACAATTGTCGCCGCCATTGCCCGGCAAGCGTCCCAGAAGGCCAGCGTCGCCTTCGAGCTGGGCGCGCCCTTCGCCGATAACGCGGTTCTGCAGCGGCAGATGA
>CAZMBZ010000195.1:0-10018 GCA_964564285.1 uncultured Planctomycetaceae bacterium | reverse complement strand
AGCGAGGCCCAGAACCACTGCCAATGCTTTCCGTCGTCTTGTAAGTACCATACCCAGGTAATAGAAGATACAAACGCACCCCAGGCCAATTCCCGAGGAAGGCTTTCTTGGGGGAACTTTTGTGACCGGCCTGCGTTTCTTGCTAACCTTCGGCGGCGGTATGCATCTTACTGGTAACGCAAGCCCTGACGCGGGGATGCTTTTCTCTGGTCCATCGAGTTTGAAAGGATGACAGAATGGACACAAGGTACCGTTGGTTAAAGTGTTGGGTAGGGATGGTCGCCATGCTGGGGTTGACCATGCTGGCCGGCTGCATTGTAAGCTTGGGCTCGCATTCCCATCACGAGCATGGGTGCTACATCGAGGACTGTTTGCCTTCTGAGGGGGATCCGGTCTTCGCCGAGATCCACGCTGCCGGCCGACTGGGCTTCGACTCCTCCAGGGTCGAGGCTCTCACGAACATCGCCCGTCGGCCTGACCTCACCCCGGCGGCGCAGACGTACCTCGTGCGGACCACGATGCTGAGGGTCAGCTTCGAAAGTTCCAAACAAGCGCTGTTGATGGCCCTTATCAAGAACCCCGCTTTCAGCCACGCAGCCAAACGCTGCATTCTGAGGCATTTGAGTCACCTGAAGTTCGACGCCACAAAGACGGCCATTCTCAAGGCCATGCGGAAGCGCCCCGCGCCGGCAGGATCGCCCGATGGGGAAACAACCACGCCAACAATTAAATAGGGACGCTAACCATTTTTGGCCTCAATAAATGGTTAGCGTCCCTATTTACGAAACGTGACAAATGCCGATATCCATATCTGCAAGAACCACGGGCGGTTGCGAGAGCGAAATGCTTAACTTAGGGCCATTGCTTAGCGTCCCTATTTAATTCCCGCGCTGCCGGGTTGAAAACCAAAATGGGTCGAGCACAACTAAGAAGGCATCGCCAGGATGCGGGCGCTGTTCTCATCGGCCACGCCGGTCAGCGTATAGACGAACTCGGCCGACTGGGCCGCGCCATCGGGGTCGGTGGTGACCTTGCGGCTGTCGTATTTCTCGGTCAGCGACGTGAGCATCTGT
This sequence comes from uncultured Planctomycetaceae bacterium, assembly GCA_964564285.1. Classification (GTDB taxonomy): domain Bacteria; phylum Planctomycetota; class Phycisphaerae; order SM23-33; family SM23-33; genus JAUWQU01. The sequence continues at coordinate 8,945 of CAZMBZ010000195.1, read as the reverse complement.
GCCTACCCGTTGCTATAGACTGAAGCGTGGGCGACAATGGCGATGTTGGCCAGAACAACGTCACCGGGAGACGATCCGATGAAATCATTGTCAAAACAAGTTGATCGTGCAGAGGTCAGCATTCCGTTACGCTCTCTTACTCAGATCGCGGCCGCCATCGCTCTCGCGTTTCCAACAGCCTTTGCCGGCCATGCTTTAGGATTCGGAATGGCGACAATCGCGGAAGAAGTCGTCAAATCAATTCCGTTGGCCTGGTTCCTGTATTCGATGGGTGAGGGAATTGCAGCGTCGCTCTGTCTTGCGATCTTCCTATCAAGATTTCACGCGTCGCTTGCAGCTCGCCTGTGGTCGTGGTTAACGAGCTTCGTCCTTCTTGTGCTGGCTCTACCGAGCATGAGCGTGTTGTGCCTTCAATACTTTCACAGCGAGAGTGTCCACTTCGCGTTGATCTGCATTCTCTTTGTCATGGCGTCTCTTCTTTGGCTTGCATGGCTGCCCTGGTGGCACCCCTCTTGGCTTATTCGCGACCAGGCCAATCGTTAACTAGCAGATGACTCGCGTTTTCACGCGAACGTCAGGCCTCCGGTTGTCGCGGCCTGGACGAGCTTCTTCGTGTTCTTGGCGGTCAGTTCGGTCGCCTTGGCCGCTAACCATTTATTGGGGGCCAAAAATGGTTAGCGTCCCTATTTAATTAGGAGAAAGAGAATGAAAACCTACGCTCTGCTGGCGGCGGCTGCGGTCTTCTTGGTTGCTTTGGGATGTAATGGGCGACGCACGGGTGCGAGGCTGACTGGATCGCCCGCCGTGGGGGTGCCCGCCGTGGGGGTGCCCGCCGTGGAGGTGCCCGCCGAAGCGCAGGTGCAGTTCTGGGGCGGCCGATACGTCGAGATCACCACGCCCGACGGCAAGAATCGCTACTTATGGTGCGAGATGACTGGGGATGAACGCCTCCTCCGCGAGCAGCGGGCCAGGGGGGGGATGAACAGGGAACGCGGCTGGCGTGGGCCGCGGTACGCCGCGATGGGGATTCCCCTCAACCGGGGGATTGGCTCGACGGGGAATATGCCCGCCGCCCCCGGCATGGAAGTGCAACTGTCGGTCAAGCCGCCGGCGGACGACGCGGCGTGCTGGTTTCTCTCGGCCGCCGCGGTAGTCGACGGCTGCGTGTACGCCTACGCACTGCCGATCCCGCCGCCGTACCGCCAGTGGTACATCGGCAAGCCCCCGCACCCGTCGCACAGGGAGGTTGTGGGTCAGCCGTGGCAGGGCGGTGTGGTTCGCGTTCCGCTCCGCGGCGGGCCGAGTGAGCGTTGGACGCATGAGCTGCCTGGGTACCTCCGCTGCCGCAACGGCGACACCGCAAAGTACGGGGGTGGTCTGCAGCATTACTGGGGCCCGGCCGTCATCGACATCCGCAAGGAACGCGGGCAGGTCGTCCTGACCAGCATGGACCTCGCCCGCGTGGCGTTCGACCCGGCGACCAGCGCCTGGACGGTGCTTAACAGCGACCGGCCCCGCTCGCCGGTGGACCTCCTTCGCGTCTGGCGCAACTACCCCAGTGCCGGTGTGGGCATCGGCACGGCGGGCGTGCGGTGCCTCAAGGAGGCCGTGCCGTACCTCGTCGACGCCCTTGCCGGCAGCCCGTACCGCAGGGACGCTGCCATGGCACTGGTGCAGATCGGCGACGCCTCCTGCGTACCCGCCCTTCAGAAGCTCGCGCGCAGCGACCGCCCGGAAGTCTGCTCGGCCGCCAACACGGCGATCAGCGGGCTGGCGGGCCCGTTTTCCCCGCCGGTAGAGGGACTGAGCTTCCGGCTCGTGCCCCACGATTCGCCCCTCAAGCCCGGAGAGAAAGGCTGGGTCGTGCTCCTGATGCGCAACGAAAGCCGGCGCCCCGTCGCATTCTGCTACTCCTATCCCTGCCCACAGGCGGGATACATGGTCGGCGATATCCGCCCGGTAACCGGCGGGCGATGGGAGACCGTCCAGGCGAAGGAAGCCGGCGAGCCGATCCGTTGCGTGCTCGAGCCGGGGCAGGCGGGGAAGGCCATCTGCTGCGTCGGTCGCCGCGAGCCCGGCCGATACCGCGTGCGGCTGACTGTCTCCGTCTCGGGTGACATGGCAGGTGGGTTGCAGAAGCGCGAAGGCTGGCAAACTCCCGCGATCTGGTCCGGCCGGCACCAGAGCAACGAGGTCACCCTCGAATGGCGCCGGGGCGAACGCCCGAAGTGACCCGCGCTGGCCGGTTCAATTCTTCTTCGGATCTTGGGCTTCTGCCGGTTCCAGGACGTAAAACGGGTCAGAGAAAGCGCCGGGATAAACCGGCTTGGGATAAGGAATGAAAGAGTCCTATACTACTCTGCGAAGTGGCTTCGCTACGAAGCACGAGCAGAGAAGAGTTAGCCAGTCGCTCTGGCCTCGAACCGTACGCTGGCGAGGATTAAATAGAATTAAATAGGGACGCTAACCATTTATTGGGGCCAAAAATGGTTAGCGTCCCTATTTAATTAAGCCTTCGCGGGTTGGGCTTGGCGCTTTGCGGTTGCCACTTGCCGGGCAGATGCGTAACGTTTAGTCGAGTGGCGTCAAAACACGAAACGCTTTGAGGAGAACTTCGAATGAACAGGCACTTGTTTGGAATGGCTGTGGTGGTGTCGATGTTATTGGGCGGCTCGTGGGCGATGGCGGATGAGAAAGAAGTTGTCCGGCAGGAAGTGCTTCGGCGAATCGAGATCGAATCGACCAAGTTGGAGTCTTCGGCGCTGAAGAAGGTTTTTAGCGCGACCTTTTACAAGGTCACAATCAAGATCAAGCAGGGCGATGGGACCAGCACATCGAAGATGACCCTGGTCAAGAAGGATGCTAAGTTCGTCGATCTCGAAACAACGTTCACCTCGAAGGACATGCCCGGGCTCAAGAGTCTGATCGTTAAGGATTTCAAACTGAAAACCGAAGGCGACGCCAAGGTGTTTGAGGAGGCGATCGACAAGTTGTACCCACTTTCGAAGTTCGGCAGTTCCAAGAAGGCCAAGGCCATCAAGAAGACCCCCGCCGGGTGGGCGTTTATCAGGGGCACATTCTTCAAGGACCTCAAGGGATTCGAAGTGGCCACTGATGCCAATGGCACGGTCCAGTCCATTGGCTACAATCTCAAAATCAAGAAGTAACCTTAAACAGCGAAGTAACATTAAACAGAGACGCTGACCATTTATTGGCGAATAGTACAGGGAGGCAATTGATGCCTGAGATTCTGTGCAAAGCGGACTACGAGAAGGCGATTGAGACCACGCGCGACGCGCGGATGGCCTGGTTCCGCGAAGCGCGGTTCGGCATGTTCATTCACTATGGCCTGTATGCCTTGTATGGCCGGAATGAATGGGTGCAGGCCCTCGAGAATATTCCTCTGGCCGAATACGAAGCCAGGGCCGATGAGTTCCAGCCTCGCCCGGGATGTCCCCGGGAGTGGGCGAAGCTCGCCTCCGAGGCGGGCATGAAGTACATCGTGCTGACAGCCAAGCACCACGAAGGTTTCTGCCTCTGGGACTCGCAGATGACCGACTTCAATTCGGTCAAACGCGGCCCGAAGCGGGACATCGTGGCCGAGTTCGTCGAGGCCTGCCATGAATTCGGCCTCAAGGTTGGCATCTATTATTCCCTGATGGACTGGCATCACCCCGACGGCGCGCGGTGCGCATACGACTCCGCCGCCCGTCGGCGCTTTCTCGACTTCACCCAGGGGTGCCTGCGCGAGTTGATGAGCAACTACGGCGCCATCGACATCCTCTGGTATGACGGCGCCAGCCCGATGCAACACCATGAAGGGTGGGAATCGCTCGAGATGAACCAGATGGTTCGTCGGCTCCAGCCGAACATCATCATCAACAACCGCTCTCATCTCGATGAAGACCTGGGCACTCCGGAAGGTCACGTTACGGCGGAGAACCGGGACTGGGAAGCGTGCATGACCTTCAACGGTATGAGTTGGGGTTATGTCGACTCGAAGCAGGCGGCTCCGGACAGCTACAACGTGCGGGGGATTCTCAGCATGCTGCGAAAGGTATGTTCCCAGCGGGGGAACCTGCTGCTCAATATCGGCCCGGCCCCGGATGGTTCCGTGCCGGAAGAAGCCATTGAGCCCTTGCGACAGACAGGCCGCTGGATCCACAAACACGCCGACGTCATCTACCCGCCGAGCGACCGGATGGACGGTCATGTGTCAGGCTGGGCCGATGCGACCCGACGGGGACGGACGGTCTGGATCTGGACGAAGCTCTGGCCGCATGAACCCGCAGGGTTGGGCGGGTTTCTGACACCGCTGAAGTCGGCATGTCTCCTACCGAACCGGACTCCGCTCAGCTTCGAGCAGTCCAACAACCGGATACTGCTGACGGACCTATCCGATGTGTGCCCGGACGATATCGCCAATCGGGCCATCATCGAACTTGAGTTTGCGGGGGATGTGCAGCGTTGCGTTTTCGGCAAGACCCCGGCGTTGCGTGGCGGCAAGGAAATGTGAGCCTGCGTCTGGAACAACGAGAGAAACAAGATCGGGAATCCACAGTAAGAGGTTTTAATTATGCAGATACATTTGACTATCGAGACTACCACGCAAGACCGGATGCAAGGATCGAGAGGAATGAAATTGGCTGGACTAATGACGATTGTCGGGCTGGTTGCCCTTCTGCTGACAGGCGGCACGGGCTTGGCGGACGACCAGGCCAAAACGGCCTATGAAGACCTTACCAAGACGAATCCCCTGGTTCCCGGGCAGGCGTACCGCATGGGGGAAACCGGCATCTGCGGGATGATCGAGGAGGATTATATTCTGGTCACCCATGTGATCCCCGGATCGGTCGCGGCAGGCAAGATTCTCAAGGGCGATCGGGTCTGTGGCTTGCAGCACCGGGGAATGGGTGGATGGGGCGGCATTCGGAACCTGGTGAGCGTGCGGCTGTATCGCATCGGACGCGATTGGGACTGGCATTTGTATGTCACGGTGGAACGCTCAAGCCTGCGTGGCGGCAAGGGCAATACCGTCACCTACGACTTGCGTATGCCTCCGGTGCCCGGCAACCTGTGCCACTACGGCCCGACCGGGTTCTTCGCCAAGCGCCATCCTGATCATCTGGTCGTTGATGTGGTGGAAAAGGGCTCGCCCTCGGATGGCAAGCTTCAAAAGGGCGACATTATTGTGGCGGTTGACGGCAAGCCCATAACGGTTGATGCCTATAAGCAGTTCACCAAGGCCATCGACAAGGCCGAGACCAAGCAGGGCGGGGGCAAGTTGAAACTGACCGTTCAACGTCCGCCGGCGCAGCAGGCCGGCGCGGATTCTGACGCCCAGGCAGCGGGAGTCCTGAAACCTGTCACCGTTACCCTCAAACTGAAGGTGCTGGGCCGTTACAGCAAGACCGCCCCCGTCGACTGCGCCAAGAGCGATGCGCTGATCACCCAGACCGCCGACCACCTGGCCAAAAGCCGGCATGCCGGCATCCTGCAGGCCGGCATGCTGGGACTGCTGGCGACCGGCGAAGACAAATACATCAAGGTGGTGCGCAACTACCTTCACGGGGCCAGTTGGGCCCAGCCTCCCAAGGACCTGAACGAACTGATCGGGACGACCGGCGGTTATGTCGCCTGGTACTGGGGCTCCCGCGAGCTGCTGCTGACGGAATACTATCTGCGCACCGGCGACAAGTTCGTGCTGCCCGCCATTGCCAGATACGCCCGCGGACTCGCCGCGGGGCAGGATCAGGCCGGGCTCTGGGGGCACCAAATGTGCTACAAGCCGTTGGGACGCGCGTATGGCTACGGCATCATGAATCAGCCATCGATCACGATCTTCCTTTCTCTGATCCTGGCCGAGAAGTGCGGGGAGACCAGTCCGCTGGTGCGCGGCGCGATCAAGCGGACCCACGATCACTACAATAAATGGATCGGTCATGGGGCGTTGCCCTACGGCAACCACGCACCCATGGAACACCTGTTCACCAACAACGGCACGAGCGGATCGCTCGCGCTGGCATTTGCGCTGCTGGGCAACAAGAAGGGCGCCCGCTTTTACGCCACCATGTCCTCAGCCGCGACCGACGAGATCCTGACAGGCCACGGCGGGCCGTGGTGGAATATCCTCTGGTCGGGTCTCGGCGCCAATGTCCTCGGCCCGGAGATGACCGCGGCCTATAACCGCAAGATCCACTGGTTGCACACCGTCACCCGGACCTGGAACGGCCGGCATGTCGGCATGCTGGGCTGGGGCAGTGAACCCAAGCTCGGGAAGTGCTCCGACACCGGCAGCCACCTTCTCAACCTCTGCGCTGGCCGACGGGCCATCTACGTTACCGGCAAGGGCATGGATGAGTCGCTCTGGGTAACGGCGAAGAAGGCCGAGGAAATTATCGAGTCTGGGACGATTGACGATTCGAGCGTCAAATCGCTGCTGGCGCTGCTGGGCAGTCCCTTGCCTCCGGTGCGCTTGCGGGCAGCGCAGCGGCTGGCCAAGCGGGATGCCGATGTCCCTGCCGAGGTGATGGACCTCCTTGCCAAGGGCACATCCGACCAGCGCGTGGGCGCGATACACGCCATTCGTAATCTCAAGATCGCCGGCGCGGCCGATGAACTCATGGCCATCGCGACCGATGAAAAAGGCGACCTGTGGGTCCGGCAGTCGGCGGTAAAGGCCCTGGGGGACATGAAAGAGGCCAAGCATAATGCCCCCGAGCTTCTGAAGGTGCTTGTCAGGGACAAACCCTACGATCCCTATCGCGAGCTGGATCTCGACCTCGGTGCCGCCCTGGTGAAGCTCTATGATCCCGACCCGTACGCGACCGATCTGGACAAGGATGCTTTCTACCGTGGCGTCCGCAAGCTGCTGGATCACAAGCATGCATCGGGACGGGGGGCTGGCATGGCCTTGCTCAAGAACATCCCCATGGAAGACCTGCCGCGCATTGCCGACAACATGGTCGACCTGATCGAAGACAAAAATCTCACCTATACCTCGTATACCGGCAGTGGCCGGCAGGAGGCACTTGATATCCTCTACCGTCTGGGAATCAGGGAGAGCATGGATTACACTGTCAACACCATCAAGGAACGTACCGGCCGGGCCGGGCCGCGCATTCGTGCGCGCACCAGGCTCCTCAAGACCTTCGGCGCCGAGGCGAAGTACCTGATCCCAAAACTTCGAGAGGTACTGGGTAAAAAGGCCGACCCCATCATCAAGCAGATCGAAGCGTCAAAGACCGCCAGGAAGATGATTCCCCTCGAAGAAGCAAAGCGCGCGGAAGAGTGAATCGCAAACCGACCGATTTCACGCCGCGGGAATTGAACAGGGACGCTGACCATCCATTGAGGCAAGGATGGTTGGCGTCCCTGTCTATTCGAGCGTCACTATCTGTCGACAGGACGGGCGCTGTTGTGTTACCATCAACCGGTTGGGCGACGGTCGGCGTTCCGCCGGCCGGGTTCGCCTGGGAATTGCCGCCCTGTGGCGGAGCAAGTCTTTGGAACATTGAGCTTTCCGCAGCGTCAAAGAATCATACGGTAGACAACCCCGCGCCGAGCGCCAGTCGCGCCGGCCAGATAGAAAGGCATTGCTATGAAACGTTCGATCCTGATGGGCCTGGCCGCGGTAACGGTTTTGACGCTGGTGGCCCGGGCTGAGGCGGAATTGTGCGGCAAATGCAAGGGGCTGATGTATGTCCAGGCGCTGGGCAAGTGTACGCGATGCGCAGGGATTACCTCCAGCAGCGGCTACAAGCTGTGCAAGAAGTGCGGCGAAAAAGCCGGGCAATGCCAGGTGTGCCTGGTCAGCCTCAAAGGCGACGCAGCCAAACCCGCCGAGCCGAAGACGCCGGCCTTCCAGGAGCGGCGCTGGGGCGGGAAGTTCAGGGATGCGGTATTGCGTTCCCATATGCCCAAGGCCGGCTTCATCACCGACAAGCCCGCGTGGGCCAAGCTCTGGAAGGCGTGGCGGAAAGGCGCCGCACCTTCGGTCGATTTCTCCAGGGAGCTGGTGGTCGTCCAGACCGCAGGCGGCCCCAACAATGTCCGGATCATGGCCAGGCTCGAACCGTCGGGCAACCTGCGCGTGATGGGGGCATCGACAAAGATGGGCGGACCGGGCTTCGGCTACGGCATGCTCACGGTGGCGCGGAAGGGCGTGCTGACCGTCAACGGCAAGCCGGTCCCCAAAACTGGCAGCGGCGCGGCACCGGCCGTTACGCTGACCAAGGCTGACAACGGCAAGACGGTCAAGGCGACCGTCGGGCAGATGATCGCAGTCAAGCTGAAGGGCAACGTGACTACGGGCTACAGTTGGGCCGTCTCCATCGCCGGCATGCCGGCGATGAAGCAAGTCGGGAAGATCGCCTACAAGACCAGTGTGGCGCCCAGGGGCATGGTCGGTGTCGGTGGGATGAGCATCGCGACGTTCCAGGCCGTCCAGGCCGGCAAGGCGACGATCGAACTCCAGTACCGCCGACCGTGGGAGAAGAACAAGCCAGCCGCCGAGACGTTCAAGGCCACCGTTGTGGTCACCGCCCCGCAGGCCGCCGACAGCAACAACGCCGCCACCAAGCCGCAAGGCATTCGCGGGAAGGTATTCAAGCTGACCGGCAACCACATGCCCGGGCCGGGCCCGCGCGCCGGTGGCGCGACCCAACCGCTGTCGGTCCCGGTGCACGTGTTCAAGGGCAAAATCAAACCCTTCGCCAGGCCGAACCCGAAGCACCCGCAGCTTGTCAAGACCGTCCGTAGCGACGCGAAAGGCAACTACGCCGTCGCCCTCGAACCGGGCACATACACGGTCGTCGCCGAAATCGACGGCAAGCTCTACCTCAACCACTTCAGCGGCGACGGCTCCTGGTCGACCGTCATGGTCAAGAAAGACACCTGGGCCACCTGGGTCATCCGCGACACTTCCGGCGCGGCGTTCTGAGTTT
>CAZMBZ010000194.1:4859-10124 GCA_964564285.1 uncultured Planctomycetaceae bacterium | reverse complement strand
TAGTAGAACTTTTCGGGCTTGTACTGCTCGTCGGCGCAAGGCGATATCAGCGTGTTATCTCGCGCGAGGCTGTTGGGGTCGTAGAAGCTGCCCGCGCCGTGGATGGTTCCGTAGAAGCGGTCGAAGCCGCGCTGGCAAGGCCAGTTGTCCTTGGACACGCCTGGCTTGACGTGCTTTGTCACGTGCCACTTGCCGGACATGTATGTGCCGTAACCGGCCTCCTTGAGCACCTCGGCGATGGTGACGCACTTTTTGCTCAGGTCGCCGCGGTAGCCGTCCACGCCGCGGTCGTTCATCATGTGCCCGATGCCCGCCTGGTGCGGATGCAGGCCGGACAAAAGGCTTGCCCGTGTCGGGCAGCACCGGGCGGTATTGTAGAACTGCGTAAAACGCAGCCCGCCGCCGGCGAGGGCGTCGAGATTGGGCGTCTCGATCTCCCCGCCGTAGCAGCCAATGTCCGAGAAACCCATGTCATCAGACATAATGATTATGATGTTGGGTCGCCTCGTGCCGTCTGCCCCCGCTTTGGCCGGTGCGCCTTGTAGAAGCCGCGGCGCCGCAACCGCTCCGGCGGCTAGGCCTACGGATTTGAGAAATGCTCTTCGTGAAAAACCGCGCATGACATCTCCTTCTTTTTTCGCCACCCTACAGCCAGCCCTTTCGGATAGGCTTAATCATCTTGGACACACTGTCGGCGTGCTTCCATACCTTAAACCGCCACCAGTTCTTCATGTCTTCCGGCGGGGCGATTTCTGCGATTATCTGCTCATTGTCCAGCCCGGCCTCGACGAGCCGCGCGCATTGCCCGCGCAGCCAGTGGAAATATTCCAGCCACCGCTGAAGCGTTGTCTTGTCGCCCAGCGGTCCGTGGCCGGGGATCATCACGGCTGGGTCCAGGTCGATGAGTCGCTGGTAGGTGTCTACCAGGAGTTTGAATATTTGTGCCCGCATGTTGACTGTCAGCGGGATCAGTCCCCAGCCGAATATGTCGCCGACGAGCAGCACTCGGTCCTCAGGAATCCACGCGACGCAGTCTTCTTCGGAATGACAGCCTGGCATGTGGATCCAGTGCAGGCTTCGCCGGGTGCCCTTGAACCATCGACCTTCATCGCCGACAGGGGCGGTTTGGTGGTTGATGATCTCCGCACCGAACTCGCGATGAAAGTCCTGGTTCAGCGCGAGGTGGTCGTAATGGATGTGCGTGTTGAGCAAGTACCGCAACGGCTTGCCTGCAAGCGTTCGACGTATCGCGGCGAAAACCTCGTCTTTGGCGTCGGGCTTCTCGAGCGCGTCGACGACAATGCCGTATTCGCCCATGTCGATCCAGGTGATGTTGTCGATCTCCTGCCGCACGCACAGCCCGTTGGCGACCTCTATGATTTTTGGCGTTTCAGCGTCGATGGTCATACGTGGGCCTTTCCATGGGGCAAGACGACATCTCTGGCGAAGGGCGCTTAAGGCGCGGAGAAAAGAAGAAACATCAGATGGAGATTACATGGATTAAGGGATTACATGGACAAAACAGCATGCATGCAATTCCCATCCCGCGTCTTCTTCTGGTCTCGCTGTTTTTTCTGCGCCTGCCTGCCGTAGGCAGGTTCTCTGCGCCCTCTGCGAGAAATCGCTTCTTCTCTACTTCCCCTTTGCCAGGTCCAGGCACAGCATTTTGGCCTGGTCCCGGATGATTAGTTTCTTACCGCACAGGCTAAGCGGCGCCCATATGTTCTTGCCGCCCAGCAGGCCCTCGATCCGGCCGACTTCCTTGTAGCTCTTCGAAGAAAGCTCGACCAGGTGAAGCGAGCCTTTCTTGCCCTCGATAATATAGAGCATGCCGCCAGCCAATAGTGTGTGGCCTCGCTGGAAGTTGGGGCTGCTCCCCGTCTGCCACAGGACCTTGCCGTCGAGGTCCACGCACATCAGACCATCGCTGTATTCGTTGGAGTTCGAGTTGATGTACAGATGCCCGTCATGCAGCAAGGCTGGGTTTATCTGGCTGTTGATCCGGTCGTTCCGCCAAAGCTGCTTCACCTGCCACTTGCCACCGGACTGCGCGACCTTGATCATGACCGTCCCGGCCTTGTATCCGCCGGTGATCAACACCCGTCCGTCGCCGATACTCGTTACATTGGGGATTGCAATTCGGCAAGACCAGTCACCGAAGTGCCACAGCTTCTTGCCCGTCGCGGCATCGACGGCGGAGACTCCGTTTGCGTTGACGATGATCGCCTGTTCGACGCCGTCGATTTTGATAACCTTCGGCGATACGTAGTGGGCGGCGCCGACGGGTCCGCTGCGCCATCGCTCCTTACCCGTGGCCCGTTCGAGCGCCACCAGGCCGACCTCGCCGGTTTGCGGAGCGAGTATTACGACGTCCTGGTACAGCAGAGGTGACTGCGAGTAGCCCCACTTGGGCAGTCTCCCGCCCTTGCCGAAGTCCCTGGCGAGATTCTTTGACCACACCGGCTTGCGGGTTGTCTTGCTGATGCAATGCACCTGGCCGAAGCAGCCAACGGTGAAGATGTACTTGTCATCGACGCTCGGCACGCTGCGCGAGCCGTCGAAAGAAACTTTGCCCGGGGCCGCGTATGCGTAAGACCACAGGTCTTTGCCGGATTCCAGGTCCAAACAGCGAAGCACGTCGCTACGGCCCGATATGCGGTCGAGGACGTAAACCTTCGAGTCCTTAATGGCAGCGCTGCCGAAACCCGCGCCCATCTTGACTGTCCACACCGGCTTGAGTCCGCCGGCAGGGAAGCTCTTGGGCAAATCGGTGTCGGCTGCGACGTTCGTTCGATCAGGCCCGCCGTATTGAGGCCAGTCCGCAGCCACACAAGGCATCGCAATCAAGGCCAACGCACAAAGCACCCAAGCAGTTCTGAGCATGGTTTTTCTCCCGAAAGTTTTTGAGGTCACACACATTCTATCGCCGATCTTTTCGAATCCGGCAGAATAGCCATCTGCCCTGACACCATATTTAACGCGAAAACCGCCCAGAGAATCGCACAGTTTTCACTACTTAATGATCTCCCGCAATGCGACGGTGGCGTAGCTGCCGCTGGGGGCGGCGAAGATTATCTGGATGTATGGACCGTGATCGTCGGTCCCGGCCGACAGTTCGGGCGAGTCCAGGGCGAAGCGAAGCGCGCGTCGCGTGCCTTTAGCTCGTAGCGAGCCGAGGTTCCTGAAATCGTTCGGGGCGATCCGGTGCCGCTCGAGCATCTCGGTTTCGATCTTTCCTGGCTCGCCGGTGGCGAGGTCGCTTCGGTAGCCGACAACCGGGCCTGTCGGGCTTATCTCGAGCCGGTCCGCCCGGGGCTGTTCCACGGCGGCGTCCTCTACGGCGAATACCGCGCCGTTGTCGGCCTTGACGGCCAGGTCGCCAACGAAGACCTTATCCAGAGTGTCGATGCGGCGAGTGACGATGTCGTTGAAGATGCGGCTCTGGAAGGCTGATACGTAAAGCCGCTTCATGCGTTTGTCGATGGCTGGCATGGCGTCGCCGGCGTGCTGTCGCCTTTTGTAGGCCGACAGGGCTTTTCGCTCGCTACGGCAGTGTCTTGGCCAGCGTTTCAAGGCTCGGGCGTAGTGGCCCGTGTCGAATGCGTCTCTCGCGGCCCGGCAGTCGGGCGGGTCCTCGGAGTGGGGCCTGCCCAGGAAGATCGCCAGGAATTCGTCAAGATCGTTGCGGACCATGCACTCGCCCAGCAGGGCGGTGGCTTTTCGGGTGCCGAATCGCTGCTCGCCGAAGTAGTTCGGCACGCCCCGAGCGGCGAGTATGTCGAGCACCGCCTCTGCGGCGGGCAACTGCTCTGCCGAGACGCCGCGGATGCGAATCGTGAAGCGATTGGCTTTGAGGTGCCCGGTGCGAAGTTTGTTTCCGTGCAGGCCGAGAACTTTGATGCTCATCGCCGGGTCGCGAAACGCCGCCAGGGCGGAGGGGTTGGCGTGTTCGAGGCTCATCATTTGCAAACTGACGGCTCGGGCATCCTTTAGACCCGCCACGCCGATATCGTGTGGCCTGACGTTCAGGAACCGCGCCAGTCTGCTGACGGCCTCGGGTGTGGGGATTCCCGCTTTGGTTACCCGGAAGTACATGTGCGTGCCCTCGCCGCACGGCTCGTAGAGGGGCAACTCTTGGACGCGGAAGTCCGCGACTCGCTCCCTTATCCGCCCGCCGATGCCCGGCAAGTCGGCTGTGAGGTAGGCCAGGGCTTCGTTGGGCGTCACGGGCTCCAAGTTTGCTCCTGTCTGCCGGCGGCGTGATTGGCCAGCCTGGCCAGCTCGAACAACAGGTCCGACAGTCGGTTAAGGTACACCCGGGCCTTCGGCGACACGGTCAGGTTTGCGTCCGCGGCGGTGACCATTGCTCGTTCCGCTCTCCGGCAGACGCACCTCGCGACGTGCAGTCTGCGCGCCAGTTCGGTTCCGCCGGGTATGATCAGCTTATCAAGCGGGGGCAACTGCTCGTTGACGTGGGCGATTTCGCGTTCGAGCCGAGCTATGTCCTCATCGCCGATGGTTATGGGAGGTGGCGATTCGCTGGCGATCATGGCCCCCACGGTCAGGAGGTCGGTCTGGACTCTCGCCAGGGCTTCCGCGACGGTGTCGGTCTGGGTTCCAGTCCCAGCCAGGCAGAGGCCCAGGTGGGCGTTGAGCTCGTCGATATCACCGTTGGCTGCGACGAGCGGATGGTTCTTGCGGACTCGCTGCCCGCCGAGCCGGCTTGTGTCTCCGCCGTCGCCTCCACTGGTGTGGTGGTTGTATGATTTCATGACACGTTCTCCCATAGCACGCCATGGCGCCTCTGGATTCGTTCATTGTACACAAACCGTGTGCTGGTGTCTTGCGGGGTCTTTCCCGATCGCAGAATCGGACAGCCTTTGCTTGCCGATTTCCGGTTCTCGATACCGAGTGGTTTACGACGGTTTTTATTGGCATGTTGGCTGGTTTTCTGGGATAATCACATGGTTGATTACGGTAGGTTTCCGGCGGGTTTTGACGGCACTGTATTATGCAGGACAAGCCGCTACAGACGAGGAGATTATGCACTTGGCCAAGGATACGGCCCCAATAGCGGATCAGACGGACTCGACCGTCTACGATGAGAGCAAGATCAAGGTGCTTCGCGGTCTGGAAGCGGTTCGCAAGCGCCCTGGCATGTACATTGGCGATACGACCCCTCGCGGCCTGCACCACCTGGTGTGGGAGATCGTCGACAACTCGATCGACGAGGCGATGGCGGGGCGGTGTAATAACATCGACGTG
>CAZMBZ010000194.1:0-4759 GCA_964564285.1 uncultured Planctomycetaceae bacterium | reverse complement strand
CGTCGACAACTCGATCGACGAGGCGATGGCGGGGCGGTGTAATAACATCGACGTGGTCATCCACCCCGATGAGTCTGTCTCGGTCACTGACGACGGTGTGGGAATTCCCGTCGGCCCGCACCCGACCGAGAAGATTTCCACGCTCGAGGTCGTGATGTGCCACCTGCACGCCGGCGGCAAGTTCGACCATGGCGCGTACAAGGTCTCCGGTGGGCTCCATGGCGTTGGCGCGTCGGTTGTCAACGCCCTGAGCGAATGGCTTGAGGTCGAAGTTAGCCGCGCCGGCAATGTCTACGAGATGGAGTTCGAGCGCGGGATCAAGACCAGCGAGCTGAAAATTGTCGGCAAGAGTAAGAAGACCGGCACACGCGTGACCTTCCGCGCGGACCCGCAGATATTCCCGGAAGTCAGCTTCCGACACGAGGTGCTGGCGACGCGGCTGCGGGAACTGGCATACCTCAATGAAGGCGTGCGGATAACGCTGAAGGACGAGCGAACCGACGTCGAGTCTGTCTTCCAGTACAAGCAAGGGCTTGTGGAGTTCATTAAGCACCTCAACGAGAACAAGAACACGCTTCACACCCCGGCCGTCATCACCAAGGAAGACGAGCAGACCAAGCTCAAGCTGGACGTGGTCCTCCAGTATCACGACGGCTACAGCGAAACAATGTTTACGTTCGCTAACAACATCAGCACGATTGAGGGCGGCACGCACCTGTCGGGCTTCAAGAGCGCGCTTACGCGCACGCTTAACAGCTACGCCCGCAACGCCAACATGCTGAAGAAGGAAGCGAACCCTTCGGGTGACGACGTTCGCGAGGGGCTCACAGCCGTCATCTCCGTCAAGGTGCCGGATCCTCAGTTCGAGGGCCAGACCAAGACCAAGTTGGGCAACAGCGAGGTCGAGAGCTTTGTCACGATGGCGGTCAACGAGATGTTGGGGGCCTGGCTGGAAGAGCATCCCGCTGAGGCCAAGAAGATCATCAATAAGGGCATGCAGGCCATGCTGGCCCGCGAGGCCGCGCGAAAGGCTCGAGACCTGACCCGCCGCAAGAGCGTCCTGGCCAGCGGATCGCTGCCAGGCAAGCTCGCCGACTGCCGCAGCAAGGATGTGAATTCGACGGAGTTGTTCCTCGTCGAGGGAGACTCTGCCGCCGGGCCGGCAAAACAGGGCCGCGACTCAGCCGTGCAGGCAATATTGCCGCTTCGGGGCAAAATCCTCAACGTCGAGAAGGCCCGGCTGGACAAGATCCTCAACCACAACGAGTTCAGGATCATCATCAGCGCCCTTGGCTGCGGGATCGGCAACGATGAGTTTGATATCTCAAAACTCCGCTACGGCAAGATCATCATCATGACCGACGCCGACGTCGACGGCTCGCACATCCGGACGCTGCTGCTGACGTTCTTCTACAGACATATGAAACCGTTGATTACCGAAGGTCGGATATTCATAGCCCAGCCGCCTCTGTACCTCGTGACCAAAAAGAGGAAGAAACACTACATCCTCAACGAGAATGAAATGCGGCAGAGGCTATTCGAACTCGGCCTGGAAGGCACGGTGCTGGATATTCGCGATCACCGAGGCAAAAAGCCAAAGGTCGAACTAAGCCTGACTGGCAAGAAGCTCGAAGAAGTGGTTGAAATCCTTGACGAACTCAGTGAGCAGACAAAGATCCTCGACCGCCGCGGGCTGGGATTCGAGATCCTCCTGGCCAACCGCCGCGAAGGCAAGCTGCCCGCATATTGGATACTAATCAACGGCCGAAACTTTTTCTACCACAGCCACGAGGACTACCTGGAGGCTCTTACCAAGTACACCCCTCAAGAACCGGAAGATGGCGAGGATGCCAATGGCGAGAATGCCAATGGCAAGGCCAAAGACAATTCTGTCGGCCACGACGAAATTATTCTCGCCAGCAAGTATTCCGAACTGCACGAGATAAAGGACATCGAGAAGCTCATCGCCAAACTGGCTTCCCGCGGGCTGAGCGTCGAGGACTACTACATCGAACGGGCCGAGTCGGTCACCGGCGAGAAGGCCCCAGCCAAGTATGTGCTGGTTAGCGAAGACGAGGAGCACGAGCTGGAGAATATCTCTCAGATTGCCGGCGGCATAAGGCAGATCGGCTCGAAGGGCATGGAGATCAAGCGGTTCAAGGGCCTCGGCGAGATGAATGCCGACCAGCTCTGGGAAACCACCATGGACCCCACCCGTCGAATGTTGCTCCGCGTCAAGGACGACGAGGTCGAGGAAGCTGAACGACTGTTCACGCTGCTGATGGGCGACAACGTTTTGAACCGCCGCAACTACATCGAAAAGCACGCCCTCGAGGTGAAGAACCTCGATATTTGACAGCAACAGTAGCCGGTGGTCAGTAGTCTGTCGTCAGAGAAGAACGGCAGAACCTGGAACCAGAGACAGACTGTTGAGGCCTGCGCGCTTCAGCGAGCAGGGACCAAGGCGACAGGCTTCGCCAAACGAGTACCCAGATCCAACAAGGGCCGGGCCAACGCTGGGAAGCGATTCACCAGCCCGAGCCTGACATCATCGCTCCCCCGCCAGGGGGCGGTGCGCGCCGATACCATCCTTGCGGCGGGTCTGAATCCGCTGGTATTCTGTTGCGGCTTGACCTGCCCCCCGCGTCGGGCGTATTTTGCATGTCAGGCAACGGGGTCTGATCGGGAGACATGAATATGGCACGGATGAGCAGAAGGCAGTTCGTGAGTTTTATCGGTGCCGGTGCGGTCGGCGCGGTATTCGCTGGCTGCGGCGGGCAAGGGACAGCAGACAAGGTCAAGGCTACTGGTTCAGGTGTCACTGGCGCCGCTGCCGCGAGGCAACCCAAGCCCAATTTCGTCATTATTTACGTGGACGACCTCGGCTATGGCGACGTTGGTTGCTTCGGTTCTACAAAGAACCGCACGCCTGCCGTGGATGCGATGGCTCGCGAGGGCAGGAAGTTCACGAGTTTCTACGTGACCAGCGGCGTGTGCTCGCCGTCGCGGTCGAGCCTTATGACCGGCTGCTATCCCCTTCGCATAGGCATGCACGAAAGCTCCCGGGGATGCTTCGTCCTCGTGCCGAAGGACAAGCGCGGCCTGAACCCATCGGAGATTACCATGGCCCATGTTCTCAAGGGCCAGGGCTATGCGACGGCGTGCATCGGCAAGTGGCACCTTGGAGATCAGCCGCCGTTCCTGCCGAGGCGTTTCGGCTTCGACTACTACTTCGGCATCCCGTTCAGTAACGACATGGGCTCGGAGACCGACCAAGACAAGAACGGCAAACTGCCGCCCCTGCCGCTTATGCGAAACGAGACGGTCATCGAGGCCCCTGTCGACCAGAGGACCGTCACCAGTCGCTACACCGCTGAAGCCATCGCCTTCATCGAAAAGAATAAGGACAAACCCTTCCTGCTCTACCTGCCGCACATGCACGTCCACCGCCCGTTGCGCCCCGGCGAACAGTTCGCCGGTAAAAGTGCCGGCGGCGCTTACGGTGATACTGTCGAGGAAGTGGACTTTTCCACCGGCGAGATACTTGCCGCCATCAAGAGGTTTGGACTCGACGAAAACACACTGGTGATATTCACCTCCGATAACGGCGCGTGCAGGCCAGGGAGCAACGCGCCGCTGTCAGGGGGCAAGGCGACCACGCTCGAAGGTGGTATGCGCGAACCGTGCATAATGCGCTGGCTGGGCAAAGTCCCGGCTGGGACCGTCTGCGACGAGGTCACCAGTACAATCGACTTGATGCCCACACTGGCACGTCTGGCTGGGACCTCGGCCCCGACGGACCGGATCATCGATGGTAAGGACATCAGCGACCTCATCCTCGGCAAGCCAGGGGCGAAGTCTCCGCATACCGAGGGGTTCTTCTATTACTTCATGAGCCAGCTCCAGGCCATCCGCTTGGGCAAGTGGAAACTCCGCTTGGGTCTGGACCCGGAGATCGGTAAGTGGATGGGTACGCCGCAAGGCAAGACCGAGGCGCGACTTTACGACCTGCAGGCCGACATCGGCGAGAAGAACAACGTCGCCGCCGACCACCCCGACGTGGTAGCCAGACTGACCGCCCTGGCTGAAGTTGCCCGCAAGGATATAGGCGACTACAAGCGAAAAGGCGCAGGCCAGCGCCAGCCGGGCTACGTCGAGAACCCGGTGCTCATTCGGATGAAGGAAAAATAGCGGGTCTCAGCTTTGGGCGCCGGCGAACTTGCGGAGGTGCCTCTTTCGGTCGGCTTCTTTCAGGTAGCGTTTACGAAGGCGGATGGACTTGGGTGTCAGTTCGACGAGCTCGTCGGATTCGACGTATTCCAGGGCGCCTTCGAGCGTGAACTGGCGCGGCGCTTTGAGGACGACGGTTGCGTCCTTGGTGCTGGTGCGCATGTTGGTGAGTTTCTTGGTCCGCACGATGTTCACGGGGATGTCCTTGTCCTTGCAGTGTTCGCCGATAACCTGACCCGCGTAAACAGCCTCGCCCGGCTTGACGAACATAATGCCGCGGTCGGCAAGCTGATCGAGGGCAAACCCCGTCACCGTGCCGGTCTCAGTGGCAATCATAGCGCCGTTGCTGCGGTGCGGGATCGGGCCACGGTAGCGGTCGTACTTCTCGAAGCGGTGGTGCATGATTGCCTCGCCAGCCGAGGCGGTCAGCATCCGGCCTCGCAGGCCGATCAGGCCGCGAGAGGGCACAGTGAACTCCAGCGATGACCGGTTGCCACGCGTGTCCATGTGTACCATCTCAGCCCGGCGG
>CAZMBZ010000193.1:0-10186 GCA_964564285.1 uncultured Planctomycetaceae bacterium | reverse complement strand
CCCATCACGTCCGCATCCGGCACATCGCCGAGGAACTTCATCGTTACGTGCAGGTTCTGCGGCTCCAGCCAGCGGACCTTGGACTCGCCAACAGGCAGTTGCCCGGCTACGGTGGCGATCACCCGTCTTACGGAAGCGTCAAGGTCCAATGCCAGGAAGGTGCGAATCGCCATCGCCGTTCTCCGGACTGATAACTCACAATCAGAAGGCCATCAGTTGCCGAAACTCAGCCAGGCGCGCGTCGATTTCGGCCCGGTCAGTCGTCAGGAACCGCTTAAGCGAGAAGTCTTCCAGCTCAATACTGGCCGTGACGGTGCCCAGCGCGATTGCCTTTTGCAGGGCCGGCGCGTCGAAACTGTCGACGGCGGCGAGGTGTCCCATCATGGCACCGGCGAAACTGTCACCGGCACCGGTGGGGTCAACCACCTTTTGTGTCGGGTAGCTGGGCAGGGCGAAGACCTTACCATCGACAAACAGCAGGCTGCCGTGTTCGCCCTTCTTGACGACCACGAAGCGCCGGACCTTGTCGGCGATCTCGAACCCGGCGGCGACGACATTGGCTTGACCTGTCATCAGCTTGGCCTCGGAGTCGTTGAGCACGAACCCGTCGACGTGGGCCAGCAGCACGTTCAACTGATCCAGTTCGGTGGTTATCCACAGGTCCATGGTGTCGGCCACGACGAGTTGCGGCTCGGCAAGTTGGCCGAGCAACTCGAGTTGCAGCGATGGGTGGGTGTTGGCCAAGAAAACATACTTGCTGTCGCGGAACGGTTCGGGGATGGTCGGACCGACCTCGCCGAGGACGTTGAGGTCCACCGAAACGGTGTCGCGAACGTTAACGTCGTCGTGGTATCGCCCGTGCCAACGGAAGGTCTTGCTGCCGGCGCGAACTTCCAGCCCGGCCAGATCGATTTTCGAATTATCACGCAGCGGCTTGAGGAAACCGTCAGGGCAATCGTCGCCGACAACGCCCACCAGCCTGACGTCCGTAAAGAAGCTCGCGGCGTACGCGAAATATATGCTCGACCCGCCAAGGGCGTCCACAACCTTGCCCGAGGGCGACTCGACGGTATCAATGCCAATGCTGCCAGTAACCAGAAGGCTCATATGTTGATCCAAGAAAAAACCCATTCCAACCCGGCCAGCCTAAATCCGGCCAGCCACGAACACTGGATATCGTACCCGAAACCAGTCTGCCGGGAAAGGGATTGGCCTGAGATTGATCCATCGCCGATTTCCAGGAAGCGTTCATCTACCTCAACGGGCCGCACGCCCCTTTTCACTATTCAACTTGCCTGGCCGCCAGGCAGCGGTCAATGCGGGCGAGGGTCTTGTCCCGGCCGAGGATATCCAGCGTCTCGCCGATGGCCGGGCTTACGACGGTGCCCGTCACGGCCACGCGCAGTGGCTGGGCTACCTTGCCCAACCCCAGGTCGGTGGCCTGGCAGTAGTCGGCGAGGAACTTCTCGATCGCTTCGGCCCCGGCCGAGAAATCCACGGCGCCAAGTTTATCCCGCAAGTCGGCCAGGACGGCATAGCCGGCACCTTCGTTCTTTCTCAGGACCTTCTTGACCGCTTTCTCGACGTAATCGAAGGTGTCGTCGGATCCGAACAGCACGCCGCACTTGACGGGAATGTCAGCGAAAGTGCGGAAGCCCTTAGTGATCTTCAGCACCCGGCGCAGGAGGTCATCGTCATCGGTGGGAATGGGCGTGTCATTGAGGGAGAGATAGTCTCGAAAGCCCGCCAGCAAGCGGTCGTCGGTGGCGGCCGCGGCGGCGGCGGTATTGAACGCCAGCAGCTTGTCGCGGTCGAACTTGGCGTTGGCCTTGCCGATGCGGTCGATGCTGAACTTATCGATCATCTCGGCGAGCGTCATCCTCTCGACGTCCCCCGCGGGTCGCCATCCAAGCAAGGCAATGAAGTTGACCAGTGCCTCGGGCAAATACCCAGCCTTGCGGAAACTCTGCACATCCACGTCGCCGTCGCGCTTCGAGAGCTTGCGCCCTTTCATGTCCATAATCAGCGGCAGGTGGCAAAACTTGGGCTCGGGCAGACCGAGCGCCTTTCTCAGCACCGACTGCCGCCACGTCTGACCGAGAAACTCCTGCCCGCGACAGACGAGGCTGACGCCCATCGTCGCGTCGTCTACCACGTTGGCCAGGTAGAACGTCGGATAGCCGTTGTCCTTGCGAATGACGAAGTCCTCCATCTCGCTGGCGGGCACGGTCACGTCGCCAAAGGCCTCGTCCCGAATCGTCACGTCGTCGGCCGGGGCGCAGAACCGCACCACCGCCGGCCTGCCATCGGCGCGAGCTTTGGCAACGTCGTCGGCAGATGGAAACACCTCGGGGCGCTCGTAGCGGAAGCCTTGCTTGGCAGCCATGGCCTCGGCCCGTCGGGCCTCCAATTCCTCAGCCGTGTCGAAGGCATAGTATGCCTTGCCTTCATCGACAAGCCGCTGGACGTGGGACTCGTAAAGCTCCAGGCGCTCGGACTGGCGGTACGGTCCGTTGGGTCCGCCAACCTCTATTCCCTCATCCCATTGAAGGCCAAGCCATTGCAGGTCCTCGACTATTTTCGACACGGCAGACTCGTCATGCCGGGCGCGGTCGGTGTCCTCAATGCGAACCAGGAACGTCCCGCCGGCCTGCCTGGCCAGCAGGTAGTTAAACAGTGCGGTCCTCGCCCCGCCGATATGCAGATACCCCGTAGGCGACGGAGCGAAACGTGTCTTGAGCTTTTCCATTATCTTTCGTCTTTCCGATTATCTGCCGGAGTCGCCGCCAAGACGCCTCCTTGTTCAAAGCCCGAAGAGGATACCGCGCCTGACCGGTGTTTTCGCTGTTTTTCCCCAGCCAGGCCCGCCTTTGGCAAAACCCCAAACCAAGCCCAAACCTTGATGACGGGCCGACGCACTGATATCCTGCGCTGCCGTACGATGCCTGTGATGGAGAAGATACATATTTCACTATCGAGAGGATTCGCCGGATGCCCTATTGCATGACGCTTTCAATAGCTTTGGTTTTGCTTACCTGTGTTACGACAACCGCCAAGTGCGAAATGGAATACAACGCAACGACAGGACAAGTTTCGGGCGACGTGGCCGGCAAGAGCATACTCGAATTGCATGTCAGCGCATTTGCCGGCAAGACCAGCCATTCAGTGGCTTTGAAAGACGCCGTCATCGTCACGACCGACCCAAATCGGCCTGATGTGCTGGCGATCCGGACGAAAGAAGGCGTCGATGTCAGTCTGTCCATTACCGGCACAATCCGAGGCGGGGATATCTTCCCCTGCTCACCTTGCAGACCGGACAAGCAACTGCCCATGATCCGCTCGATAAGCGGACGGAGTCATAACGCGTTGAACACCGGCGTCTATTGCCGCAGCGGCGACTGGGCGGTTCAACTGGTCTCCACCGGAAAGCTCGACATAGCGCCAGCCGGGACAAACCAGCCATCTGATTGCTGCAAGATCAGCGCAAACGGAAGGGATCTCCGAATAGAAATCCTGCGAGAGTTCTTCCATACCGAACGAGGTCTGGAATTCTTTCGGCCGAACTACTCGCTACCGGACAACGTGCCGGCCGGGTGGATTTCCTGGAAGGCTTACAGGGGCAAGGTCACGGAGAAGAACATTCAGGATGCGGCCGACTGGATAGCCGGAAACCTCAAGGACTATGGTCTGGGATACCTGATCATCGACGACGGCTGGTTCGTCGGCAGCACAATGCAGTTAACCACCGTTCCAGCCGACGTTGACTGGACCAGTGCCAACGGGCAGTTTCCAGGCGGCATGAAGGCAACGGCTGATTACATTCACAGCAAGGGCCTGAAGGCGGGTATCTGGCTGAGTCCGTTCGGGTGTTCCGGCGAGCAATTACAGACGCACCCTGACTGGTGGATTCATGCCGGCGCAAACGGGCCCGTATTCAAGAGCAAGGCTCGTTGGCATGGTCTGGCATTCATGGATGCGACCAACACCGAGGCGGTAGAAAAGTGGCTGTTGCGGGGAATACGGGCGCAACTGGCGAACGGGTACGACTATCTGAAGATTGACGGGCAGATGCACGTCGCCTACGACGGATACAGCAAGACGGGCGACTACTTCACCGCCAGGCACACAACGTGGCAGGAGGCACTTCGCAAGGGGTGGTCGGCCATTCGCAGGGCGACTGACGCTTCCGACGACGTGTACGTACTTTCATGCTGGAGCCGCGTGCCGGAGTTGATCGGCCATCCGATGGCCATACGGATCGGCGCGGACAAGGCGAGCACCTGGGAAGCGGTGCGGGCCGTCGCGGACGATCTCGGGAAGTGGTTCCATGAGCACAACCTCATCTGGTGCGTCGACCCGGACCACATCTGCCTGGTCAACCTGACCGGCGCCCAGTCCCGCACGTGGGCAACGATGGTGGCGCTGACGGGAACGCACCTTACGTTTTCGGACAAGCCCGAGGTATACACGGGCGAAAAGCTCGATATCATGCGACGCATCCTTCCGGTCATTGGTGGTCCGGCAACCCGGCCGGGGAATCTTTACCAAACCTCCCATCCCGCAGTCTGGACGCTGGAAGTGGATCGGCCGTTCGACCGCTGGCTCGTGGTAGCCAACAGTTCTGTCGGCAAGTCGGTCGAAATACTCGATTTCGCCGCGCTCGGCCTCGACCCTGACGCCTCATACAGTGTTTATGACTTCTGGAACAGGCAGTACAAGGGCGTTTTCCGGGGTTCGTTCCGATGCGGCAAGCCGGGCGAGTTCGACACACTGGTCTTCGGAATTCGTCCCACCAGGCCACACCCATGGATAGTAGCCACCAACCGCCATATCTCGCAGGGAGCCGTAGATCTGGTCGACGTAGCCTGGGACGCGAACAAGCGAACTCTCTCCGGGCGCAGCCTGGTGGTAAAGGGCGATCCCTATGTCGTGACGATCCATGTTCCCGGTCCGTGGAAGCCAAAGCAGGCAATCGTTGGCGGAATGGCGGTCGAGACAACGCCGGTAGAAGATGCGATTCAATTCAGCATAACGCCCGACAAGACTGGCAAGGTGTCCTGGCGTGTGGAATTCGATTCTTAGCACTGTCAGCGGAGCCGCAGAGGAGCGGAGGCAAAACAGTTTCAGGCAAAGATGAACGCGGATGAACACAGATAGAAAAACCTGAGCTTCTATCCGTGTTCATCCGTGTTTGTTTTGCGCAATTCTGTCAGTCAGTATCCCTGCGTCCATGCAGGAAAGCATCCTATTCGCCGTACTCCTCTGTCACCTGTCGCCAGAAATCGAGGATGCCGTCCCTGTCGTCGCCGTCCATGATTTTTATGGCGTCGCGCGGGTGCTGGTTTATCAGGCCCATCATCATGTAAGGCAGGTGGTAACCCCAGATCAGCTTATCGCGAAGCGGCAGGATCGCGTTCTGGATGCCCTCGAAGATCGGGCGAAGCTTGAACTTCGGGTTCTTCAGGAAGCCCAGCAGCAGTTCGGTCGGGCAGTTGCCAGCCCCTCTGCCGAGCCCCATCAGCGTGCCATCGACGAAGTTGGCGCCCTTGATGATCGACTCGATGGTATTGGCGAAGGCAAGTTGCTGGCTGTTGTGGAAGTGCCCGCCTACTTCCTTGGTCGGCTGGTGCATCTGGTACTTCTCGACGAGGAAATGGACTTCCTCGCTGTAAAGCGCGCCGTAGCTATCGACGATGTAGACAGCCAGGGCCTTGGTCTCGGACTCGATCTGGTCCAGCGCCTCGTCCAGAGTAGGTGAACCTTCCCTGCTGATGGCCATGATGTTGACCGTCGTGTCGTAGCCCTTCTCCGCGGCGACCTGGCTGATATGGATTGCCTTGTCGACATCCTTGACGTACGTGGCGACGCGAATGAGATTGACCACGGACTCGTCGGCAGGCAGAAGGTCGCTGGCGTACGCCTTGTGGGCATCCATCATGACGGCGACCTGGGTATCACCCGGGTCGATGCCTTGGGTTACCTTGCGGAGCGCGTCTTCATCGCAGAATCGCCACGGGCCGTACTCATCGTCCGAAAAGAACTCCCGGCTATTGCGATAGCCCAATTCTACGTAGTCGATGCCGGCCTCGCACGTGGCCTTGTATACGGCCCGGACGGTTTCCAGCGAGAATTGCGAGTTATTCACCAACCCACCATCGCGGATGGTGCAGTCAACGACCTTGATTTCCGGACGATACATCACAGTATTCCTTTCAGACTTTCCGTGTCGCCGGAACAGACTTGTCCAAGCCGACATGGACTAAGCGCCTAGTTCTTTCATTCTACAACACAATGCCCGTCCTGTCGTACCTCGTTTTCTGGCGTTTTCGGCGCGGCCTGCCGCCGGCGGTCGGGACATGGTACAATATCGCCATGGACAAACCACAAGCTAACATTGGTGCCAAGACCCGCGCCATTGGCGACCATCGCCGCCAATGGCGGGATTGCCTGTACGTATATCCCGTGCTCAGCCGCCGGGCCAGAGGGCTTAGCATCGGCGTAAACATAAACCCAGACAAGCGTTGCAGTTTTGGCTGCCTGTACTGCCAGGTCGACCGCCACATCCGGCGAAACCTGGATCACGTGGACCTCGATACCCTCGGCGCGGAGTTGAAACTCGCCCTGGACGCCGCGGCCTGCGGGGAGATTTGGGACGAGCCGCGATTCGCCGACGTGCCCCCCGAGATGCGCCGCATAAACGACATCGCCTTCAGCGGCGATGGCGAGCCGACATCCAAGGCGGAGTTCGACAAGGCAGTGAAGATCGCCGCCGATGCCAAGGCCGCGTCGCATCTGCCGAACGTCAAGATCGTCGTAATCACCAACTCAGCCCACCTTCACAGCCCGCAGGTCGCCCGGGCCCTGCCGCTTCTCGACGCCAACAACGGCGAGATATGGGCCAAGCTCGACGCCGGCACGCAAGCGCGACTCGATACGGTCAACAGGCCCCGGCCCGCGAGACTACTTGCGGATATCGTAGACGGCATAACCGCCGTCGCGCGCGAGCGGGCGGTGGTCATCCAGACGCTCTTTTTCCGCATTGACGGCCTGGGACCCGACCGGGCGGAAGTATCCGCCTACACAGACCGGCTGCGGGAGATACTCGACGGAGGCGGACTCATCCGATTGGTGCAGGTCCATACCATCGCGCGCAGCCCGCTTTCGCCGTCGGCGTCCAGCCTGCCGGACGAGCAACTTGACGCCCTGGCCGACACTGTCCGCCAGGCCGTGCCGGAAGTACCCGTCGAAGCCTACTATGGCACCGACGCCAAACCGCAACGTCCGTAGTGTGCTCGTGAGGGCATATCTTGGGGATAGCGTCTCACGACGCCACTACAAGCGAAGATAGCGTCTTACGACGCGGCTACAAACAGCACAGTACAAACCATTGCATTTTGCCCGCAAGTGGTTTAGCTATGCGCGACAAGCTTTCGTATCCGCAAGACAAGCAAGGTTGATATGACTATGACTGAACCGAAAGACATGACCAACGAAAACGGCGCCGCGAGCGACTCTGCATCCCCCGGAGGACGGAAAGACTTCCTCCGCCAGATCATCGAAGAAGACATCGCAAAGGGAACCTGCGACGGCAAGGTCGTCACAAGATTCCCGCCGGAGCCCAACGGCTACCTGCACATCGGCCATGCCAAGGCGATCTGCATCAACTTCGGCATCGCGGCGGATTTCGGCGGGCAGTGCCACCTGCGAATGGACGACACCAACCCCACCAAGGAAGAGGTCGAGTACGTCGACGCCATCCAGGAAGATATCCGCTGGCTCGGCTGGGACTGGGGTGAGCATTTCCACTTCGCCTCGGACTATTTCCCCAAGATGTACGAGTACGCCGAGATCCTCATCAAAGATGGCAAGGCATACGTTGACGACCTGCCCGCCGACGAGATGCGCAAGTTGCGCGGCACGCTGACCGAACCGGGTAAGGAAGGCCCCTATCGCAGCCGCGGCGTCGAGGAGAATCTGGACCTCTTCCGCCGCATGCGGGCGGGCGAGTTTCCCGACGGCTCGCGGACGCTGCGGGCGAAAATCGACATGGCCTCGCCGAACATCAACCTTCGCGACCCGGTGATGTACCGCATTCTGCACGCCCATCACCATCGCCAGGGCGACAAGTGGTGCATCTACCCGATGTACGACTGGGCTCATGGCATCGAGGACAGCATCGAGGGAATCACGCACTCGATGTGCTCGCTGGAATTCGAGAACCATCGGCCGCTCTACGATTGGTTCCTTGAGCAACTGCCCGCCCACAAGCCCAAGCAGCGGGAGTTCGCGCGGTTCAACCTCACCTACACGATCATGTCCAAGCGCAAGCTGCTCAAGCTCGTCCAGGAAGAACACGTCAGCGGCTGGGATGATCCGAGAATGCCAACGCTATCCGGACTGCGGCGGCGCGGCTACACACCCGAGGCCATCCGCAACTTCATGGACCGCATCGGCGTGGCGAAGTTCGTCAGCACCGTGGACGTCGCCCTGCTGGATCACTGCCTGCGCGAAAACCTCAACAAGACAAGCCCGCGAGTGCTTGCCGTGCTGAACCCGCTCAAGGTAGTCATCACCAACTATCCCGAGGGCCAGGTCGAGGATCTGGACGCGATCAACAATCCCGAAGACCCCGCAGCCGGGACTCGCAAATTGCCCTTCTCCCGCGAGCTGTACATCGAGCGCGAGGACTTCATGGAAGACCCGCCCCGCAAGTTCTTCCGCCTGGCGCCGGGGCGCGAGGTGCGCCTGCGCTACGCGTACTTCATCACATGTACGGACGTGGTGAAAAACGATGCCGGCGAAGTAGTCGAACTCCACTGCACATACGACCCTGCCACGCGAGGCGGCGACAGCCCGGACGGCAGAAAGGTCAAGGCCACGCTGCACTGGGTCTCAGCCGAAAAGGCCATCGACGCCGAAGTCCGCCTCTACGACCACCTGTTCGCCTGCCCGGACCCGGAGAACACACCCGAAGGCCAGGACTTCACCGTCAACCTGAACCCAGACTCGGCAAAGGTCCTCCCCGCCGCCAAGGTAGAGCCCAGCCTCGCCGAAGCCAAACCGCTCGACCGCGTCCAGTTCGAACGCCTGGGCTACTTCTGCATAGACAAAGACACCAAGCCCGGCTCGCTGGTCATAAACCGCACAGTAACGCTCAGAGACACGTGGGCGAAGATTCAAAAGCAGCAGAAGAAGAAATAGCAGGCTCACGAACCTGGACTGGCGAAAACCGCTGCCGAAACTCAATCCCGTCGCAGGCAGTCTTCACGCCGGGAACCACTTGAGCAGTGCAACAGTCGCGATATCGTGGCCGGCGCGACTGGGGTGGTTTACCTGGCTTAGCAGAGCCTTCAGGTCCTTGCCGGCGGCAGTATAGGCCTCGAACCCAGCCAGGCTGTCGGCCAGGGCAACGCCGTATTTCCCAGCCAGGCGGCGGACCTGTTCGGCGTGGTCTTTCAGCGGGCGGCGCTGGGCTTCGGTGGCCGTGGGAAGCTGAGTGAGGTCCGAAGTCGGCGTCATCAGGATGACCTTGACCTTGGCGGCAAGGGCCTGCTCGATCATCGTCGACCAGGCCGCCTCGGCCTTTTTCAGACCCACGCGGCGATCGTTAAGCGAGTAGTCGATCATCACCACCTTTGGCCGATGCGAAAGCACATCCCGCTTGAACCTGGCCGCGCCGCTCACCGAGTTCTCGCCGCCGATGGCGGTGACTATCACGTTGGCAACCGCGAATGGAAACCGTCGTTTTAGTCCGACGTGCAGCAAATGCGGATAGGCGTTGAAGGTGTCCACCACCGGCGTCTTGAAGTACCCGGCCGGGACGCTGTGGCCGTGACAAACGATGTTGACCGTCCGGTTGCGAGGCCACTTCGCCTTCAGCCCTGTACACACGCCAGCGAGGTACGTCGCGTGCTCAGCCGGGGCGGCGGGTTGGTCCTTCGCCGGGGCGGCCTGCATCTGCCCGGCAGCCAGTGTACCCGCGGCGGCAGCCATGCCCGCAGATGCCAGGAACGAACGTCGGGATATCGTCATTGTCTCGCCTTTCAAATCTGCCCGTACGACAAGTCATTACCATAGAGCTATTTCGGCCTGCGTACATCGATTCTTTTGGTTGGTCTTCGCTCGGTATCCAGCGCCATGGCCTGCGGTTCGCCGAAGTTTTCAATGAGATAATCCCGGAAGTCTT
>CAZMBZ010000192.1:0-10191 GCA_964564285.1 uncultured Planctomycetaceae bacterium | reverse complement strand
CTTCCACGCGAGCTTGTCGTGGAGTGTCACCACCTTGCCGACGATCAGCAGCGCCGGCGGGCGGACGTTGTTTGCTTCTGCCGCCTCGGCCGCCGTCGCCAGCGTCGCCACAACCGTTCTCTGCGTTGGCAGCGTGGCGTTCTGGACCAGGGCGATTGGCGTCTCGGCCGGCCTGCCCGAAGAGATCAGTCTGGCGGCGATGGCGGGCAGGTTGCCCACGCCCATGTAGAACACCAGCGTGTCCAGTTTGGCAAGGGCGTTGTAGTTGATGGCGGATTCATTCTTGGTCGGATCCTCGTGGCCGGTGATGAAGGTGACGGTCGAGGCCAGGCGCCGGTCGGTCAGCGGTATTCCCGCGCAGGCCCCGGCTGCGATAGCGGCCGTGACGCCGGGGACAATTCTAAACGGAAGTCCGGCATTGACGAGTGCGTCTGCTTCTTCGCCGCCTCGTCCGAAGATCAGCGGGTCGCCGCCTTTGAGCCTCACAACGAGCTTGCCCTCGGCGGTTTTTCTGACGAGCAGTTCGTTGATCTGGTCTTGTGTCATCGCGTGTGCGCCCGGTCCCTTGCCGACGTAGATCAGTTCGGCGTCGCTACGGCAGCGGGTCAGGAGAGACGGGTTGGCCAGGCGGTCGTAGAGGACGGTGTCAGCCTGTGCGATCCAGTTAAGTGCGGCGGCGGTGATTAGGCCCGGGTCGCCGGGTCCGGCGCCAACGAGCACAGCCAGGGGTTTGTGTGTCTGTTGTCTGCTCATGGAGGGCCATTGTAGGACCAAGCGCTTGCAGAGGCAAAAAACTCGTGTGTTATTTAAGGTGTCTCTCGGGGCGGTCGATGTGCTAGAGGACACGGCGAAACCAATGGCCGTGAAGCGCCCAGGAGTGCTAAGATGACAAAACGAAAAGACTTTCCTGTAGAACGCCGACGTCACCCCCGGACTCTTCTGGCGATGACGCTGGGTTGTGTCCGTCTGGATCCAGACGGAGGCGACGTGGTGGACTCGCTTCATATGCGAGATATATCTCGCGGCGGGTTAGGTGCTTACAGCATCAGGCCGTACTACCCTGGCCAGCGCATCGTGCTGAATCTGCCCGTTCCCGCCGGTGGCGGCAGGCGTAATGTGTACGCCACGATCGTACGCTGCCGACAGGCCGAGGATGGCTATAGTGTCGGTTTCGCCTTTGACGCCCCGTACGTCGGTGAGGCCTATCGCTACTCTCGCACCACCGTAAACGCAACCACGCAGGCCGTCGCCGCTTGATGAATATCGGGCGCGGACCTGACACAGATTTAGGGCCGTTAACGCTGGGAAGCGTGAAAGGGGTTGTTCGCAACCCCTTTTTGCTGCGCGGGGGGTTGCATGTCTACTGCACCAGAAAAACCTTCGTCGGCTGAAGTTTCCAGCCATCGGCGCGGGGTTCGGTCAGGGCGAGCAGGTTGCCTTCGCTATCGAGCAGGGCGACCTTGTCGCCGCAGGTGGGTTCCGGCAGCTCGATCATGTTTCCGTTACGCAGGCGATGCCGCTGCGATTCGTCTATGACCACCTTTGGCATGTCGCCAAGTGCCAGCGTCGGCGGCAGCAGGTCCCGGGCGGGCTCGAGGGCATCTGGATCTACGGCGCGGGCAAGTTCGAATTCTCCCACGGCCGAGCGGGTAAGCGCCTCGCAATAGCCGCCGGTTCGCAGGGCTTTTCCGATGTCCCGGGCGATCGCCCGGATGTACGTCCCGCTGCCGCAGCGGACGTCGAGTTCCAGGTGGGGCCAGTCCCATCGCAGCACGTCGATGGAGTAGATCACCACGGGTCTGCCGGTCAGCGTTACGTCCTTGCCGGCCCGGGCAAGCTTGTAGGCTCGCTGCCCGTTAACGTGTACGGCTGAGTGAGCGGGGGGGACCTGGTCGATCTCGCCCACGAACGTCGCGACGACGCGCCGCACGGCTGCCTCGTCCGGCCTGGCTGCGGACGGATCGGGTGTGATCTCGCCCTCGGGGTCGTCTGTGGTGCTCGTCGCGCCGAGTCGCATGATGGCGCGGTATCGTTTGGGTTGTACCTGGACGTAGTCAGCCAGGCGTGTGGCGCGTCCGGCGCATACAACCAGCACGCCCCTGGCGAACGGGTCGAGCGTCCCGGCATGGCCTACCTTCACGCCCCGGCCCAGCCGGCGTCGTACGCTGGCGACTATGTCATGGCTGGTGGGTCCGGGCGGCTTGTCGATAGCGAAGAATCCAAACATGCCAGCAGCATAAGCTGTGGCTGGCGTTTCGCAAAGTGCAATCGTGCCCATTGGGCCTGCGGTCAGGCCTTTTCAGCATTGTTTGGAAGCTTCTTTCATGCCGGAACAGTGTTTTGGCCGATAAGACCTGAGCACGCCTGGGTCGGGCTAAAACTTACGAGTCCGGCCAGGTGTGTGTCTCTGGTGACGTACCTGCCTACCGGCAGGCAGGTGATGTAATAGGAGTAGCCCGGTGAAAAAGACCAAGCGAAATTCGCAACTACGCCAATCTGAGACAAGGCACAAGCGGGTGTTCAGCCTGCCCGAGGCCAACCGCGCGCTGGTGCTGGTAAGGCGGATTGTCACCGATGTGATCTTCGAATATTCGCGTATGATCGACTTGCAGGAGCAACTTGAGGCGGCTGAGGAAGCCGAAGCCGTCGAGCAGAGCGATAAGACGCGGATGGACCTGATCCGCTCGGCGGGCCGACTGCGAACCTGCCTCGACGAGTTGGACGACGTTGGCGTGGAACTCAAGGACTGGGCTCTGGGCGTGGTGGACTTCCCATCATTGGCCGCCGGTCGTGAGATATGCCTCTGCTGGCAGTATGGTCAGGACGGCATCGAATACTGGCACGAAGTGGAGAGCACCTTCGCCGACCGCCAGCCGGTCGCCGACCTTCCCAACAACGCGGAGTTTTTCCAAGCTGCGACGGGTGCGCAAAGCAACATGGGCACCGACAGTTAAAGGACACGCTGCCCCACCTGCTTGCTGAGGCGAACAGGCCTCTAAGCACTGACTACCGGGTACTGACTACAGGCTACCGCTACATTTTCCTGCTTCGCTCCAGCACATCTCGCAGGTTTTCGCATACCCCGTTTACTTGTTTTTCCTTGAGGTCCAGGATGTCTCGCAGGGCTTCGCCGATGGCGGGGATGTATTTCTGGATGTAGCTGCGTTTCTTCAGTTCCTGCTTCTGGCGGACGACTCGGCGTACGTGTTGGCCCAGTCGCCGCCCGCAATCCTGCAGGGCCAGGCGGATCTCCTTGAGGATCTCGGGGTAGCTTGCGATGGCTTCCTTGGACTCGCTGGTGAACGGCACCCAGACCGAGGCCATGTGGACCACGATTGTCACCGGGCCTGACGGCAGCGAGCCCCGGCCCTGGGTTAGGCCGTAACTTCGCCAGTTCATGCCGACCACCGACTTGTAGGTCGAGCACGCGGACTGCTGGTATTGCAGCGGCACACGGTTGGCGAAGCGGATCAGGCGGGCGAGTTGGCCCTGGTCGGCGCCCTTGCCCGTGCCGGGGGTTTCCTTCCGGGCGGCGAACTCGGCCTCGTCGTCCTGGGCGGCGGGTGCCTTCGCGGAGGTCGGGGCCTGGGCGGACGGGTCGTCGCCGGCGGGGTTTCCGTACGCCAGTGCCGCTTCGATGATGAACGGGTTTCCGCGGTAGACGGCTGGGCTTCGCGTCACGGATGTATAGAAGGCCGCATCCACCACCTGCCGCAATCCGGCGAGCAGTTGTTCCTCGCCGATGGGCACCACGCAATCGGTGGCGGGCGCCATGATTTTGGTTTCCTGGATGGCGTGGTAGATGGCCTTTGCGGACTCGTTGCCAAGCCGGCTCGGCCTGGCGGCGGGGTTTGCCCCTGCCCGCGTGCATATTTCCTGTGCGACCCTGGCTGAGACGCGGGAGAACTCGCTTGTCAGGAACTTCTGGGTAGTCCGCGCCTTGGAGTCAGCCAACATTTTCATCAGCACGCCCAGCTCGATGCCATATGGGTGCGGGCGGATAGCCTTGGGGATTGGCGGCAGGGCCTTGACCGACGCTTCGTACGCGATTGCCTCGCCGCCGGGCTGGTGGTAGTGAATCGTCACGTGCGGGTTGGCGATGGCGGTCTGCTGGAGGTAGTCATCCACGCTCTGGCGGCCTCGTTGGTAGCGGGCCTCGAGTTCGATCTCCACCCGCGTGCCATGGGGGACATCCCACTCGATGGAGTTCTCGCGGACGATGTTCGGCTTGTTCTTGCGGGTGTCGATCTGCAACTGGTACATGTGGGCAGGCTGGCGGGCGGAGGTGCGGGAGATGATCCTAACCGGTACGCCGGTGGTAAGCACGCCGTACATCCCCGCAGCGGAGATGCCGATTCCCTGTTGGCCCCGACTCATCCGCAGGCGGTGGAACTTGCTGCCGTAGAGCAACTTGCCGAATATGTTGGGGATCTGCTTCCGCACGATGCCAGGTCCGTTGTCCTGCACTGCGGCCCGGAAGTGCGTCTCGGTTATCTGCTCGATGTGGATTTCCACAGCCGGCAGGATTCCCGCTTCCTCACAGGCATCCAGCGCGTTGTCGACGGCCTCCTTTATGGTCGTCAGCAGGGCCTTTCGCGGATTGTCGAAGCCCAGCAGGTGGCGGTTCTTGGCGAAGAACTCGCTGACGGAGATATTCCGCTGGCTCTTGGCCATGGACTCTGCCGTCTCGTAGCTGGGTTGCTTCTTTCGCGGTTTGGCGGTCGGCGTGGCGGCTGGGGGGGTGGGCTCGGAGGCAGTGCGTGTCTTGGCCCTGGCCGGGGCCTTGGGCTTCGCCACGGGCTTGGGCTTGGGCGCAGGTTTGGTCGCTGCCTTGAGCTTGGGCTTTGCCTTGGTTGCTGCTTTTGGCTTGGCAGCGCGTTTGGGCTTGGCCTTGGGCTTGGCGGTTTTCTTCGGGGTTTTCCTGCTGGCCGATGTGGTCTTCTTTTTTGCCATCCCTGGCGTCTCTCCGTTGCAGCAGTGTTTGACGCCGCAAATGTAAGGCACGCTTGCTCGTACGTCAATAGCCGCCCCGAGACCGGTCCAATCTGATCGGCTTGACCTTGTAATATTCGTCCCGATTGGGCACACTCTGGCGATTGGCAGGCCCTTAGCAGTCCGTTTAGAAACGGGCTGTCAGTGTGGGCAGGCCGCGGTATTCAAGGAATTGCGACATGAATCCAATCGAACGCCTTCACGCTACGTACGACTTCAAGCCCCTGGACCGACTGATCCGGCAGGAGTTCTATATTTGGGACGAGGCCATAGAGCGGTGGAAGTCCGAGGGCATGCCCACCGACGTGCCGCGGGCGGAGTTGTTCGGTTTCGATGCCGGCGGCGGCTGCGGTATCGGTATGCTCGGCTGGTGCGAGCCGGCCTTCGTGCCGCCGATCGAGGAGGCCGTGCTCGATGATGGGGACGACTACCAGATCATTCGCGACACGGCCGGGCGTCACCAGAAGGTATTCAAGGGTCGGCGGCACGGTTTTATGCCGACCTACCTCAAGCACGCCGTCACCTGCGATGCCGACTGGGAGCGCGACGTCCTGCCATTACTCTCGCCGACGACGCCCGCTCGCTGGCAGGGCGAGGCCATTGAGAAGAAGGCGGCCCAGCTTCCCACCGCAGTGGCAGAGGGAAGGATGATCACCCAGGGCGGCATCGGCGGGTACATGTACCTGCGTGCGCTGGTCGGGCCGGAAGAGATCTGCTACATGTTCCTGGACAACCCGGGCCTGATCCACAAGATGATGCAGGCTTGGCTGGACCTCGCCGACGCCGTCAGCGCCTGGGCACAGAAGGCAAGCGGGGTCGGTATCGATGAGCTCTTCCTGGCCGAGGACATCTGCTACAACCACGGTTTGCTTATCAGCCCGGACATGGTCCGCGAGTTCATATTCCCGTATTACCAGCAGCTACTCGCCAACATTCGCTCCCGCCAGCCGGGCAGGCGCTTGCACTTCCAGGTCGATACTGATGGCAACTGCAACGAGGCCATCGGTCTCTACCGCGAGGTCGGCATGAACGTGATGAGTCCGTTCGAGATCGCGGCCGGCAACGATGTGGTCGCCACCGCCCGCAAGTACCCGGACCTGGTGATGAGCGGCGGGATCGACAAACGCGTCCTGGCCGCCGGCGCCGACGCGATAGACGAATACGTCGAGCGAGTCATCCCGCCCATGGTAAAGCGAGGTGGTTTCGTCCCCACGTGCGACCACGGCGTACCGGATAACGTCTCCTACGCCGATTACATGCACTACCGGAAGCGGATAATGGAATTGGATCACTGAAGGAAAGGTAGTAGGTAGTAGGGGGACAGCAACAGATGTCTTGTCCGCATTCCTGCATCCCTGCCCAAAAGCGAATTGCGTCGGTCTTACTTGCCTTGCTCGCACAGCAGTCGCCAGCAGCGGTGGATTCGTTTGTTGCGGAAGTCCTCGGGGATGGTCTTGTTGGTTATCTCGCGAACGCTCAGGCCTGCCTCGGCGAGGGCGGGTTCGTCGAGCTTGAAGCGGCGGAAGTTGTTCGAGAAGTAGATCACTCCACCGGGCGACATTCGCTGGGCCAGGTTCGTCAGCAATTTGACGTGGCGGGTCAGCACATCCCAGTCGCCTTCGACCATCTTGCTGTTGGAGAACGTCGGCGGGTCCACCACGGCCAGGTCCCACACGCTGCCGGGCGGGTAGTCCAGCAGGAAGCTCGGCGCGTCGGATCGCACGAAGCGGTGCTCGGACCCGTCGAAGCCGTTGATGGCCATGTTCTCGCGAGCCCAGTCGAGGTAGGTGTTCGAGAGGTCCACCGTGGTGGTGGACTTGGCGCCCCCGGCTGCGGCGTAAACGCTGAACGCCCCGGTGTAGGCGAAGAGGTTGAGCACCCGTCGGTCGGCGGATTCGTCGCGAACGAGCGACCGCGTGATGCGATGGTCCAGGAACAGGCCCGTGTCGAGGTAGTCCGAGAGATTCACGCGGAACTTCAGCCCGGCCTCGGTGACGTCGAAGGTGTTCCCGGCATCGGAGAACTTTTCGTATTGGTCTTCGTCGCGCTGTCGCCGGCGATGCTTGAGGAACACATCACTCGGCGGGATGTCCATTGCCTTGGCGGCGGTGCGGACCATCAGGTCCAGCCAGTCGGCGTGCTGGGCCGGCGAGTGGTCGTGGGGGCGATCGTACTCGGCGAGGTGGAGATGTCCATCATAGAAATCCACGGCCAGCGGCACCTCGGGAATGTCGCGGTCGTACAGCCGATAGCACGTAATGCCCCGCTTTCGCCAGCGCCGCAGATGATGGGCTCGCTTGGTAAGGCGGTTGCGGAACATCTCCGCCTGGTCGAAGTCCCGCTTGCCGAGCCCGCCAAAGACGGGCTGCGCCTCCGCATGTGTGCGGCGTGGCATGGGCGTCTCGCCCATGGTTTCTTCTGCTGCTTCTACTTCTTCTGCGTTCCCTCTTTGCGACACGGGCGAGACGCCCGTGCCACTACTGCCATGTCCCGGGCGCGGCCCGTGGAACTGGTAGTAAGTACACTCGATGGAACCGTTGTAGAGCTTGCGCCTTCGGTTGGCGGCCCGGCCTACGGTTTTTTCGAGGTCCTTCCGCGCGCTGAGTATGAAGTGCGACCACGTTTGCAGGTGGCGCAGCACAAGTGGTAGCGAGCGGTAAAGTTCGCGAATCTGCTCATCCTCGCCAATTCGCAGGCCGTAAGGAGGATTGCAGATGATGCAGCCATACTCGCGGTTGCTGGTGAGTGTTTCGAAGCTGTGCTGCTGGAAGTGTATCTGTCCGGCCACGCCGGCACGCTCGGCGTGAAAGTTAGACAGCGTGATCGCCTCGGGGTCGATGTCCGTGCCGATAATGCGGATGGGCAGATCGTCGGTGATCGCCTTGTCGCGGGCCTCCTGGCGCGCCTGCTGCCAGAGCGTCTCGCCGGGCGTTGGCCAGGCCTCCGCGGCGAACTTCCGACCCAGTCCGGGCGCGACGTTTCTGCCGATGAGGGCGGCCTCGATGGGAATCGTCCCGCTGCCGCAGAACGGGTCGATCAAGGGTCGCTCGGGTTTCCAGAAGCTAAGCAGCACGAGCCCGGCGGCGAGGGTCTCCTTCAGCGGCGCCTGGCCTACGAACTTGCGATAGCCTCGCTTGTGCAGGCTGGGTCCGCTGGTGTCGATGGTCAGCGTGGCGACGTCCTTGAGCAGCGCTACCTCGACTGTGCAGGTCGGCCCGGACTCGTCGAGCGTTTGCACACCATGGGCGGCGCGGAGCTTTTCGACGAGGGCTTTCTTGACGATCCGCTGGCAGGCAGGCACGCTGGAAAGCTGCGACGCCACCGACCTGCCCTGCACGGGAAACGCCCCATCCGGGCCGATCCACTCCTGCCAATCGAGTGCGTGCGTGCGGTCGAAAAGCTCGCCGAAGTCCCGCGCCTCGAATTTCCCGACCTGTATCAGTACGCGGTCGGCGCAGCGAAGCCATAGGTTCGCCCGGCAGATGGCCAGACCATCGCCGACAAACGCGACCCGACCGGTCTGCACGATCCGCGGCTCGTAGCCGAGGTCCGCCAGTTCCCGAGCGACCACGGCCTCCAAGCCCATCGTCGTGGTCGCGACTAGATTAAGTTGATCCATACTTCCTTCCGCTCTATGTTCGCTGGCTTGCTGCGGTTAGCCCAACGCCTGGCGGATTATCGCCACGTTTTTCGCGGCGTCCACTTCGGGGTTTTTGGTCGGGCAGGATGTTTCCAATACGATCCATCCCTTGTAGCCGATTTCCTTGATTGCCTCGGCGATGGGCGGGAGCTTCACTTTACCTTCGCCTATGTAGTCCGGGCCGTCCTTGAAGTGGAACAGGACGATGCGGTCCTTGAGCTCGCGGATCTCGGCTGGGACGTCGAAGCCTTCATCAGTCGAGTTGCCGATGTCGTAGTAGCAGCCCACCGCGTCCGAGCCGATGCGGTCGAGAATCTCGATGTTCTGCTTGCCCGAACAGGTGCTTTCCAGGCCGAGCTTTACGCCGGCCGCCTGGGCCTTTGGGGCCGCTTCCTTCATGCGGGAGACGAGGTTATCGACGACGTCCTTCTTGAGCTGCTTGCCGCTGAGCAGGTCGCCATCGGCGAAAAACGGCACGAGGATTCCCGCGGCCCCGAGTTGCCCAGCCGCGTCGATGCACTGGTCCATCCAGGCCGGAGCCTTGGGGTCCGTCGCCATCGGGTTGCGGTTGAGCAGGTCCATCGACAGGCTGCTGACGACGAGTCCGGCGGCCTGGGTCTCCTTCTTTATCGCGGCGATCTTTTCCGGGTCGGCGATTTCCAGCGTCTCTGCCGGGCCGCCCACACCGAGTTCCACGCCCTCGATGCCCGCCCTTCTTGCGATCTCGTAATTGTCGCCGTAGCATCCGGTTCGGCTGCCGATGCGGTATTTCAGCCCGCCGCCCCCGGCACCGCCGGCTTGCATCTCCCTGAGCATCGCCGATCCGGCGAGTCCGCCCGCAGCCGAGGCCAGGAAAGTCTGTCGTGTGAGCATCATTGCACTTCTCCCTTGGGGGTAGCCGTGGAGGTTTGTTGTTTATTGTCCATCATCCATCATAAGTCCTCAGCATACTCGCACGGGGTCGGAATCGGGTAGGCCATTTTTTCCTCTCGGTCAGCGGCGTATTGAATTGAGTTTCCGCATGCGACGGTTCGCCGAACTGACTGGCGTGACAATGCTCGGCGCGCTGGTAGGCGACCTGCTGCTCCTGCCGGCATGTCTGATGCTATTCTGGAAGCGGCGCACCGGCTGATGGCGCGGCCCAGCCCGAAAAGTAGCCTGCCCCCGTATCAAAATACCCTCTTGTGCGCCCGTTGTGCGCCCGGCCGGGGCGTGAAAACACATCGCTGCGCTAGCAAAACACGCATAGTCGCCATCGCAAACCCTTCATAATAACACCCTTGCGCGCTCGGCCAGCACGCGACAATCCGTCGCTGCGCTATCGGAATACCCCCTTTCGCGCTCGACCAGGGCGCGAAAATTCATCGTTGCGCTATCAAAACACCTCCTTTCGCGCTCGGCCAAGGCGCGAAAACACATCGCTGCGCCATCGAAATACCCCCTTTCGCGCCCGGGCGGGGGCACTTTCCCGCCGTTTGCCATCCTTCGACGCCGCCCGGACCTCGGCAGGCCTCAATCTCGGTTCCTGCATCGGCGATGCGATGGGAAACCTGGACGGG
>CAZMBZ010000191.1:5418-10227 GCA_964564285.1 uncultured Planctomycetaceae bacterium | reverse complement strand
GGGATCGGACCCGCAGTCACTATTTTGGGCGTAGGCGTCTCTACGATCATCACGATGAACAGCATGATCAGGAACACGCCCACGTGCATAACCGCGCTGAGGACCCACGGCATGCTCGCGCCGATTGCTGACAGGGCGACGGGGTCTTCCTCTTCGGTCTCGTCCCTGATGGGAATATTGATGGGCTGAGTGTCAGGCGGAACGTTGGGGCGGGGCAGTTGCCCGAACAAGGCTGGAACCTTCGTCCAGCACCGGCAGTTCGTGCAGCGAACCTTTGTGCCCGGGTCGGCCTGGAGTTTTAACATCTTTCCGCACTTGTCGCATCGAAAGTCCAGTGTCATGTCTTGCACTCCTCTTGGCAGAAAACAGGGGATGAATCTCACGCATTACGTCGTGGGCAATGGGGTGCTAAGGAGGCACGCGATCGGCGATGCTTTCCGTCGCGGGACCGGCGGGTCGGACGGTGTCCAGCCAGGTCTGGCGCGCGGAGTCGGCAGGACGGTTCAAATGACGGTGAAAGACCACGAGTCCCCTGGCGATTGTGTATCGCCTCGCCCTGAAGTATTCAGTCGCCATGCTCAGGCCTCCGCAAGTTAAGCAGGAGTCCCGCCGGTGGCGGTCGAACGTCGCGGGGGCGATCTCAGCGCGGACCTTCCGGGCCAATGGCCCCGGCAATGTTAGGGCGATGTCACTGTAGCAAGCTGGCGAAGCCCCGATGGCCGCACAGGCGACGCTTCCGATCGGCGGAATCCCAGGCAGTACTTAGTCAGGAAAACCGCGTGCTATTGGCATGACGGGCCTGGGCAAGCCTCGCGGCTGCCCGAGGTGAGCCCGCTTGGGCAGGCCTGATGACCCGCCCGGAGAGCTACTTCCGATGCGACTTAACTAACCGGCGACCCGCATGATACAAGCCGCCAGAATGTGTCAATCATCTCTGATGTTATAGTAGACATGGGATTGCTTCCTGACAAGGGCGGATATGACAGGAAAGGCAGAAAAATCCCCCAGAGGGCGGGTTGTGCCGGTGGAAGGGGCCTCTGGGGGCCTTTGGAGCTGACGGGGTCGTATTTCGGAATGCGGATTGGCGTCATCGGACGTCGGTTTGGGCATCCATTGGTCTTGCCTTGGGGAAAGTTGACGCAGCCACCCGTGCCCAAACACCTACAAGAACTGATGCCAGTAAGCATCGAGTGCTTCCTGCGCCGTTTCGTTGTCCGCAATGTTGCTGTCAGCGTAGCGGGCGAAATACTCAAGAAAGTGAGCAATGGCCGTGGTTTGCTGCGGCGTGAACAACCGAAACAAGTCCATGTTGTCTTCGGCCAGAGGATTGACGCCGAAGATATAGACCGCGGCGTGGCCGGCAAACGAGTCTGGAGTTTCGTAGTGCCGCAAGGCCCAGATCATGAAGACGGGAATGTAGTAGCGGAAGCCCTCAGGATCGAGAAAGGCAAGCGTGTTCGCAAGTTTCTCGATCCAAGTGTCTGGAATGTCCTGCCAGCGGGTGTCGGTGTCCTTCCTGCGGACCCGGGCCTGCTCTATCTCATCGCGATAGTCGTCCAGAGCCCTTGCCTGGTGCAACGTGATGCCATTGCCTCGCTGCACATCCGCGAAATCGCGTTCGATTTCGGCAATGATCCGCTTGCGGATTTCCTTGTCGGTTTCCTGCATGACCTCGCCCCTTCAAATCTGCCATTGGCCCCGGTTGCGTCTCGGTCTCTCCGTTGGCCATCACGTGGACAATCCCCATTCCGCAATCCGCAATCGGTTACTTTTCAAAGCCCGCTTCGGCGACTTCCACGGCTCGGATCAGGGCTCGGGCCTTGTTGAGGGTTTCCTGGTACTCGCTTTCGGGTACGGAGTCGGCGACGATCCCGCCGCCCGCCTGGATGTAGACCTTGCCTCCGCAGACAACCATCGTTCGAAGGGCGATGCACGTGTCCATGTTGCCCGAGAAGTCCACGTACCCGATGGCTCCGGCGTAGGGGCCGCGCCGCGTGGGCTCGAACTCGTCGATTATCTGCATTGCGCGGATCTTCGGCGCGCCGCTGACGGTGCCCACCGGCAGGGCGACTCGCAGGGCGTCGAGGGCGGTCATTCCCTCAGCCAGCTTGCCGGTGACGTTGGAGACGATGTGCATGACGTGGCTGTATCGCTCGACGGTCATCACGTCGGAAAGCTCGATGCTTTTGGCTTTGGCGACCCTGCCGACATCGTTCCTGCCGAGGTCCACGAGCATAATGTGCTCGGCGCGTTCTTTTTCGTCGGCCAGGAGCTCTTCTTCTAGGGCCTGGTCAAGTTCCGGCGTCTTTCCCCGCGGGCGAGTGCCTGCCAGGGGGCGGTTGGTGATAAGGCCGTCCTCGACGCGGCAGAGGATTTCCGGCGAGCTGCCTATCAGCGTAACGTCCGGGCTGTCCTGAAGGAACATGAACGGCGAAGGGTTGACCACTCGAAGGGCGCGGTAGATGTCGAAGGCCGAGGCGTTGGTATCGAGGCACAGCCGCTGGGAGGGCACGACCTGGAAGATGTCGCCGGCGCGGATGTACTCCTTGCACGCCTCGACAACGTCCATGTAGGCGGCCCGGGTGAAGTTGCTCTGGTAGGGCTTTTGCGGTAACTGCTCAAGGTGAATTTCGCCCACGGAATGGCCCTTGCCCTCGGTCAGGCGGCTTATTGCTCTTTCGATGGCCTCGATGGCTTCGGTGTAGGCCTTGCCCGGATCGTCAGTGATGTGGGCGTTGGCGACCACCTTGACGGTCTTGGAAACGTGATCGAAGATCACCATCGTTCGGTAAAGCCCGAACGACAGATCCGGCAGGTGGCGGTCGTCAGTGGGGCCTTCGCCGAGGTCCTCGTAGTATCGTATTAGGTCGTAACCGGCGTACCCTACGATGCCGCCCGTGAACCGCGGCAGCCCGGGCAAATGCACGTGCTTGTAGCCGCTCATCAGCTTGTCCAGTTCGGCCAGCGGGTCGTGAGTGTTGATTACCTCGGGCTCTTGCTGTCCGCGCCGGCGAATGGTCATCTCGTCGCGCACGGCCGTGACGGTCAACTCCGGGTCTGCCGCGGCGAAACTGTACCTCGCGATCCTCTCGCCGCCGACGACGCTCTCCAGCAGGAACGAATGGCTTGACGGGGCGAACCCTACCGGGCGTGCGAGTCTACTGTAGGCCATCACGGGCGTCAGCGAGTCCGACAGGAGCTGGCGGCAGACCGGTATGGTATTGCCTTTTTCCGCTAGTGCCCTGAACTCTTCGAAGTCGGGATAGTAGTGTTTCATGGTTGAGGTTACCGGGGATGATCAGTCCATTCCCGGCAGGTTCTCCGGCAGGCCGTCACTTGGCGGCATGGGGTTGTCGGTCAGCCATTGTTTGGTGATCGCGAGTTGCTTCTCGAACTCTTCCTTTTCGAGCCATTCCACGGCGGGCAGATTCATGCCCGGCAGCCTCATCACCAGCGCGCCCTTGCCGAGCCCGCAGGTCTTCGGGTCGCTGTAGGCGACCACCAATTGGGCGGCGTTGGGATCGCTTTCGTACTGCTTGGCCGATCGCCCGAGCTTGAACATGTAGACGACGTCTGGCTGGGGCATGGGTGGGGGCAGGAAGACTCCCCGCGGCCCGCGTCTGAGCTTCTTGGCGCCCAGACTTGCCGGGCATACGAAATACTCGATCATGCAGTTCTTGTTGTTGACGAGCAGGCCCATGTCCGCCGGAAGCCTGCCGCGATTGAGAACGTATTGCGAAAGGGCGTTCTGGATGTTGCCCATATTCTCGGTCATCTCTTCGCGCACATCCTTTTTTACAGCTTTGGTCATGGTCCGGGTGCTGCCATCGGGGGCGACGAAGGTGTTTTTCTGGACGAACACGGTGGTGTCGTAGAGGGTCCAGATCATGAGGGGCGAGGGCATGGCAGTGCTGGCCACCACAGGCCCCAACAGGAACCCTGCGACCGCTCCGACAATGACCACTCCGTAGCTTGCGCCAATGTACTTGCGGCTGGGCCTGGACAATAGCGGCAGGCAGATGTACAGCCCGCCGGTAAGAAGCGCCACCACGCCGGTGACGACGACAACAAGTGCTAAGTTCTCGCCTTGAGCGCCTAGTACCTTCATCACTTCGTTTGCGATCAGACCTATCGTGATAAACGTCAGGCCATTGATCACGTTCACCACGCCGCCACCCATGAGCACTCCGATGCAGAACCGGCTGCCGGTGCCGGCGGCGAGGGCAATGACGATTCCGATGCCAGCGCACAGCGCCCACATGCCATGTATCAATTGCAGGCCCTGACCCTTGGCCTGAACGGCGCCCAGCACGGTCACCACGGACTCGACGGCCACGATAAGGGCAATGACTACAGAAATGCCGACGATTGCCTGGACGGCACGCAGGCGGGGTTTGTGCTGTCCGTGATGCACGAGTCGCTGATGCGGAGTTGGCTCGGGAACCAGCCTGGCCATGGGGACGTCGTCGTCATCTTGCAGGGCGTAGCCCGCCTGTGCCGCCTGAGGCGCCTGAGGCGTCGGCGGGGCGGCGGGCCTGGGTGCTGCGGGAGGTGCCGCGGGTCTTGATGCCGGTTTGGGCGCAGGGGCTGCGACGGCGGGTTTGGCACGCGGCGGGGGAGTCGCTGTCGCAGCCGCAGGGTTCGAAACCGGTGGTTTCGCAGCCGGGGGCGATGGCACGAGGAATGTCAGTCCGCAGTCGGTACAGCGAGCCTTGCGCCCGGCAGTGTTGTCGGGCACTTCGAACTTCCGTCCACACTTGCATCGAAAGCGAATAGTCATTCTGCGACACTCCCCTCGTAGTTATAACA
>CAZMBZ010000191.1:0-5318 GCA_964564285.1 uncultured Planctomycetaceae bacterium | reverse complement strand
TGGGCTCGGTCATCTTCCAGTGCATTTCTTTATAGTGCTTGACCACCGGCGTCAGCAGGTCGTCGCCCGCCGCTGCCATTCCGCCGGCTAGGACGATCCGGTCTGGGTCCAGGATGCGTGAGTAGGTTATGCATCCCATGGCGAGGTAGCGGCACATTTCGTCCCAGACTTTGGAGGCAAACTCGTCGCCGGCGGCGCGATGTTCGTTGATGTCCTTGCTGGTGAGCTTGCCTTCTGCCTGGAGTACCTGACGGAGGCTGCTGGGCTTGTCGCCGCTTTCAAGTGCCTTGGCGGCATGGTTGCTCATGAAGGTGGCAGAGCAGTACTGTTCGATGCAGCCTCGCTGCCCGCAGCCGCACTCTCGACCGTCGGGTACGATCAGCGTATGCCCCAACTCCGCGCCTATCTCGTGGGCGCCGTGCAGCACCTTGCCGTCGACGATCACTCCGCCGCCGACGCCCGTTCCGAGCGTAAGCAGCACCATGTCGCGACACTCCTGGCCGGCGCCGCAGAGGAACTCGCCAAGCCCGGCAGCGTTGGCGTCGTTTTCCAGCGAGCACGGCAGATCGAGGGCTTCGGATATCCGTGCCTTGAGAGGAACGTTCGTCATGCCCGGGATATTCGGGGAGTTGTAGACGATGCCCTTGGACATGCTCAGCGGTCCGGGCGAGCCGACGCCTACGCCGATGACGTCGCCGTTGGTGCAGCCG
Source organism: uncultured Planctomycetaceae bacterium (assembly GCA_964564285.1). Classification (GTDB taxonomy): domain Bacteria; phylum Planctomycetota; class Phycisphaerae; order SM23-33; family SM23-33; genus JAUWQU01. The sequence goes on along the minus strand of CAZMBZ010000191.1, from coordinate 4,608 downwards.
GCCTTGCTCATGGCCTGGCGGGCGCCGGCGATCATCTGGTCGATTACGCCGTCGATGCCTTTTTCTTGTGGCGTGGGGAGCTGGAATATCTCACTGGCTTTGCGGCTCTCATCGAGCAGGCCGAACTTTATGAACGTTCCGCCCAGATCAACGCCTATACAAACCTTTCCCATGTCTCGACTCTCCATGATGATGTTAAAAACTAATTGCCAAAACGGATTGTGCATGGAAAGGGCGTGTTTGTCAAAGGGTTGCTTTGGAGGCAGGAATGCGTGGTTCGGGAAGCGGCGAGCAAGAGGTCGACAGGCGCCGACTGGTGGAATTATGCGTGCGACTGTCTGATATCAGCCCTCGATGGCTTCATCGACGCTGCCGTAGACGGGAAACAGGTTGGTCAGGCGGGTGGTTTCGAGTAGTCGCATGACCATCGGACGTGGGCTCGCCAGGCGCATTGTGCCTTTGTTGGGGCGGGCCTTGGCTTGTGCCTGTATGAGCGCTCCGAGTCCAGACGAGCAGATGAAATCGAGGTGCTCGATGTCCAGCACGACGAGGGCGTCCGGTTTCTGGAGCAGGTCATCGAGTTGTCGGCCTAGAAGTGTTGCTTCGGTCATTCCGACTGCGCCGACAAGGCTCGCAATAACGACTGACCCCTGTTGCCGTACGTCCAGAAGCATGTCGCCGCCGGATTCCATGGCATTTTCTCTAGGTGTTCCGCTTGACCATTCGGACCTGGTTGCCTTCAGCATTATAGGCGACCTCATCCATATATGCGTGAATGAGCATTACGCCGCGGCCTGTGGGTTTTTCCAGGTTTTCGTCGACCGTAGGGTCTGGCAAGGCCGATGGGATGAAGCCGCTGCCTTGATCGGTAATGGTGATGATCGCACGGGTTTCGCTGATGTCGTAAGCAAGTGTGACGGTCTTGTTGGCGTCGAACTTGTTGCCGTGCTTGATGGCGTTGTTCATGCCTTCTTCAAGGGCCAGTTTAATGGCAAAGGTGGCCGCGTCGCTGTAGCCGCAACGCGCCACCTGTGCAAGGAGGGCTTCCTCGGCCTCGTGGGCCGCCGCCAAGTCAGAAGGTATTACCGCGGTGGTTTCCAAGTCTTCGATCCACTGAAGGCGTGGGGTGTCAGTTAAGCGTCTTTAGGGCTTCTTCGACGGACTCGCTGATCTCGAAGATCTCGTTGAGCCTGGTGATTACGAAGACCTCGTAGATCGCCGCCTGAATGCCGGAAAGCCGCAACTGGCCCTTTTTCTCCCGCACTCGCTTGTGCAGGGTAATGAGCATTCCCAGCGCGCTGGATGACATATGCACCACATTAGAGAAGTCCAGCACGAACTTCGGGCTTTCGGCCTTGGCGATAAGGCCCTGAAGGCGCTCGCTGATTCGCGAGATGTTAACCTCGTCGAGAATCTTGCGATCTGTCAATTCCACGACAGTCACATCGCCTTCGGTAGTTATATTCATTCGGGGGTGGTCCTGCTGCATCACTATGGGTCTCCTTATGATACCGTCAAGGCCTTTGACAGGATGGTAGGTTCCGTTTTTGCGCGTGTCAAGGGAATCACGGTATCTTATGGCGTTTCGACCTCACGGGTCCGCCGATATCGCGAACCATGTATGTTTCAAACTGTCATCAGACAAACGCGAAGTCCGCATTTTCTCAGTGGCGGACCGCTCGGCGATTCCGAATCGTTATCCGGCCACAAGCAATACCACCAGCAGTAGCAGGTTAAGCAGCACGCTGACTGCCAGACCCACGCCAAGGCCAACCAGCAGAAGATTGAGGTTCCGGGGCACCTCGGTGCCTTGGCTGGCCTGGACATCCGCCGCCTGCGCCTCGGTTTCCACTTCGGCCAGGCCGCTGAGAAGGTTCGCGTCGAACTGCTTGCGAGCCATCAGAGGCGCATGGCCGGCAGCGACGGCTTCGAGGTCTACAAGCATATCTCTGGTGGATCCGTATCGTCGCTTGCGATCTTTGGCCATCATCACCTCCACGACCTCGCCCAGTCCGGCAGAGAGGTTTGTGTTGATGTGGTCCGGCGGGATCAGCGGCTCCTTCAGGTGCTTGTGCATTACCGCCGCCGGGGTCGAGCCTTCGAACGGGACTCGCCCGGTCACCAAGTGGTACAGCGTTGCGCCCAGGGCGTAAATATCCGCCCTGAAGTCTATGTCCACCTCGCCACGAATCTGCTCGGGGCTGATGTAGTACGGCGTTCCGTAGGCCTTGCCCGCCTCGGCCTGGGCGGCATCGACGTCCGTCATCGCTCTGGCAAGGCCCATGTCAGCCAGTTTGGCCACGCCGTTGGTGCTTAGCATGATGTTCTTTGGTTTCACGTCGCGGTGAACGAAGCCGTGTTCGTGGGCATGCTCCAACGCCCGGCCTATCTGGACGATTATGTCCATCGCATCGGCCTCGGTGTAAACCGTTCCCGGCGACAGATTGTCGCCAAGCGTCGGACCCTCGACGTATTCCATCACGAAATAGTGATATCCGCCCGCCTCGCCGACGTCGATAGCCTGGACTATGTTAGGATGGTTGAGCTTGGCTGCGGCCTTGCCCTCCTTATAGAACCGGTCCACGTAATCGGCGTTCTCGGAGAGTTTTTTGGGAAGAACCTTGATCGCCACGATCCGGTCCAGACTGAGTTGCCTGGCCTTGAAGACCGTTGCCATGGCGCCGCTGCCGAGCTTCGAGAGGATCTGGTAGCCTGGAATCTGGCTGCTTCGGCTGACCTGCAAGTCCTTCTTGACTCGCCGGATCTGGTTTTCCGTAACCACGCCCTCGCGGACGAGCAGGCCCGCCAGGGTCAACTCGCTGTTCGAGGTGGCCTGTGAGGCTTGAAGCGCCAGGCACTTGTCGACCTCCTCGTCGGTCGCCAAGTGTTGACCGATCACCAACTTGCCAAGCTCGGTGTCCATCGAGCTTGGTATGGGGGCGGTCGGCACGTCTGAGCTTCCCTGTGTCTCTTCCTGCACCATTGTCGATGACCCTGATTTGCTGACCTTGCAGTACCGAACGAAATTTTACCTCACGGTGCCCTGGGAACCGTGGAACGCAAAAACCCGAGCGTCCGGGCTCTGGAATTCTATGGAACTGAAGCAAATTGCCTTCGAAACATGATATGAAACATTATGTCTGTATGTCTATTGTACAACGCTCGGGAACTCGTTGCGAGCCAGAATCTTCGGAGCTATTCTGATTCCGATGCCCCATACATCCATCGCGGGCCAAGTTCGGATTCGTACATGCCTTGGCCTACAAGCCAACGTCTGACATCCCAGCACAGGTGGCATTTCCGTGCATATCCCGCCTGCGGGACAAAGCCCGACTCGATAGCCCGCATCGCCAGAGCTGTCGGCCCGCCGGAAGCCAGCACGCCTGCAACAGGCCGGCTGGCGTGATTCTCGTATAGCCTGGTCCAAAGGTCAGGTATGTCCCGGCCGGTGTCGGTTTGCCCCAGGACAATACCCGCACAAGTACCCGGCATCAATCGTCCGGCCGGGTCTACGTGTACATGACGAGACCGCAACACGGCCTCACGACAGTTCGTATCGGCATACTCCCGCCAAGACTTGCGTACAAGCCGTTCGGCAAGGGTTTCCGCGGCCCGGCCATTCATTCGCTCCCGACCGGCGGCGGCGTATTCGGCGAAGACTTTCTCCCGCGCCTCAGGCGAAAGGCTATCGGTATCGAATCCGTCGGCCAGCCAATCCCGCCAGCGAACCTGCACGCGATCGGCGCCAAGGACCTGCTCTGCGATTTCGGCGGCGAGGCGGCATCGGGCGATCGGGACGAATTGCTGGTGGTAGGGGTCGGCGGATATACAAAGTTTGCCCATCCCAGCGGCGTCCAGGGCTTGCACTCGGTCTCGCACGATTCGTGCATCCGTCGCCCAGAAGGCATTGGTCTCGACTTTTTGCAGGGGGGCGAGCCCGGCGGTTTTGGCGAGCCGGCAGATTTCAATCAGGCCGGGCCAGTCGCCGAAAGGTTCGCCGCCGGTCAGGTGGATCCGGCATCCGTGCGGACTGGCCGCGATGAGCCCTTCCCAGATTTCCAGGGCTTTTTCGACGCTCATGTCCGGTTCGGGGCGTTTGGGCGAGCAGGCCAGGTAGCACGACGCGCATGAGGCGTTGCACCAATACGTGATCATCAATCCCGCGAAAGACCAGTACTTCACGGGCATCGGCTCGTCGCGACGTCTAGCTGACATGTCCGCATTCTACCAATCCAGGCCGGTCGTCGCACTGCCTCGTTCTAATACCTTATAAGTCAATGGCTTGGCGTGATACCTGAGTGCGGTGTGGAATGTGCTGGCCAGCCATTGAATGCAGCGATATCAGCATGCTTGAACAGTCGTAGCTTTCACCCAACGCAATCGAGATGCTTCGAAGGTGTGGGGGGCAAAGGGTGTGGACATAAAATCGGCCGACAGGGGAAAGGAGGACAGAAACCCTGTCGGCCGGAGGGACCTATTGAGGGGGAGGCCCCTCTCGCTCGCTCTACTATATCATACGACAATGTCCTGTGAGTAGTTTGATGTTTTTCCCAGTTTTCCCAGGTTTCTTGCGGCTCCCACGGAGGGATGGTAGATCAAAAATCCTTT
>CAZMBZ010000190.1:7016-10243 GCA_964564285.1 uncultured Planctomycetaceae bacterium | reverse complement strand
CGACGGCGTGGTGGACTCGGCCGACTACATCATGGTCAAGACGCACTTCGGCGGCGCGCCCGCGGCCGGCACGGAAGGGTCCGGTGGCGACTTCAACGACAACGGCACGGTGGACTGGGACGACCTCCAGACGCTGATGGCTGGCATGAACAGCGGCGCGGCTGGCGCACCGATCCCCGAGCCGGCCACGCTAGTTATCTTACTGGCCGCAGGCCTTCCCGCTTTGTTGAAGCGCCGCCGAAGGTCCTGAGCCCCGTCGAAGGGCCGAAGGTCCTGAACGCAGTAGAAAGACGGCCGGGCCGGCCATGTAAGATCGAACAAGGGCGAGATGCCCGTACAGTGCGAACGTGTTCAAAGTCAGCCTGCTCCGAGAGATGCCTCCTCTCAACATGACCGGCACGACAAGCGTTCTGTGCGGCTCTCGCCCTGTTTTTTTCCACACCTCCAGCCAGCGAACTGCCCGCGTGCGACATCCCCGGGCACCTGTCGTAATCAGCAACCCTGCCGGTAGGACTGGCGTAGGAAGCCTACGGTGGACTGGAGAATCTTCTCTCGCATGGCCGGGCCGGAGCGGGCCTGGTCGGCTGACTTTATGTCCGCCAGATTGGCCTGGCAGAACTCGCAGCCGAGCTTTTCGAGATGGAAGTGGACGTAGTCCTGCCATTGGGTGTCGAGAGTGCCGAGGTGGTATGCGCCGATGGTGCTGCGTTTGGGGCAGCTAAGTCGGAGGGTTTCCCATATCCGCGTGAGCATGGCCTCGCTGCGGGTGTCATCTTCCTCGGCATCTGCGCCCAGGCCGCGGGCTTCGAGGTCGCGGTTGACCTGCTCGCGAACCTTCCGCAGGCAGCGATGCTTGATCAGGGCGATCTGCTTTTCGTCGATGCCGACGACCTTCGCGGCCTCCTTGTTGGCGAGTTGGCAGTAGAAGAGCATCTCGACGATCTTCAGGTCGCGGAACTTCAGGGACTTCTTGTAGCCGTTGATAAGGTCGCGGATGGCCCCGGCGAGTGTTTCCTGGCGGATCTGCTCGCGTTCGTCGCGACGGACGTACCAGCTCGCCGACGGGTCCGGCGAGGCAACCTGGGACATGGCCTCGGTGGACTCGCCATCTTCGTTGGGGCGGACAACATCATGCAGCAGACACACGTGCCGCCGTCGCCCGCGGAAGAAGTCCACGATTCGCCGCCGGAGAATGGTGAAGAGATAGGTTTCCAGCCCGGCCTCTCCGCGAAACTGGTTGAGACCCTTCAGAAAGGCCATAAAGGCGTCCTGAAGGACATCCTCGGCGTCGGAGGGGCTTCGCAGGCGACTGGTGGCAAATGCAAGCAGGCGGCCCCTGTAGCGGTCGACGAATTGCGACCACGCTTCGGAGTCGCCGCGACGGATTCCTTCCAGGAGGAATCGTTCGGCCTGGCTTAGTTGTTCATTCATTGTTTCGTTCGGGCACACCGGGTCGCGGCATGCCTACGCAATCACCACCAGAGCTGCCACGACAGCGAGAAGAGCCAGCACCCGGAGCACCCACGTATAGTATCCTTTCGTGGCGGCGTTTAGTACGAGATAGACAGCAAAAATCAGCACCGCCATGCCGCCGAGGGTGGCAAACAGGTTCCACCATGTCTGCCGGGCCTCGGAGCGGTCTTCAATCATCTGGGCGGATATCGCGCCTGCCAGGGGTTTGATGGCCTGCTCAGAGGCGTCAATGAGCATCTGCTCTCGCCACAGATTGCCGTACGAACGATCAAAACGTTGCGGGAAGCGGTCGAGTATCAGCTTGCCCTTGCGAAGCTCGGCCAGGATGCCCTGCCGCAAGAACTGGCGGTTATCGCCGGGGTTTGTCTTCATCAACGATTCGAAATACGGGACCAGTTGTTGGGCAGCCCGCTCGAAGGCCTCATCCTGGGCCTGCTCGAAGCTGGCGACCGGTGCCGAGCCGGCCCGGACCACCGGCTTGCCGGCGGAGGCTGCGTATTGGGCGAAGTTCGCCGCCCACGGCTTGGAGACAAACCGTGTGGAACGAATGATCTGCCGGCCGGTGGCTTGAAGAACTATCTGCACCGTGCCCGAATCTTCACCATCGACCCTAACGGCGCAGAGGACCTTCTTGCCGGACGCGGCAGGCACCGAAGCAGGTCCGCTGGTCGCCGGGGCCGTCGCGACGGAAACGCTCCGGGCGAGGGCTTTTTGGCGAAATGCTTCGGCGACGACCTGGAGCGTGGCCAGGTCGGCCTGGCCAGTCACCAGGATGTCCGGCAGTTCCGAGGTCGGGATGCGGGGCATTTCCGGCATCGCCTTGGCTGGGCGTCTCGGATCGTCCGGTTCCATCCCATACAACGAGTTATGGAACGACCTGGCCACATCTAGCGCCAGGGCCTCGGCGGCCTGACGGGGCGAGGGGTACACAACGGCAAGGAAGGTTTCAGAAAAACGATCCCCCAAGGCGGAATCCGCTGGTATAGTCACCTTTGCCTCGCGGCGGCTTCGCATGACCCTGACGGAGGAGCTTCGGCCAGCGCCGGAGCTGGTCCGGGAATAACTCGCCTGGTATGACCTGCCTGGCATTGGCATATCGAAGGCATTGAAGAAATGCCACGCCCCCGCCAGCAGTACAGGCACGAGCACGAGCGGCCCGACGACCCACCACGCCTTGGCGCCGAACTTGTGGAACAGGAGCACCACGCCGGCGATCAGCAGGCCGAGGACGGGCAGTAGTCGCACCCCAAAATAGGGGCTTCCGGCTTGTCCTCCGGCTTGTGGCCGGTCGGGCATGGGCGGCTTGCTGGCAGACCCCATGTCAGAGCTGTCGGCAAGGGTGGAGCCGTCCTCGTTGTAATACGACTGATCTTTCTTGCGGGCCCGAGCGGAATTGTCCTCGGAATCCTCAGAGGTATCCTGGCCGCGATACGCTGGCGGCGGGTAGCTCGGGGGCATGACAGCCCTGTCTGACCTGGTCGGCGCATCCACCATCATGAATAACCACAGTCCCGCCAGCAGGACCGGCACGAGCAGGACCGGCACGACGATCCACCACGCCTTGGCGCCCAGCTTGACGAACAGCACCACCACGCCAACGATCAGCAGGGCTAGGAACGCCAAGCCCAGAAGGACTGCTAACGGGAAGACCACAAAGCTCGTTTTCATCATATTCATCTCTCAGACTCCCTGCCCGCGACTCTGGCTGAGGACGGTTTTTCGCCTTTCGGCCGGCCAGCAGAGCACGATCATCG
>CAZMBZ010000190.1:0-6916 GCA_964564285.1 uncultured Planctomycetaceae bacterium | reverse complement strand
CTCTGGCTGAGGACGGTTTTTCGCCTTTCGGCCGGCCAGCAGAGCACGATCATCGACGCCAGCAACAGCACGGCCGCGAATATGGCAGGCGGTTGCTGGATCTGGCTGAAGAAGGTTCCAACCGCCCGGAGGGGGTGAACGTTTTCGGCCTGGCTGACCACGGTATACCACTGGACCATCGACATGGCGCCACGCAGGGACGCGACCGTCATTGCCAGACCGAAGGCCCCCACCACTGCGCGGAACATGGCTGCCGCTCCGGCCCGGCGACGAGCAACGATCATCAGCACCGACGCGAAGACCATGACGATTATCATGGATGCGGTCGCCAGCGTATCCAGTTGCTCCCGCCAGTTCGCGCCCAGTTCGCTACGGAGTTCCCGCGTCAGCGAGGAGTCCGAAAATCCCGCAGCCGCGACGGAGGGGATGTTGGCAGCCACGGCCAGGCCGATCAGGACGCCAACGAACAGGACGATTCCGCCGAGAACCGAGAACATCGGCCCGACCCAGTTGCCCCCGCCGACCTTGGCAGCCTTGACTTCCTGCCTGCCGTTGCTCGCCGGGCGGCCTGGCTGGGCTGCTACAACCGAGGCCGGAACGGCACGAAGTTCGTGCTCATTTTCCCACATTATCAAAGGCCGACCCTGCTTGTCGGTGAACTGCCCGGCCAGAATGAGAATGACATCCACCAACTGGCCTATGCCCAACAATCCGCCGGTAAACAGCCAGAGGATGCCCGTGCCGATCTTGCCGACGTAGAATCGTTGCAGGCCGCTAATGCCAAAAACCCAGCCCAGGCACAGCAGGCCCGCGTAGAGGCGTTTGCTCGGTGAGACGGCGACGATCGCGGTTCGCCCGGCCAGGACAGCATCCGCCGGGGCGGGTGCGGATGAGCCGGCGACGGCTTCTGCCCCGTCGTCGATGGCAAGCGAATTGAGGATCTGTGCCGCCAGCGAGATTCCGGCAGACACGCCAGCGGCCAGCGCCATCGAGCCTTCCAGCGCGGCGGCGAAAGCCACACCCATGCCCCCGGCGGCGAAGGCCCAGTTGACCGATATCCTTTTTGCGCGGTCGCGGGCGACCATCCTCCGCCAGTTCAGCAGGAACATCACGATGCATATCGCGCCGAGCGTGGCGAACAACTCCTCGCAATGGAGGTATTTCCGAGTATTACCATCGATAATGGCGATAACAATGATGCCTGGCACGACGGCGAATATGCTCGCCATGCCGCCGAACCCCAGCCGCCACGGCAGCGTAGCGGCCGTGCGCAGATTGAGGAATTTCCTGGCCAGCCTCGCACCGATCGCGCCGCAAAGCACCATGACCGTAGCCAGGACAATCCGCCAGAATGTCTCATCGCCAAACCCGCCGCCGCTTGAGAGCACGCCTGCGCCAAAGCCCATCACCAGTACCGTGATGCCCACCAGCAGTCGCCGCTGGGCGGGTAACAACGGCGACTCGTTACGCTGGTGTTCCTCGCCCCAGCCGCCGCGTCGACCTGCTCCCTGCCAACCAGTTCCCTGCCGACCCGCTCCCCGTCGGCCCGGGTGCCCGGCAGCCACGAATGGCTGGGGCATGATCGGCACCGGTTGCACAGGCGGGCGGGCTCTCGGCGGCACCAGCGGAGGAGGTGTCGCCATTGGCTTGAGTACCGGCGCGGGAGTCGGCGGAGTCAGGGCGGCGATATTCCCAGCCGCCTTGCCTGCCACCATTGTCAGGCTGTTCGGCGCGAACAGAGACACGCTGTTTCGCACCTCATCGGACCCGAACACCGCCTCGACCATTTCCTGGACGCTCTGGAACCGCTTGGCGGGGTCCTTCTCCATCGCCCGGCGAATAGCGGAAGCGAAGGGCTCCTCGATGCCCGTAAGATCCGGCTTGCCGGACAGGTGCTTCATGAGAATCTCGCCGACGCTCGATCCGATGTAAGGCGGACGGCCCTTTAGCATTTCGTACAGCAGCACGCCGAAAGCGTAGATGTCGATGCTCTTGTCGTACGAGCCGGCCCCGATCTCCGGGGCCATGTAATGAACCGTGCCGACGGTCATCGTCTGCCCGCTGCGGCAGCTATTTGTCATGGACTTGCTCAGGCCGTAATCGCCGATCTTCACGTAGCCGGACTCGTAGAAGATGTTGCCCGGCTTGAGGTCGCGATGGACGATTCCGCACTCGTGCAGGTACGTCAGTCCCTTGCCGATCTCCCGCAGGAAATACGCCGTCTTCTGCACGCCGAGGCCTTTGGGAAATTCCTCCAGAAGCTCTTGCAGTGATGGGCCGCTGACGTATTCCATGATGACGAAGGGCCTGCCCTTGTCGTTGTATCGCACATCGAAAATCGAAACCAGATGCGGGTTCTTGAGGTTCATGCACTGGCTGACGCCGCGAAGCTCGATCTGCTCGTAGCCCTGCACCGCCTTGAGCGCCACCTGCCTACCGCTGTCGCTGAGGGCGTAATAGACCTCGCCGAACCCGCCGCGACCAATCGCGTGCTGGATCGTATAGCCCTCGAGCGGGCGTTCTCCATGCTGGTATTGATAAGCCTGCATAGTTCGGCGATTCCTATAAGCCATCCAGTCTACTGGACGCTCGAAACATTCACTACATCATCCTCTAAGCCCGATTAGAAAGCTGCCCTTGCTGCGAGCGGCCCCATTTCTAAACGGACTGTTAAGCCCGGTTGACAACCATGCCAACAGGACCGATCCGCACCGGGATGCCCAGCGGGATGCCCTCCGCCGGGTCCAGGGGACGGTTGTCCCGCGTTACCTTACAGTCCGTTCGGCAGGTCAGTTTGTCGCTGCCGAGTTGCAGCACGGCCCGACTGGGCAACTGATCCAGTCGCACATGGCTCGCACCGCCTGGGCCGACAACCAACTCGCGGTCCATCAGAATCACTCGGCGGATGTCCGCCTGAGGCAGCCGGGCCGTCGAAAGTTCGAGCACTGCCGTCGCGCTGGCCGGCGTTGGCAGTCTGAACCGAAGCCTGCATCGCGGGGACAGGGCGATCTTGTCTCCGTCGGCCAGCAGCTTGCCCGTTACCGCGCAATCGTTCACCTCAACAGGATGTTCGCTGGCGAGGAAGTAATCGCCCTCGTCCGTTCGTTCGATACTCATAGTTGGCAGACTCGCATCGGCCATAAGCCCGAGGTCCGGACGGTCGGCCGAACTGATGGGCCCTACCGTCACCCGCCTGCCGCGAAACACCAGGCTGCTGCCGGCGCCGTCGAGTTGTATGACCAATCGCCGTGGCATATTGGCCCAATTCTCGACAACTGGCACGGGCTTGAGGACAGGTACAGCATCCTTCTGGCCAGGATTGTCGCCACTGCGTCGCCCGCGATCGGGCTGGCTGGGGACATCCGCTGCCTGGTCCCCGCCGGTCAGGATTCCCAGCGGTCCGGACCGCAACGTCTCGGCGGCCTGGGCTGCCCGGTCGGCGGCATCTACTGCCTCGCCGATCCAACCAGCTTCGGGCAGTATCGCCCGCGCCCGGCGGAGCATTTCACCGGCCTGCCTCAGATGCCCATCCTCGGCGGTGGCGATGGCCTGGCGACATTCCAGGACGGCCCGCTGGAGTTCGGCGATTTGCGGCCCGGCCCCGCAAGGCATGGCTGCCCTCGCAAGGAGCGTCTCTGCCAGGTCCACCCGCCCGCGGATAAACTCCCGCCGGGCCTGCTCGACGCAACCGTCCACCACTTCGGCCGACAGCTCGGCGAGGGCGTCGTTGTTGGCCCGGTGGGCGCGAGCGGTCAGGAGTTCATCGACCGCCCCGGCCTGGTCGCCACGCTCCATCGCGGCCCGGCAGCGCCGGACGGCGTCGGAAGTTTCCTGGCGTCGGGTATCGACCTCGCGACGTACTTCGCCGACCCGCGTACTGTCTTCATTGGCGCCGGCAAGCAGTTGCTCAGCAATGCTCAGCCGCCCTGCTTCCGCCTGTCGGCCGGCGGCGGATAATGCATCACTGTGGGTCCGCCGAGCGCGATTCTTACCCGCCAGGGCCGCGGCGATGCGAGCTCGCAGGTCCTCGGCGGCCTCAATATTGCCGCCCAGTTCGGAGGCCTTCTGGCAGTCGCTTAAAGCCTGCGCCATGCGTTCGGCGGCGAGATGCTCCTGGCCGCGGGCGATCAGCCGCTCGATCAGGGCACCCATAATCTTCTGGCCCTGGCGATGGCTACGCAGATCCGCGTCGGCCAGAAGCTCGCAGGCTTCATCAAGTCGGCCATCCGCCAACGCCGCTTCGGCTTGTTTGATTCGCAGAATCCGCACACTTAGACTCCAACCCTTATTCCGGGCGACTCATGACGCCAAGTGGTTCAGTATACCATCAGCCCGGGCCTGCGCCACCCCCACGCCGGCCCGGGCATACTCAGAAGGGATTACTCTTGCGAATCTTGCGGCGTCCGAGCGAGCTTCTCGCCGGCCGTGGCGTCGTTCTGGGCCTCGGCAACGGCTTCAGCCTTGGCGGGATGGAAGTACTCATCGACCTGCGTCAGCAGATCTTTTTCGTCGATAACATCCACCTCGACCGGCTGGACGAAGCTGCCCTCGTGAGCCAGAACTCGCTCGGCCACATCGAGACGCTTTTTGATCTGCCTGATGAGCTTCTCGGTCTGTGCGAGCTTGGAGCTTTCGAGTTGGAACTTCGAGCCGACCGACGCCGCCACCACCAGCCGATGCTGGGCGGCCAGGGACTCGATCTTGTCGGCCAGGAGATCCTTCTGGCTGCGTGCCCGCTGAAGCGCCGCCACCGCTCCGGCCAGGGACTGCTCGCGACTTGCCAGGAGGCGTCGCTTGCCCTGAAGTACCATCTCGGCTTCCCTGTAGTGATCGAACCGCCGGGACAGGTCCGTCTTGACGGCCTGGCGGGTGTACTGGCGGTTGCTGATCTGGAAGACCTTCGCCTGGCCGCTCAGCAGATGGCCGATCTTCTCGATGCGAACCTTCTCCTCGCCTAAGCCTTGCTTGCAATTGGCTATATCGCGATTGAGGTTCTCGACCTCGACCTCTTCCTGGGCGATCAGCCTGATGTTGGCGTGCATCTCCGGAACGATCTGCTCCAGCAGATCGCGGGCACGCTGCAACTCGAATTCGGTCGGGACGCTCTCCTTGACCGATGCGCGCATGCCGTTATAGGAACTGGAGATATAACTGCCCAGATCCGACCCGAACATCAGCCCGCCAACCACCAGCAGGACCAACAGCGGCGCCACTACGTACTTGATTGTCTTTCCGATCATGATGTGACTCCTTCGCTTCCTTTGCCAAATGACGTTTGCAATGCACCTTGATACCGAGTTCTCAATGTCAACTCTTGACTGGGCTATCCTGGCCCTGATTGGATGGTCGAGGCAGGCGTGCGGATATTTCGCGAAAAATACGGCGGTTTGCGAATATCCTTTTCTCGTGATGGAAAGTGCTGGAAAACCAGAACCGCAGACTTCAGCAAGCAAGGTCGAAAACGAGATTGCTCTGAGGAGCCAAAGTTCCTGAAAAGGGACGAAAGGACGGGAACAAGACCGACAAACGCAACGATCATAATCTCCCCGATCTGGCGAAAGCTATGGCAGCTACAGCAGCACGTTGCGTTTGCTGCGGTGCGATTGTTTCGATTAGTCGCACAAGCGCGACTTGGTTCGCTACGTCCCGGTTGGCCGGCAGAAGTACCTCTCGAAAGTCTTCTCCGACAGCCTTGCCAGCAAACGCACCAACAGGAAGATCGCCAGCAGCGAAAACACCACCCTTCCGCCAAGAATACCCGAGAGGTGCCCGCCCAGGAGCATCATCAGGATCGTGTCCTCGACGAGGCTGTGGGACAGACTCATCAGGGCCATGGAGAAGAACACATCACGCTTGGAGAGGATACCCGAACGGGCCTCCTGGATGATGAGCCCCCCGCCGTAGGTAATTCCCAACGTCATGCCGATGACCGTCACCGGAGCAGCGTCGCGGCTCATGCCCAGCAGGCGCAGGCCCGGCTCGAGAAGGCGAGTCAGCAGGTCCATCACGCCGATAGCCTTGAGGATTCGCAGCAAGGTTATCAGCGCGAAGATGATAACCACCGCCTTCAGCATGAATATCCCCTGCCCCCCCAGCCAGCCCAGCCAGGAGTCATCACGCTCGGCGGCGCTGAAGACTGCCCTGTTAGGCTGCTGAAGCCATCCGCCGGCGGCGTATATGCGGCTGAGGATTACCCCAGCCAGGAACGCCCCACCGATGCGAATAATTGCCATCACGCGTAATCGGACGCCCGCCTTCTGGGCGATCCGCAACTCAACCGGCAGGCCATGGGCTATGAGCATCATCGTCGTCAGCACGGTGGCCTGGGCGACAGTTATGGGCACATCCAGCGACACCATCGCAGCCGCGCCACCGTAAAGGTTGGTAACCATCGCCATCGCCCAGACCAGTCCGGTCTCACCGGGCAGGCCCACCAGTTTCATCACCGGCCCAAGCGCGACCCCGAGGTACTTGACCAGCCCAAGCTGGTCCAATATCCGAATCACGATGATAATCGGCACAACGACCTTGAATAAATCGAAGCTGGTCCTCAGGGATTGCCCCGCCACCTCAGCCAGGCCGCGAGCAAGGCGATTTGACCAGGATGTATTCTTTGACATTTGGGCATTCTAACGCAGCAACGACCCGAGACAAGAGAGCGCGCCCACGAATGCGGCGCAGACTCGCCGCATGGCTGGCAAAACTTTTTGTTGGTGCTTTCTCACTAGAAGTCTTGACCGCCCCGGCCGAAAATGATAAAAGATGCCTCTTAATGAGAGTCGGTATTTTATAATTGAATAAGCACAGGCGCGATTTCGTGTCCGTGCTATCCCAATCGGGGCTGTGGCGCAGTTGGGAGCGCGCCTGCATGGCATGCAGGAGGTCGAGAGTTCGAGTCTCTCCAGCTCCATTCGAT